>NZ_JAOVFN010000003.1:115307-290087 GCF_034650275.1 Acinetobacter sp. IRS14
AGCATGACGGTCTCCAAAACCGTTCGTCAAGGTTCGAGTCCTTGATCCTCTGCCAATGATTTAAAAATGAAGCTCCTGTTTAGGAGTTTTTTTATTGCCTGAATTTCTAAAGTTCAAATTATTTAAAGTCTTTTTTATATTTTTTATTCACTCATCTCATGCGTTCTAAGTGCTGATCTTTCTATTCTTCTACAATTTATCTAATTGGATGTAAGTTGTTGGTTAGATAGGGGATATACTAAGTTTTAGTTGCACTATTAAGTTATTGTTTTTGGGTTTTTTATTATAATTTATAAAATTTTTCTCATAAAAAGCTTGAATAGAAATTTATTTCAGGTATCATGCTTTTAACTAGAAAAAAGTCTTGTTAGTAAATCTTCTTTAAAGTATCGTAGTTTTAGTCATAATCCTTCGTTTTTTAAGATCTTAACTCAATTTGTTATTCTTTTTTCAAAGTTATGTTAGTGTCATTATTAAATGATACTAAAATATTAGAAATCAGTAGGATATATCATGTCTAATACAGTAAGCGGTACAGTAAAATGGTTTAACGAAACTAAAGGTTTCGGTTTCATTCAACAAGACAATGGTCCAGACGTGTTTGCACACTTCAAAGAGATCTCTGGTTCAGGTTTCAAAACTTTGCACGAAGGTCAACGTGTAACGTTTACTGTTACTCAAGGTCAAAAAGGCCCAAATGCTGTAAATATTATTCCACAATAATATTTCAGTAAGAAAAAAAGCACTATTTAGTGCTTTTTTTTATTTTAGGCTTAAAAGAAATTTTATTGTTCTTTTACAAGCTATAAAAGCCCTCTATAAGAGGGCTTTTTTTGTTTTACCCCTAATCGTTTGTAAGTCTAATAAGTTTGGTTATTGTCTTATCGGTTGTTTGTTGGGAACATATATTGAGTGTAGGGATGAAATATAAATTATTAGGAAGAGATGTGTGTTAGATTGAAAAATCTTTAGATAAAGAAATTTTATATTTCACGGAATTGTTAATGAACGTTCGCCTGTGTTATGCCAGTCAACGAAACGAAAAAAATGAAGATTTATTGCAAGATTTACGTGATATTTTAACAGAAGCTAGAAATTTCAATGATTTGAATCAAATTTGTGGTGTGCTCTATTATGCTGATAATGCTTTCTTTCAATGTTTAGAAGGTGAACAAGAGTTAGTGGAGCGATTATTTGAAAGAATTAAAGATGATCAAAGACACTACAATGTTAAATGGTTGTGCACATATTCCATCGAGAAGAACTCTTTTCAGCGTTGGTCAATGAAATATGTACAGCGTAATACAAATATTGAATCTTTCTTTTTAAATATGGGAGAAACTAGTTTTAATCCCATTTGTCTTGATGAGCAAAATTTAAAAATTTTCTTAAATGAGTTATTACATGCTGAACAAAGCAAAATTAATACATTTAAGAAAGTAGGTATGGTTAAGCGTGGGGTGAACCCTTTTTAGCTATAACACCGATATGGATGGTCTTGAGTTTAGGAATCATTTTAGTCATCACTAGATAGACAATGACTGAACTGGCGAGCATCCATATCACTTCTAAACTTTGACTAATTACAAACATTGCCCAGTAAAAAAAGCTAAATAAGGCGAGACATAGTCCGCTACCTTTGAAATACCAAGTAATAAATATTCCAAAAAGTGCTGAAGAGAGCAGCAGGTTAGTCGTCTCATTCATTCCAAGGTAGTTAAAGAAAATAATCAGTAAGCATAAAGCTAACATTGATAGTAAATATACAAATATATTTTTTGCAATAAACATTTTCTATACCCTATCTGATGATTAAAAAAGATCTTTCCTCTGTTTCCAGAGGAAAGATAGTACATATTAATTTTTTGAGATTCTTTTTCTATTATTAAGAGTTTTTATATTAATAAAGATAACGTTACCGTTTCTCCAGATCTCTTCATTAATACTCAGCTTTCTATTTAATAGTAAAGAGTGCTTATATGTACTGAAATTAATTATAGGAAAAACAATTGGTTGTGTTGTGAGTTTTAGCTTACATGATTGTGAGAAATTACCTACATTTGTATAAAAAATATACAAATTTTACAAAATAAGATTAAAGAAAAATTATATTTAACAAATGCTTATTTGATTTTATTGTTAAGGTAAGCTTTACATAAATAACAAAAAGTAACATCTACTTGATAAGGATAATTTTAAAAATGAAAAATATTAATTTGATGGCAGATACTATGTTTGAATAATTTTTAACGATTGATAAAATATTTTATTCTTAAAATATATTCTTTATAAATAAAATTTATATTTTTGGATGATTTAAATACTTTTTTGTGAATTGAAATACTAATATATCTTTATAGTATCTATATATTTTAAAATAAGTTGCTTTTAAAATTTCTTAGAAAAATACGATTCAACATACATAAAGATCAACAGAATAGTTTTGCAAAGTTTGAATATTAACCAGTGTAGATATGACTACACTGGTCTGATGATGTGTGAGTGAGTTAATCTGAACGTGTAGCTAGCCAATGACTCATTTCTGGCCAAACCGCAGTAGGGGCTTGGCTTCCAGAAACGACACCCATATGACCACCAGGAACGACTTTAAAGGTTTTGTCTTGGCTGCTAATCAAAGTCATGAGTGGCTTAACAGCATCAGCAGTCACAATAATATCTGTGCTGCCACCGACCGCGAGCACTGAACATTCAATATCTTTTAGATAGGCTGTAAGTTCGCCGAATTTAATTACACCATTGGATAGTTCATTATCAATCCAGAAACGAAGGATAATGTCACGCATGACGCCGCCCGGATAGGCTAGCATATTATCGATGAATGAACTTGAGGTTGCATGGTCGACAATAAACTCTCGGTTATCAAGATTCTTAAAAAGTTCCCAATATGTTTTCAAATTTCCAATCGGGTCAGTTAATTTAAAGCCCAGCGTGTTTTGCCAGCCATGAATATGAAATGCTTCACTTGGCACGTGGTGGCGAATACGAAATGGCGTATGTTTACGAACCCATTCGGCAGGTTTAGTCAGACTGCCATAAAGTTTCCCCATATAACCCGCTTTATGGGTATCGATAGGGGAAGCGAGAATAATTAGATTCTTAATATCTTTATCTTTAAATAATGCGGTATAGCAGAGTGAAAGTGCGCCACCTAAACTCCAGCCATGTAAAGACAACTGTTGCTGACCACTGTGCTCTCGAACCTGCTTTAGCATTTCGGGCATAAAGATTTTAATGTAGGTGCCGAAATTGTATTTTGCTTGGTGGCGGGTTGGTACACCCCAGTCGATTAAATAGACATCAAAACCTTGTGCCAAAAAGAAGCGTACAAAACTGCGAGTAGGAAACAAATCATAAATGAGCATGTTCACAGCTAATGGCGGAACAATCACTAAAGGAACACAGTGTTTAGGTGTAGAGATATTGGCTTCGTTTCTATAATGGCGTAAGCTAATAATTTCATGCTTATAGATCACGTCAAAAGGTGTTTTGCCTGACAAGGCAATTTCAGGACCTCGAAAAAAAAGATCTGATGCATTGATCAGCATGTGAGGTATTTTTTGACCAGCACGTGTCTGAAGAGATTTCTTAATAGACTGTAGCTGTGGAACGTTCTGACGAACTTTAAGCAATAAACTCATTGAATATAAAACCTATAAAGATGTTGCCCAGAGCAATAAGGAGCTGGTCTTTTCAGGGATATTAAAGGGAATGAGTTCTAAGTTCCGTGACCCAAAAGACAGTATTTTCTGCTTAAGGTGTCAAGGAATAATTATTTTTAATTAAGAATAATTTGAAATAAATATATGAAATTAATGAGAAAATAAATTTATTTAATATTTTTGTATGAAATCTTTAAAAATTTAAGCTTTTTTTAAGAATAGTAAAAATCTATTGGTAGGGTAGTTTTGTAAAGTTTATTTGTGTTTTTTTTACATATGAAAAAATAAAATATAATTATTTTACAATCCTTTAGGAATGTAATTAGAAAGTAGTATATATGGAATTTGTTTTTAATGGTTTTTATACGCTAATTTCGGCGGTCGTTGTTTTATTGTTGGGCCGCTTTCTTGTTAATCGAATTGATTTTTTAAAACGCTACAATATTCCCGAACCTGTAGCAGGTGGTTTGGTGGCTGCGGTCATTTCTCTACTTGTCCATACACTATGGGGATATAGCATTGTTTTTAGTAGCGAATTGCAAACCAGCTTTATGCTCGTATTCTTTGCTTCTATTGGTTTAAGTGCCAATTTTATGAAGCTTAAAGAAGGCGGTATGGCTTTGGTTGTCTTTTTAGTCTGTGTTGCATCGTTCATCGTTGTGCAAAATGCGGTCGGCATGAGCCTTGCAACTTTGCTTGGCCTTGACCCATTAATTGGTTTAATTGCAGGTTCAATTACCTTAACAGGTGGTCATGGTACAGCCGGAGCTTGGGGTGAAATTTTAGAAACTCAGCATGGTATTCAGGGTGCTCTAGCTTTAGGAATGGCGAGTGCGACTTTTGGATTGATTATTGGTGGTGTGATTGGTGGACCGTTAGCGAAATTGCTTATCAATCGTTACAACCTTGCACAACCGAAAACCAATGCTGAAATACAACAGCGTGATGGTCATGTTGAACACAATTCGGATGACCTCGCGCCGTTTGAAAACCCACATCAAGTTCGTTTAATTACAGCCGACAATGCAATTACTACACTAGGTATGTTTGCAGCATGTTTGGCGTTTGCAGAGTTTATGACTGGCTTTAGTAAGGGAACTTGGTTTGAGTTACCAACCTTTGTTTGGGCGCTCGGTGGTGGTGTAATCTTAAGAAATATTTTAGAAAGCGTGTTGAAAATTGATATTTTTGACCGTGCGATTGATGTTTTTGGTAATGCGTCTTTGTCGCTTTATTTAGCAATGGCATTGCTTTCATTAAAGCTTTGGCAACTTGCAGATTTAGCAGGTCCACTTGTGGTGATTTTAGGTGCTCAAACGATTACGATGGCGTTATATGCAGCATTTGTGACGTTCCGTGTAATGGGGAAAAACTATGATGCAGCGGTGTTGTCAGCAGGGCATTGTGGTTTTGGTATGGGCGCAACACCAACAGCAGTAGCAAATATGCAGGCCATTACCAACATGTATGGTCCATCGCATAAGGCATTTTTAATTGTTCCGCTTTGTGGGGCGTTCTTTGTCGATTTAATTAATGCCACGGTTATTCAGCTCATGTTGAAATTTGTTGTTTAATCAAAAAAAGCCCGTCAGGGCTTTTTTTATGGATTCTTTTTCTCAAAACTAATAATCGCCCTTAAACATAGTTTCACATAGAATAAATTGCAGATAAATAAAATGAGAAATGTATGAGCTCAGAAGCACATTCAATTAGCTTGGTTGCCCCCGTAGTTTTATTGGCAGCGGCCGTCATTGCAGTCCCTATTTTTAAACGTATTGGCTTAGGTTCAGTATTAGGTTATTTAATTGCGGGTCTGATTATTGGCCCATTCGGTTTTGCCTTTTTTCAAGATTCCACCGCAATTTTGCATATTGCCGAGTTAGGAATTGTGATGTACCTATTTGTGATTGGTTTGGAAATGCAACCATCACATTTATGGAGTCTTAGACGCGAAATTTTTGGCCTTGGTACGCTACAAATCATCATTTGTGCATTGGCTTTGACTGGCGTTGGGCTGTTATTTGGGTTTACGTGGCAAGTGGCTTTTATTGGTGCGGCAGGTTTCGTATTGACCTCGACTGCTATTGTGATGCAGTTGTTGGGCGATCGGGGAGATTTAACTCAACCTCGTGGGCAAAAAATTGTAGCCATCTTACTTTTTGAAGATTTACTAATTGTACCTTTGCTGGCTATTGTTGCTTTTATGGCACCAAATCATGTGGTCGAAAGCACATCTGTGCGCCTAGAAAATATAGGAATTGGATTAGTCGCAATTGCAGGTCTGATTGCAGCAGGGTATTGGTTGCTGAACCCATTATTTAGGCTTTTGGCTGCCGCTAAAGCCCGAGAAGTCATGACTGCCGCGGCATTATTGGTAGTGTTGGGTGCAGCGCTGCTCATGCAAGTCAGTGGTTTGACCATGGCAATGGGTGCTTTTTTAGCAGGTGTGCTTTTATCTGAATCGACCTTTAGGCACCAAATTGAAGCTGATATTGAACCATTCCGAGGAATCTTGTTAGGTCTCTTTTTCCTTGGGGTCGGCATGTCATTGGATTTATCAGTTGTCGCTCAGAATTGGCAACTGATTGTGAGTGGGGTAATTGCCCTGATGCTTGCCAAAGCGCTCATGATTTATATAGTCGCCCGAGTAACGAAAAGCTCTCATACTGAAGCGTTGGATCGCGCTTTACTTATGGCTCAGGGTGGAGAATTTGCTTTTGTACTTTTCTCTGCTGCGCTAAGTGCACAAGTTATTGATAATACGGTTAAATCTAATCTTACTGCTATTGTGGTACTTTCAATGGTGTTGACCCCAATTGTTGGTATTCTTTTTAAACGTTTCACTCAAACTAAAACGGATGTTTCATTAGAAAACGTCAATATTGCCGAGGGCTTAAGCGGTAGTGTTTTAATGATTGGATTCGGACGCTTTGGGCAGGTCACCAGTCAATTATTGTTGGCAAGAGGTGTTGATGTCACCATTATTGATAATAATACGGACATGATTCAAAACGCCGAAAAATTTGGTTTTAAAATTTATTATGGCGATGGCTGCCGTCTAGATATTCTACATGCTTCTGGTGCTGCAACAGCACAAGCGATTGTGGTGTGTGTGGACAGTAAAGAAACCACAAATAGAATTGTAGAACTCGTCACCCATGAATTTCCTTTAGCGAAATTATTAGTGCGCTCATATGACCGCGAGCACTCACTGCATTTAGTCAAACAAAAAGTGGACTTTATGATTCGTGAAACGTTTGAATCTGCAATTAAGTTTGGTGGCGTGATTTTGCAAGAACTGGGTGTAGATGAAGACGAAGTAGAACGAATTACCGAGGAAATTCGAGATCTGGATAATGAGCGTTTTGAAACTGAAATCGCAGCAGATGACGTAAATGCAGGGGTTGGTATGCAATATACACATACGCATCATCCAAGACCGACAGCTCCATTGATTCGACCAAAACGGGAAGGGCGGATTTTAAATAAAGAAGATAGCTCAGATAGCGATTCTTGATGAGTATGAAGTTCAGTAGAAGCCTTTTTAGAAGAACTTCTGCTGAACAATTTTATGATGAAAAGAGCTTCAAGTGCTAAGCTCGACTATAAGTGCTCTAATGCTGTGCCTTTAACGGGGTTTCTACGCCAGTAATAAGGTTGCAAAAATCTAAGAAAAAGCTTCCATGGCGTGATCCATGCGATGCGTCGGTTGGCTTTTTTGTTTTGCATAATTTGCTTTGCTAAATAGGCACAAACGACTTCTGGTGAATCAATCACAAAGAAAAATAAGCGCTTCATCTTTTTCCAGTTTTGGACGTTTCCATTGGTCCAAGACGAAACTAATAAATCGGTTGCCACCATGCCTGGGCTTAGTGTGCCAGTTAAAATTGCTGTCGATTTTGTCTCTTTATAAAGTGCTTTACTAAAGTAACTGACTGCTCGTTTGGTTGTTGCATAGGGAGTCATGCCAGCACTCCATTCGCCGTTGCTTCCCCAACCTTCCATATTAAAGATTTGGCCATAACCTTGTTTGAGCATGCCTTTTAAAGCGACTTGTGAACCCAGCATCGTTCCTAAAATATTGGTTGAAACGGCTGCATTTAATTCATCAGGTTGAAGGTCAATAAAGTCTTTGGTTGGGTGGCAGCTTCCTGCGTTGTTCACCCAAACGTTTACATGTCCAAACCGCTCAATTGCACTATTCCATAGAGTTTGTACGTCGGAAATTTGAGTCACATCGCAGCATAGACCCATAAATTTTTCTTTATTGAACTGAGTTTCTAAGTGGGTAAGGGCATGATTTAAGTGCTCTAAGTTTCGTCCAGCAATTACAACTGAACATTCCAGCTTTAAAAAAGCTTCGGCGAGTGCTAAGCCAATACCCTTGGTACTTCCTGTAATGACCACACAGTAAACTTCACTTTTAGGTAGACTCATTGAACGCTCTATATAAAATCTTTAAAAATAGTTAAATGAATGGCTGTAATTTAATTTTGATCACTTAATAAGATGAGATAGACAATTGATAAACTTATCATTGAAAGATTCATTACGATAGGGTTGTAAGGCAAGATTAGGGTAGAAGGTATTAAAAAACCAATTAAAAGAAGTAAGCCAAGCAAACCCCAAATGCTTAAATAGTGAATATATTTATGTGCAGTAAAGAGAAAACATAAACCAAAAATCATTTCAGCTATTCCACTTGCATGGCCTGCAAGTTTTGCATGTTCAAGTGATAGTCCTACCCATTGCCACACAAAAATTTCATCAGAATTAAGAAATAGGAATTTGGGAACGAGGCCTTGATAGATCCATAAAAAGGCCAGCACAAGGTTTATAAATTTGAAAATATTAATATTTTTCATGAAAATTACTTTAAGAGTTTAAAATGTATATAATTTCATATTCATTATGGTAGGGCGAAAGGGGGACGCTTTATGCGTGCCAGCTGCTAGATGATTGGTCTGTCAACCCTCTTTCGTTTTACCGCCATCTATAATAATTACATTATAGATTTGTAATATGTTTGCCTATAATGAATAAAAAATATAGCTAAATATATCCTTTAAAACAAAATTTTTCTAAATGTTTAGCAGAACTATAGTTCAGCTTAATTAATGATTAGTTAAAGTATCTAATTAAATGAAAAACAATAATTATTTAACCATTTTCTATTCAACCCTACATTGACACTCTAAACCCTGCGGATTATCCTTTGCCTGCTGGCCTACATTGCCAGCCGGCTTTGACAGGCTGTTTTAGACCGCATCAGATATTCCTTCTGAGGAATACTCTTGTGTGTAAGCTTCTCGTCTCCTCCCGTAGCGGTAGGACGGGAGAGGGACACCTTCGGGTGTGCTGGCGTCTAACCAGTCTGTCAACCTTCTCTCGTTCTGCCACCATAATTATTTGACAGTAATTCGGTAGAACTTCTTTAGACATGAGGAGTCCTCTATGCATACTAATTTTTCTTATTTATTGGCCTTTGCCAAGCTTTCTTTACCCATATCCCTTATTTGGTCTTTAAAACAGTTTAAATATTTGTAGATTAAACTGTACTTCGTTACGACTAAAACTCATAGCAACAATAAAGTCTGAGATACGCTAGGGCATGGTTTTATGCTGCCTTGGCATGCCTGTTTTCTCGCCTAATATTTTGGTGAAGGTATTTCTATCTCATTTACTTACAACAAAAAAATATTTTAAGCGGTACATATGAAAAATTTAGAAGCTTCATCTAGAGCGACGCGAGCGCTTCACATAGCAGCAGATTTATTTAAACAATATGGCTTCAACAAGGTCGGGGTGGACCGAATCATGATTGAGACCAAAATTCCCAAAGCCACCTTTTACAACTACTTTCACTCAAAAGAAAGGCTGATTGAAATGTGTCTGGTCCTTCAAAAAGACCAGCTAAAAGAAAAAGTGAGAGCAGTGTGTGAATCTAGCCAATATTCAGATTTGTCTCTTAAGCTTAGACAAATCTATCTTTTACATGCTGACTTAAAAAGTGCTTATTATTTGTTGTTTAAAGCGATTTTTGAAATTGAAAAGCTTTATCCCAATGCTTATCAAAGTGCGGTGAGATATAGACAATGGCTTAAAAATGAAATTTTTAGCCTGCTTATGGAAAATAAGAAAACAGCTTCGTATGAGGAGTCTGATATTTTTGTATTTATGATTGATGGCGCCATTCTAGGGTTTTTAAGTTCAAGTAAAAATGAAGAGCCTGAGAGGTTACTGGATTACTTTTTAAATATGGTTTATTAAGTTGAACTTATTAAATTGAAATAGAAAATTAAAGAACAGAAAGGAAAAAGTGAGGCTGTTAGAGCCTCACTTTATATAGGTACTTATTTTCCTTTTTTAGTTTTTAAATACTCTGCATAAGCTTCATCCGCAAAGCGTCTTAAAGAGTCACCAATAGCTGCATATTGGTATTCATTCAGGTTTGCTAAAGACGCACGGGCAGAAGGGTGTTGTACACCGAAGCCAGAACCTGGCAATAAAACCACACCTGTTTCATCAGCTACTCTAAATAAAAGTTCTGTCGGATTTTTATTTTTCATGACCCAATCCGCAAACTCATCTCCATAAAGAGTACGTGATGTGTTTTCAAGGTTGACTAGGGTGTAGTAGTCCACAGCATTTGGATCTGTTGGAACCTCGACACCAAGCTGTCTATAAAGTGCCGCATCGCGTTCACGAACAACAGATTTAACAGCTTTTTTATAGCTTTGGCGTGAATCCATTAGATTAAACAAGGCAAATAAAACCATTTGAACTTGTTGTGGGGTAGACAGACCAGCGGTATGGTTCAAAGCAACATTTCGGCTGTCTGCAACTAAACGGTCAATAAATTTAATGCTTGCAGGGTCGGTAGTTAAAGATGAGTAGCGTTCTTCAAGCTCTTTCTTTTCTTTTTTTGATAAGTTCGCAATTTGTTTATCAAGCACATTGTTATTTGAAAGTGCAATGACACCGAGTCGCCAACCAGTCGCACCGAAGTATTTAGAGAATGAGTAAACCAGAATTGTATTATCAGGACAGATTGCAAATAGCGATTTGAAGTTATCTGCAAAAGTACCGTATACATCATCTGTCAAAATAATCAGATCAGGGCGTTTTTTAACGATATCTGCCAAAATCGCAAGCCCTTCATCACTCATTTTTACAGATGGGGGATTACTTGGGTTGACTAAAAAGAACGCTTTAATAGATGGATCTTCTAACTTTCTGAGTTCCGATTCTGGATATTGCCAACCGAGATTAGGATCTGCCTCAATGAGTACCTCTTCAAGCTGGTAGTCGTTGAGTTTTGGAATTTCCAGATATGGCGTGAAAATTGGGCTACCAATCGCAATACGGTCGCCATTTTTAATAATTTTATTTTCTTTTAATGAGTTGAAAATGTAGGCCATTGCTGCTGTTCCGCCTTCAACAGCGAACAAATCTAAGTCTCTTTTTTGCATGCCTTGTACGCCCATTTCCTTTAAGACGTACTCTTTAATAATCGTTTCACTCACTCTAAGCATTCGGTCCGGCACAGGGTAGTTACAGCCTAAAATCCCTTCAACCATTTCAAGTAAAAAAAGATCTGGGTCGAGACCTAATTGGTCACGTACATAAGACACGGCTTTACCTAAAAAGACCACACCGGGTTTGTCGCGGTTTTCCAAAATGAAGTTATCAAAACGTGACTGAAGTCCAACAGGGCGCGGGAAACCACCTAGACCTTCTGGCATATATGAAAACGAGAACTCTGATTCGGTCGCTGAAAATAGACCCAGTTGGAAGAATGCGCGACGTGGGATAGTCGCAAGAAAGTTCGGATTACCACGCCCAGCATTTAACATCATTCGGTCAGTTCTGCTTTGAGCTAATTCTATTAAATTATCTTTAAGCTCAAATGGGCTGAGTTTTGCATATTTAGAATAATCGACTTTCCCCATGGGACGTCTCCTTAATTATAGTGAGATGAATAAAATTTCTAATTCAATGTACAAAGTTAGGCCAAGCCTACGATTAGTGGTCCGAGTAAGGTCAAGAACACATTTGCTAGGGCATAGGTAATTGCAAATGGAACGGTCGGAATTGAGTTTCCTGCTTTATCTAAGATGGCCCCAAATGCAGGGTTTGCACTGCGTGAACCAGATAGTGCACCTGCCATCACTGCAACGTTGTTATAACGCAGAACATAACGAGCAAAGAGCATGGAAAGCAGCAGAGGAACTAGTGTTACCACAACCCCAATCATAAAGAGTGAAAGGCCACTTTCTTTAATGGTTTGAATGGCTTGTAATCCTGATTGTAAGCCGACGGCGGCAACGAAACCTGCCAGACCCAAATCTTTCAGAAGCTGAGAAGCCGCTAGAGGCATATTGCCATGCACCTGATTTCGACTTCGAATCCAACCAAAAAGCAGTCCTGATAGTAAAGCTCCGCCACCCGCACCAAGCGTTAAGGGCACATCACCTAAACGAATAACAAACAGACCAATCACTAAACCGACTACAAGGCCTGCACCATGGAAAATCCAGTCTGTTTTTAAGCTTTCAGGTAAGGCTTTACCAGCTTCTTTCACTAAACGATCGAGGTCGCTTTTTGTACCGTAGACGGTGACTACATCACCTTGGCGTAAAACAGTGTCGTCACTTAAAGGTTGTGGCTCATCGTTATGCTTAATCGCAAGTACATAAATACCGTGCTTTAAATACGCAGGCGTATTGGCCTTAATATCTCCTAAGGTACGGTTAATGTATTTGGAGTTTCTTAGGATGACATCGCTGGTATCCATAATCATTTCCATACCTTGCGATGACTGTAATTCGCTACCGATTTGCTCGGCAACTGAAACTACATTGGCACGACGACCAACCAGCAAGACGACATCATCAGTTTGTAAGGTCAGTTCGGGAGCAACATCAATAAATTGATCTTTACGTTTTAACCGTTCAATCGTAATACTCGGTTCTTTTGCTTCAATCTCCGCAATAGTGTGTCCATTGGCTTGTTTAACTTTATAAATACGGCCAACAATTTCGGGCATTGCCAGTTCCTGACCCGGTGCTAGTTCAAAAGCACCTTTGAGTCGTTCACTTTGAGCTTTTAATGCATCGTCGTGAATTTCTTTACCCATAAATTTAGGCAAAATATTCACACAGACAATAATTGCTCCCAATGATCCGAAAATGTATGTGACCGCATAGCCAATCGCGACATTTGCTTGAAGTCTTTGAATTTCTGCGAGTGGGAGATCGAGTCTAGAAATTGCATCTCCAGCAGTCCCAATAATGGCTGATTGAGTCATGCCGCCCGCAGCGAGACCCGCAGCCAAGCCTTTATCGAGGTGAAAAATTTTAGCCATCACTAAAACAGTGACTAAACCACACACTGCCATGAATACTGCTAATAAAATTTCTTTTATGGACTGTGGACCCAGTGATTTAAAAAACTGAGGGCCACTTTCAAAACCTACTGCATAAATGAAGAGGGCAAACAAAATTGCTTTAACACCGTTATCGACAGGTACGCCAATAAGGCTTAAAACAACTGCGACGAGTAAGGAGCCTGCGACTCCGCCAAACTGAAATTTTCCAAACTGGAACTGTCCAATCCAGAAGCCGATTGCGAGTGATAAGAACAATAATATTTCGGGGCTGTGCTTTAAGACACTTTGTAACCATTCAATCATTTTGATCTCACTTTTATTATTAGATATATCTTTAATATATGAAATTATTTATTTTTCCTTTTTTAAAATACAGTATGAAAATTGCTTAAGCAAACCTTCAAATCTGGTGACTTTCTTAAGTTTAATTGTAGAAATAATATATTTAAAATGCTTGTGATCTAGATATATCGGTAATTCTGAGTGATTAAATCAACTTTTGTTTTTAACTTGGAGTAAAATTTAATTACAATAATATAAAGAATGTTTCATAATGTAAAAGAGCATATATACTAATTTTTGATTTAATTTTTTTATTAAGATATTGATATTTATTGGTAATTATTTTTTATTGTTGTTGGAGTTGTTAATTTATAAAAAATAATCTACTTAAAATTAAATTTTTGTTAATTGTGTCGCATAATTTGGTTTTAAGTGTTTTATGGGTATATTTAATTTAATCTTCATAATAATCTTTAAATTTTTAACTCTGCTTATATTTGAGTGGGGTTTTTTTGGTATTTAATTTTTATCTTTAAATAAATTTATCATATTAAAAAGAGAGCTTTATTGTGGTTTTAAATTTGAGAGCTAGTTTATTGATGCTAACATTTTTAATAAAAGATCTACTCGTTTGCATGACCAAAGTGCCAATCTTCTGTGCTAATTTGCACAATCACAAACATGACATCCTGCTTAGGAATGCTAAATTTTTGCAGGAACTGTTCTGTCATATGCTGCATTAAATCTGATTCTTGTTGCAGCGTTCAAGGGATAAAAGTGATCTAGAGCATCATGAACTTTTCAATAGGGAAAGATGTTAAGCAATAGTTAGGGTTTACTTATTTGACGCTCAGCTACTTGGGGCAAAAAGTGTATTATCTGAACTTAAGCTTATGACTTTATATAACTATTTTTATTTGATCACCGAATATGTACAGATTATTTAGCAGTTTCAACAATATATTGAACAGTACTTATGGTAATTTCCATTGTCTGATATAGCTTTTAGATTGATTTATATTTTAATTTATCTTAGTAATAAAAAGAGCTTTGTGTGACACAGTAAAACGATAAACCTTAGGGTATAACTATGAAGCTTAAAGAATTAGCAGGTTGTGAGGAGTGCGATACTGTCTATCGTAGAACCCCGCTTGCTTATGGAAAAAGAGCTTATTGCTTATGCTGCGGTGCTGAACTCTATCGGCACACCAAACCTTTTTCGACATTATTGGCTTTGATCTTAACGGCATTAATCGTATTTGTTATTGCCAATAGCTTTCCGATTGTAAAAATTGAATTACAGGGAAACACATCTGAAACCACCTTACTTGGGGCAGTTTGGGTGATGTTTCACTATGATCGGGCTTTTGTTGGTGTACTCATTTTAATCACTACCTTTGTTGTGCCGCTTTCATATCTACTATTACTTTCTTATGTACTGGGCACAGTAAGCGTATTGAAGAAAAGACCTACATTTTTGGTATTTGCCTTACGCACACTTTTTTTTATGAGAGTGTGGGGAATGGTTGAGGTGTTCTTAATCGGAATTTTGGTCACGCTTGTGAAGTTAATGGGAATGGTCTTGGTGATTCCCGAGATTGCGTTATGGGCGTTTGCGATCTTAAGTGTATTGTTGGTCTATATTACTTCCATAAAGGTGAGTGATATATGGAATGAAATTGATAGGTCACTGCCATGAAAACGATAAAAAAAGTGACCCAAACAAAAAGCTCGCAGCATGGGTCAGTGCTTAAGCAATATCCAAGAGCCAAAGATCTTTCATTAATTGTGTGTCACTGCTGTGGCATCGTAAATTCTGCTCAAAATGAGAAAAGACGACTCAACCAAAGCCCTCAAGTTTTACGTTGTATTCGATGTAATAGCGTGCTGCATTCACGTAAGCCAGCGAGTTTAAATCGAACTTTTGCTTTAGTGGTGGCTGCAACCATTCTCTATATTCCAGCCAATGTACTTCCCATGACGGTGACTGACTCACTTTTGGGAAGTCAGCAAGATACCATCATGAGTGGGGTTATTTACTTTTGGCAAAGTGGAGACTATCTGGTTTCAGTGGTCATTTTCATGGCCAGTATTTTTATTCCCATGTTGAAGCTACTGATTTTGTATTTTTTATTAGTGGCGGTATATCTTCAACAATCGGCAGGTTGGAAATTTTTACCCGAGCAATGCGTAAAATTATATCGAATTGTTGAGTTTATTGGCCGTTGGTCAATGATTGATGTATTTGTTGTGGCATTATTAACAGCACTCATTCAGATTCAATCGCTTGCTACCATTCTTGCAGGGCCGGGTTCGATTGCTTTTGGCGCGGTCGTGGTGTTAACCATGTTTGCATCGTTAAGTTTTGACCCACGTATTATTTGGGATAATTTCTACGCATCTCAAAATACAAATAAACCTTCTTCTTTTGCTTCAGAAAAACCAAAGATTATTCACGCAGAACATCCGCCACTGAATAATGATTCTATTAACCCCAGTCAATAAAAGAACAATGAGTATGTCTGAAAATGAAATAACCACTGGTAACTCAGATCATCGTGATCCGGATGTTGAACTGGATAACATGAATGATTTGCCAGAACCCCAAGAAAAGAAAAGTCGATGGAAGCCTCTTTTGATTTGGCTGATTCCATTAATTGCTCTTTTAATCGCGCTTTCATTAGCTGTAAAGGCGCTACTGTCTCATGGCCCTACCATTGATGTGTCTTTTCGCACAGCTGAAGGGTTAGTTGCCGGTAAAACAACAGTTCGTTATAAGCAGGTGGATATTGGTGTAGTACGGCAGATTGATCTTTCAGATGATCGTTCACATGTTATTGCTAGAATTGATTTACGTAAAGGCGCCAGTAACTTTGCAGCAAAAGATTCACGATTTTGGGTCGTGCGACCGCGTATTGGGACGAGTGGAGTTTCAGGAATAGACACATTATTGTCAGGTTCATACATTGAAGTGGATGGTGGAAAATCAGAAGAGGATAAGTTTGAATTTACTGGATTAGAAGTGCCACCAGTCATATCTTCAGACGTTCCCGGAAAAGTATTTTTCTTAAATGCAGATGATTTGGGATCTTTAGATATAGGTTCTCCAATTTATTATCGTCGAATTAACGTAGGGCAAATTACAGCCTATAAATTATCTGAGGATGGTAAATCTGTAGAGCTGCAAACTTTTATTCGTGCGCCGTATGACAAGTTTGTCACTACCGATGCACGTTTTTGGCAGGCGAGCGGGATCGATGTAACCTTAAATGCTTCAGGCTTTAATTTAGATACTCAATCTTTGGCAAGTATTGTCGCAGGTGGTATTGCATTTGGATTCCCTGAAAGTTCACATGCCACAATGGCAGCGAATCAGAGTCGCTTTAATCTTTGGGATTCAAAATCTGAAGCATTAAAAGAGCCTGACGGACAACCTCGTGGTGTGATTATGTATTTTGATCATTCATTGCGTGGGCTTTCTGTTGGTGCGCCAATTGATTTCATGGGTATTGAAATTGGTAATGTTAAATCAATTAATGCCGAGTTTTATGACCACTATAAACAGATTCGTATGCGTGTTGAGGCGGTTATCTATCCTTCACGTGTTGAAAATGGTCAAGCGCTTAATCCAAATAGTGAAATTTTCAAAGATTTTGTTGAACATGGCTGGCGTGCTCAAATGAGAACAGGCAACCTGCTCACGGGTCAAAACTATATTGCTCTAGACAAGTTCCCTAAAGCTAAACCAGCGACATTACAAATTTTAGGTGATAACCGTGTAGTAATTCCAACTACACCAACCGAACTGAGTGGCTTACAAGCTCAAGTTTCTCAGATTGCTGACAAGTTAACTAAATTCCCGTTAGTTGAAATTGGGCAAGATGTGCGTAAAACACTTAACAATATGAACACTGCCATTGCGTCTACCGACAAACTGGTTAAACAGTTAGATGGAAAAGTTGCCCCTGGTTTACAAGCAACTTTAGACGATGTTCGTAAAACTGTAAGATCGTCCGAGTCTATTTTGTCGAGCGATGCGCCGTTACAACAAGACGTACGTAAAGCATTGCAGCAAATGACACGTGCGGCAGCTTCACTACAGTTAATGGCAGATTATATTGAGCAACATCCTGAATCAATTATTCGTGGTAAGACACCAGAGGCCGATGATGAAAAATAAAAACACTCTATCTTTTCAACATCCTAAAGCAGCCAAATGGCTGCTTGGGAGCGGCCTGTTTTTAACGGCAGTTGCCATGACGGCATGTTCGAGTTCGCCAACGCCAAACTATTATACGATTTCCCCTAAAATCACTGCGGCTACCAAATCAACTGTGCAGGTGATTGAGGTGTTACCCGTCGGGATTCCAGACCGATTGGACCGTGCACCTTTGGTGCTGCAAGACAGTAGTGGTAAGTCTACGGTGTTGAACAATGAGCGCTGGACATCGACCATGGGCACGCAATTACGCGATACCTTGTCGGCGGGTTTGCAACAAAAATTAGGGGCAATTGATAGTTATAGCAGTGGGCTTGCTGGAAATAATCAGCCTTTATATCGAGTTTCTACAGACTTTTCTCATTTTGATATTGTAGATAAAAGCTATATTAATATTGCAGTGTCTTGGGTGGTGAAGCGTCAAATACCGCCTAGTCAATTAGAGTCAAACAATCCAAAAGTCATCACAAATGCAGGATCTCAGTTAAATTGTCGAATTGCTTTTCAGCAGCCGATTGATCAAAAAGCTAAAAAGATGGATGCGATTGTGAGTGCTTCAAGTGAGGCAATGACTCAAATTATTAATACTGTTTCTTCTTCAATTGTGGCGTTAGATTCAAACAAAAAATCGGTTATTAGCAATGGTGTTTGTTCGTAAAACGCATCGCTTTTAACCAACCCCTTTATTTGTGTACAACAGATAAAGGGGTTTTCTATTTTAGTTGCCTCGATAGGTTGAGTAACCGTAAGGGCTAAGTAGTAACGGAATGTGGTAGTGATTTACGCTTCCATCAACTTTAAAAATTACAGGTACTTCGGCAAAAAAAGTTTGTTGTTTATTCTTTTTAAACCAGTCTTCAGTTTTAAAAGTAACTTTATAAACTCCTTGCTCTAATTTTTTATTTTCTGGATAGAGTGCAGTGATCCGACCATTTGAATCGGTCACTTGCTGATTGAGTTTAACCCACTGGTTATTGGTATTTTTTTCTAAAATCACTTCAACCTGAGAAGAGGGCAAACCCGTCTCTAGATTTAACACATGCACACTTAGCGGATTAGTTTGTGCAAATGTAGCCGAAGCAATAAATAATGAAGATAAAGCAATAAATAATGAAGATAAAGCAATAAATGATTTAGGCATGTTGAAGCTCCTTATGAATGAAAAATGGTTTCAATGGCTTTGCTTGCGCATTGATTGTCATTTTGTGCGCCGCCAGCACCCGCGACTCCAATCGCTCCGATTACTTGGTTCTCAAAACGAACAGGTACGCCGCCACCTAACAAAAGTAAATTTGCTACGGTGGTTAAATTTTTTGCATCGGGGTTTTGGTTACTGTTTTGGCTTAAAACTAAGGTCGATGTTTTGGTAGATAACGCGGTATATGCTTTTTTCTCGGCAGCCATTAAATTATGCGGACCCACCAGCTCATGCCGTTCGGCAGTTAATGGATTACCGCCGCGATCTACAACAACAACCGCAATATTTTGATTTAATTTTTTGCATGCCTCTTTTGCACTGTCGGCTAGCAGGTGGGCAGTTTTTAGATCTAACGAATAAACTTGATTCAAAGCAGGTGGCTGTGCAAAAGTACTATTACCGAATAGCACGGCTGCTAACATCAGCCAGTTCAATTTTTTCATGTTGATTACCTCTATGTCGCTTTGAAAATCTTAAACAAATTGCTTAACTTCAAGCGTGACAATCACATTACAAAGTTGTCATCTTTCAAATGAGTCTCTACAAAATGCGTATCCTTATTATTGAAGACGAGATCAAGATCGCCACTTATTTGGTCAAAGGATTAAAAGAGTCTGGATATCAAGCGGAGTGTGTTCATTTAGGGATGCAAGGTTTGGAAATGCTAAAGAGAGATCAATATGACTTGCTTATTCTTGATGTCATGTTGCCGGACATAGACGGCTGGAGCGTATTACAAGTACTACGCCAGTTCTCCAAAATTCCGGTTATTTTCTTAACGGCAAAAGATCAGGTGATGGATAGAGTGAAAGGGTTAGAGTTAGGTGCAGATGATTACTTGGCTAAACCGTTTTCCTATATTGAACTGTTGGCACGCATTAAAAGTCTGTTAAGACGACAGCAATATCTGCAAGAAAATGAGCTGTCTATTAGTGATTTAAAAATGGATGTGGTTGCTCATAAAGTATGGCGTAATGGAAACTTAATTGAGCTGAGTAAAACCGAATTTAATTTGTTGCGCTATCTATTGCTCAACAAAGAGCAAATTGTGACACGCAGACAAATTGGTTCAGAAGTTTGGAATATTAACTTTGATACTGATACAAACTTTATTGATGTCGCTGTACGCCGTTTACGAAGTAAAATTGATGAGGGATATGAGTTAAAACTCATTCATACCATACGTGGCTTGGGCTATAAAATTTCGGTTAGCTTATGAACTTTAAATTTCTGCGTTCTCTTGAAGTCCGTATTACATTACTGGTCACGCTTTGTTCTGCCTTAATTTTATGTTCAGTCGGCTTTATGACCTATTTGGGTATTAACCAGATTTTATTAAAGCAACAAGATAAAGCTTTAGCAGACAGAATTAACCGTTTGGAAATTTTGCTGCAAGATAGCGAAAATGTAGAGCAAATCATTGCGCGTCCTAAGCTGTATCAAAACATGCTCGGCAACCAAGACAACTTGTTTCTGCTCATTCATAAAGACAAAACTTTAATTAATATCAATCCGCTTCACATTCAACTGCCTGAGCTTGCACAGCGCGACAATCTTCAATTTCAAGATTTAACCAATAACTCATATCCAACACGCATTGCATGGAAAACCATAAAAATTAATAACGAGCCTTATCTGCTCATTGCAGGTAAACAGTGGTCGGAACGCATTAATATTCTTTTACCTTTTCAAGAAAGTCTCTTGATGTATGTGGTCGGGGGCGTGTTTGCAATCTTTGTGCTTTGTATTTTAGCGTGTCATTTAGGTTTACGGTCGCTACAACAGCTTCGTAAGCAAACTCATTCTATTAACGTAAATCAGCTCCAGAAAAGATTAAACCTATCTAATTCACCTTTAGAAGTTGAGCTGCTTTCAAAAGATATAAACTATATGCTTGAGCGTATTGAAAAGGGCTATACCCAGCTCAACCGTTTTTCTGAAGATATTGCTCATGAGTTCCGCACACCTTTAAATAATCTGATTGGGCAAACTGAGATTGCTTTAACTGGTGAACGTTCGGTTGAACAATATGAAGATTTACTGGTGTCTCATTTAGAGGACTACCACAGATTAAAACGTATGATTGATAGCATGCTTTTCTTGGCAAGAGCCGATCAGAAAATGGTGCTTGTAAATAAACAGGAAATAAACGTCCAAGACGTTATAGATGGCCTATGCCAGATTTTTGAATATCAAGCTGAAGAACAAAAGTGTCATTTTAGTTTTAACTTAGAAGCTCAAACCTTATTTGCAGATCCTGAGTTATTTCAAAGAGCCGTTTATAACCTGATTTTAAATGCACTGGTTCACGGTAGTGACAAGCGGACTATTTATATCGCAACCAAATATAAGATGATTGGACATACGCAATGGGTGAGTCTAACTGTGGTAACGGGTGGGGTTTCAATTGCTGAACATCAACTTGAGCATCTTTTTGAAAGATTCTACCAATGCCACTCAAGTCGAAGTGATGAGAACCAGACAGGTGGTTTAGGTTTATCAATTGTCGCTTCAATTATGGATCTACATCATGGCTTCTATCGAGTTTATAACACGGTCGAGGGTGTGTGTTTTGAACTTGATTTCCCAGTTGCAGATGCTGCAAAGAAATACAATTAAATCCTTATTAATGTTGCTTAATTTCTAAAATTCACACTTTGTTCACAGCCCTCTGGCGTATGTTTAAACGTATGAAATAAACAGAAGAGGGCAATCATGAAATTATTATTTAAATCACTTGTCATCAGCAGTAGCCTTGCAGCGGTTAGCTTAATGCTCCCTTTGAGCACCTTTGCCGACACCAATACTAAACCTGTCGCTGTTGATTCTATCGATATTAATAAATACGCAGGTAAGTGGTATGAAATTGCGCATTTACCCATGTTTTTTCAGCGTAATTGTGTAGCAAATACAACTGCAAACTATTCTATTAACGCAGACAAAACCGTTGGTGTATTAAATAGCTGTACGACAAAAAAAGGCGAAACGATCTCATCTGAAGGTGTTGCTTACTCGCAAAATGAAGGCAACAGTAAATTGAAGGTGAGCTTTTTACCTTCTGGTCTTAGATGGATTCCTTTTACAAAAGGCGATTATTGGGTTTTAAGAGTTGACCCAAATTATCAGGTCGCTTTAGTGGGTGGCCCAAGCCAGAAATATTTATGGATTCTTTCTCGTAGTTCTCAAATTGATGAGGCGACATATCAGTCTTATCTGCAAACTGCCAAAAGCTATGGCTACGACGTTTCTAAACTCGTTAAGACAACACAGTCTAAATAGCGAAGTGCTGGTTGCGTAGATGCTCATATTTATCTCGTAACTGAGTGAACTTCACATAAAATTCATTGCGCATTTTCTAAATTAGAACCAAAAGAAATGCTTTAGATCAGGAATAATCAATGTCTAAATTTTTTCTGCGCTGGATCGATAGCTGGTCAGATTCAGAAAATGCGCAAGTGGGTGCTTCTAGCGAATATGTCATTGAAAAGAACATTCAATGGTTAAGAATTATTCCTTTTATTTTATTGCATATCGCTTGTTTAGCTGCGTTTTGGGTGGGTATATCTTGGTTCGCTGTTGTTTTCATGCTTGGTTTTTATTTTATTCGCATGTTTGCAATTACCGCTTTTTTCCACCGCTATCTTTCGCATAAAACTTTTCAGACATCACGTATTGTTCAATTCATTTTTATACTGATCGGAACCATGAGTGCGCAGCGCGGACCTTTATGGTGGTCAGCTCATCACCGTTATCACCATCACTTTACCGACACTGATCAAGACCCGCATTCATCGAAAGCAGGCTTTTGGTATTCCCATGTAGGCTGGTTTTTAAATGAGCAGAATTTTGCTACTCGAAAAAAAGTCATTAAAGACTGGTTGAAATATCCTGAGTTGATTTGGCTAGACCGATTTAGTTTGCCTATTGTGATTTTGACGGCCTTAGCAATTTATGGTTTAGGTTCGTGGCTTGCACAACATTTTCCTGAGTTGGGCACGGATGGTTTACAGCTTTTAGTGTGGGGATTTGTGATTTCCACTGTTCTATTAACACATGCAACCTTGTGTATTAATTCACTCGCTCATCGTTATGGTTCACGTGAGTTTAATACCCCAGATGATAGCCGTAATAACTTCCTACTTTCTTTAATTACCTTGGGTGAAGGATGGCACAACAACCATCACTTTTACGCGGGTAGTGTGCGTCAAGGCTTTTATTGGTGGCAGATTGATATCACTTTTTATGTGCTCAAGCTGATGTCTCTATTTGGTTTGGTGTGGGGACTAAAGCCAGTACCAAACAAGGTTTATCAATATAAAAAGATTAAAAACTTATCGATAGAGAAAATTGAAAACGGTGAAGTGTTATGAAAATTGCCATTATTGGTTCAGGTATATCTGGACTTTACGCAGCTTGGAGATTGTCAGAACAACATCAGGTCACTGTGTATGAAAAAAATAACTATTTTGGCGGTCATACTGACACTCACGAGCTAGAGATAGAAGGCACTAAAGTCGCGGTAGATAGTGGTTTTATTGTGTTTAATGACTATAACTATCCGTTATTTACCAACATGCTTAAAAAATTAGGTGTAGAAACTCAAAGTAGCGATATGAGTTTTTCAGTAAATAATTTGGTGAGTGGACTTCAATATAATCCTTCAAAAAAATGGTCGCTCTTTGCCCGCCCGCAGAACTTTTTAAACCGTAAATTCCTGCAAATGCTCTCAGATTTGCTGCGTTTTTATGATGATAATAAAGATATAGATGTGGCAGATATTGATCCTAATTTATCGATTGAAGAGTATTTAGACCTCCATAAATATAGTCATGAGTTCCGTTATGAGCATCTTTATCCGATGTGCGGTGCCTTATGGTCAGCTCCAGTTGAGCAGGTAGGCCAAATTCCATATCGATTTGTGGTGAGCTTTTTTCAACATCACCGCATGTTACAGCTAAAAGAGCGGCCGCAATGGCAAACGGTTAAACACGGTTCAGCAAGTTACATTCGTGCTATTCAAAAGAATTGCCCATCCATTGAGTGGAAATTTGCAGAAGTAAAAGCTGTGAGTCGTTCGCACGAAACAGTTTTGATCGAAACTGTTGAAGGACAAACCCAATACGACTGGGTGATTTTTGCAAGCCACGCTGACGATAGCCTAAGTCTCTTAAAAGATAGTTCTTTGCTTGAACGGGAAATCTTAAGCCAATTTGGTTATCAAGATAATCGAATGGTGGTTCACCGTGATCTTTCAATTATGCCTAAAAGCCGTTTGCAGTGGGCAAGCTGGCATGTGCATGTAACTCCTGCATCTCAAGTTCAAAACGAAGTATCCGACATACATTATGGTTTTACCTACTGGATGAACAATTTGCAGAACTTATCCTGCGCTACCCAGATTTTTTCTACGTTAAATCCGAATATGAAAATTAAAGCTGAAGATATCTTGGTTGAGCGTAAATATCGTCATCCTGTGTTTGATGCAAAAGCGATTCAAGCTCAATCTCGTTGGCACGAAATTAATGGACAAAATCGGACTTCGTTTTGTGGAGCGTATTGGGGCTGGGGGTTTCATGAAGATGGTGCCCGCAGTGCAGCACGTGTTGTAGAGCAACTCTTAGCGTTATAAAAATAGGTAAGGAGCTTTCAAATGTTATTAAATAAACTTGCTATCGCTCCTGCACTTATTCGTCATCGGCGTTATAGCCCCAAACCACATGAGTTTACATCGACCTTAAATTATTTATGGTTCGATCCAGATCAATTAGATGATATTACAAAAGATTGCTCACTGTGGTCGACTGATCATTGGAATGTACTAACACTATCTAAAAATGATTTTTTAAACATGTATCGCGGTTCTATAAAGGATCGAGTCGAGAAAGCGATACTGCAAAATAACAACTCACATCTTCGGCCAGACTGGCAAATCAGAGTCTTGGCTTTGCCTCGTAGTTTGGGTTTTAGGTTTAATTCGGTCGTATTTTATTTTGTTTTAAATAAAACTGGAAAACCCGTATTTATTGTCAGTGAAATTACCAATACCCCGTGGAATGAACGAAAAGTTTATATACATGACTGCTCAAAACAACAAA
The DNA here is from genome assembly GCF_034650275.1 of Acinetobacter sp. IRS14. Taxonomy (NCBI): domain Bacteria; kingdom Pseudomonadati; phylum Pseudomonadota; class Gammaproteobacteria; order Moraxellales; family Moraxellaceae; genus Acinetobacter; species Acinetobacter sp. IRS14. The sequence continues at coordinate 140,173 of NZ_JAOVFN010000003.1, forward strand.
GAAATATGGGTGATTATCAGAGTTTTGATTTTCATTTTGAAAAATCATTTCATGTTTCGCCGTTCATGCCCATGCAGTTGACTTATCACTGGCGGTTTAGTTTTTCAGATCAGCAAAATGTCATTCACATGCAGCTCTTTGAAGAACAAAAACAACTCTTTGATGCCACTATGCGCTTTGAACTTGTGCCCATCACATTTCCTTCACAGCAATATCGATATGCTCTTATGAACAGCCTAGCGCCTTTTAAAATGCTGTTTTCAATATATTTAGAGGCATTTAAGTTGTGGCGAAAAAAAGTTCCATTTTATCGCCATCCTAAAAAGATAAAGGTAGATAAGACATGATAAAAACATTTCTTTATGGTGAAGATGACTCACTACCGTTACTGCTCAAGAGTCTTCTTAAACTACGTCATGGACAGATTACTTTTCAGGGCGCGTGGAGTGGTACGGTTGGCGAGGTTTCAGACTTACATGCTGTGATTGAAGTCCGCAATCCTTTATTGATGGATCTGATTTTAAAAAATGGGGTTTTAGGGGCAGCGGAAGGCTATATCCGTGGTGACTGGAGTAGTGAGCAACTTGTAGAGTTGGTGCAGATCTTGGCACGTAATCGAGATGTATTGGACCAGTTCAACCAGAATGTTATTGCACAAGCGAGCCAGCTTTTTCTTAAAGCTTGGTATAAAAATAGAAAGAATTCTTTAAGCGGTAGCCGTAAAAATATTGCTGAGCATTACGACTTAAGTAATGACTTTTTTAAATTATTTCTAGATCCATCTTTAATGTATTCGAGTGCATTTTTTGAAAATGAAAATATGTCACTCGAAGACGCATCTGATTTTAAAAAAGAGCTGATCTGTAAAAAGTTAGATTTAAAACCATTGGATCATTTGGTTGAAATCGGAAGCGGTTGGGGTGGTTTTGCTATTTATGCAGCTCAACATTACGGCTGCAGAGTGACCACCATTACCATTTCACAAGCTCAATATGATGAAGCGATTACTCGTGTAAATGACGCAGGCTTAGCTCATCGAATTGATGTGCAACTGAAAGACTATCGCTTACTCGAAGGAAAGTTCGATAAGCTGGTTTCAATTGAAATGGTTGAGGCCGTTGGTGCGCAATATTTATCAACATACTTTGATCAGTGTAAAGCACTATTAAAACCCCAAGGTCTAGCCTTTATTCAAGCCATAACCATTGAAGATTTTCGATATAAAAAAGCATTAAATACAGTTGATTATATTAAGCGCTATATTTTCCCTGGTAGTTTTATCCCTAGCATAAGTGTATTGACTCAAACCGCCTCTGAGAGTGGTTTAAGGCTAAAACAGTTAAATGACATTGGTTTAAGTTATGCACAAACAATTCATCACTGGCGAGCACGGTTTTTAACCGCACGAGAAGAAGTATTGGCTCTGGGTTTTGATGAAAACTTCATTCGCATGTGGGATTTCTATTTATGTTATTGCGAAGGCGGTTTTAAAGAAGGCGTGATAAGCAATGTTCACTTGTTGTTTGAGAGTGCTAGTTACTAACTCAAACAGCTCAAGTAAGGAGACTGCTGATGTTTTTGAATTTACTGATTCTAGATTTAATGATCATGTTGCTGAGCTGGCTACTTGCCACAGCAAATGGTCGAGCTGGAATTGTAGATGCCGCATGGAGTTTCTGTCTGGCAGTAAACATTATTGTGTCTTCTTTACTCATTTCAGTTGCTCCAGTTCAAGTGAGACTTTTTGTCGGTATTTTTAGCGGCTTATGGTTTTTAAGATTATTTTGGCACCTGTTAAGGCGTTATCAATCTGAACACAAAGAAGATGGTCGTTACGCGAACATGCGTCAAGCCATGGGAAAGTTTCAGCATTTTGGCTTCTTCTTATTTTTTATCTTTCAAACACTTTTAGTGCTTTTGTTCTTCTTACCAATGTGGACGCTACTCAATGTAGAAGTAACTGAATGGAGTAGTGGATATAAAGTCACTTTAGTGATTGCGGCCGTCATCATGGCGATTGCCTTTATTGGAGAGCAGCTCGCTGATCAGCAGTTATATCGATTTAAATTAAATCCAGATCATCATGGCAAAACCATGGATCAGGGTTTATGGCGTTATTCACGTCACCCAAATTATTTTTTTGAATGGTTACATTGGTTTGCCTATCCAATGATTGGTTTAGCAGCAGGCCAATATTTATTGTGGATTTATCCGTTACTGATGTGGCTGTTTTTATATTACGTCACGGGTATTCCATTTAGTGAAAAACAAGCAATTAAAAGTCGCGGTCAAAATTATCGTGATTATCAGCAAAAAACATCAATGTTTATTCCGCGAAAACCCAAAAAATAGGTGCGCATATGGATTTAATTGTTCATCAGTCTTTGAGAATTGTTGAAAGTGGTTTAGTTCCAGATCATGCAATTCGAGCTGCAATCCGTGCTTTAAGCAAAAAACGCTTAATTCAAGAAGGCCGTTATGACCCTGAACAAGGGGCGCAGCGATACATGGATGTGCTTAATATGCTGAAGAAGAGCGAAATCGCAGTTGAAACGGACAAGGCAAACGAGCAGCACTATGAATTACCCACTGAGTTTTTTCAGGCGGTGCTTGGAAAAAGACTCAAATATAGTGCATGTTATTTTCCGACTAAAACAACAACTTTAGATCAGGCAGAGGAGCTTACACTTCAGCTTTATTGTGAACGTGCACAACTTAAAAATGGTCAACACATTTTAGAGTTAGGCTGTGGCTGGGGTTCTTTAACTTTGTGGATGGCAGAAAACTATCCACGTTCACAGATTACAGTTGTTTCAAATTCTGCAACTCAGAAAAAGCATATTCTCGGGCAAGCAGAATTGAGAGGTTTAACCAATGTTGAAGTGCTCACCTGTGATGTAAATGTACTTGAATTAGACCAAGCGCAGTTTGATCGTGTTGTGTCGGTTGAAATGTTTGAACACGTCCGTAATTACCAACGTCTTTTTGAAAAAATTCAGGGCTGGTTAAAGGCAGATGGCTTACTTTGGTGTCATATTTTTTGCCATCGCTTTTTACATTATCCTTTTGAAGTGAAATCAGATTATGATTGGATGTCCAAGTATTTCTTTACTGGCGGATTAATGCCATCGACTTCCACTTTTTTGCATTTTCAAGAGCATTTAGAGTTGGCTCAACAGTGGCAATGGTCGGGTGAGCACTATATGAGAACGGCAAATGCTTGGCTTGAGAATATGGATAACCAAGAAGTCGAACTGAAACCACTGTTTAAAAAAATCTATGGAAAAGATGCCAATATTTGGTGGCAACGCTGGCGTATTTTCTTCATGGCTTGTGCTGAGCTATTCGGTTTTGAGCAAGGACAAGAATGGGTCATTGGTCACTTTTTATTTAAAAAGAGATCATAGTAATTTCTACAGCCTATCCCGGCGATAAAGATATGATAAGAACTCGAAACGATGGCAAAGCGAGTCATCCATTAGCCCAAATGTTCAATCGATATTACTGGTTGCAGATTGGTCTGATTGCATTATCGATCGTGGTCGGGTTGGCTTGTAGTGCTTGGGTGATTAAGGGCTCTTTACTTAAAACCGCTTTAGAACAGGAAATGGAGCATTACTGGTTACGCATAGAACGTAATCCAAATGCTGATCTACCAGATACCAAAAATTTATATGGATATCGGTGGAATACAGAGGTCGCACCTCAACCTTTTAAAGACATGCGTTTAGAAAGTGGTGTGCATCGAGTATTTGTTGATGGTAAAGAACGGATGACGGTCTATGGTGAGCATAACGGTCAGCATGTTCTATTGGTATTTGGCGAAAGTAATGTCAATAAACTGATCTGGTTATTTGGACTTGCTCCACTGATGTTCAGTTTATCTGTTTTATATAGCTTTTTATGGTGGTCAAACCGAAGAGCAAGACGCTATTTTTCCCCAATTACGCGTTTAGCAAATGCTTTGGAAAATATTGATTGGGCACATCAAGACACTCAAGCTTCTCCTTTTAAAGATATTAATACCAATGGCAATATGGAAGCAGAATATCTCAAACAAGCCTTGGAAAAATATCATCAGGTTTTAAGCGATTTTATTCGACGCGAAAGAGAATTTACGGGAGATGTAAGTCATGAGTTACGCACTCCGCTCACAATCTTAAAGGGTAATGTGCAACTTTGTCAGGCGAAATATGGAGAGGATAAAGCCCTAGTTCGGCTTCATAATACAATTGAAGATATGCAGTTATTAGTCGATACCTTACTGGCAATCGCACGTAATACAGTAAAAAGCTTACCATCTGAAAAGAATTTTTTATCCAGAATTGTGAGAGATTTAGTCGAAAGTTTAGAAGGGGTCAGTGAGAGTAAGGGCATACATATACATATTCAACCCGATCTTTCTGAACAGCCGCGTTGGTTATATCCCTCTATGACACAAATGGTGTTAAGCAATATTTTACGTAATGCGCTGAACTATTCTCAAGGCTCACAAATCGACATCATTCAACAAAAAAACAGCCTAATTATTGCAGATAATGGAATTGGAATTTCTTTACCTAATGATGTGAAAGTACAAGAGCTCAGTGATTCACAACTCTCGTTAAAGGCTAAAGGCCACGGAATTGGTTTGCAATTGGTACAAAAGCTTTGCAAACAATTAGGATGGCGAGTTGAGTTGTTTGATCGACAATATTATTTAACTACTCATCCTGAACTCGATTTGGAACCGACCACGGGTTTAATTGTTGTGGTCTATTTGAGTTAACTTGTAGAATTATCTAAAGCAATTTTTAAACCGACACCTGCTACTGTATGTAATAGCTTTGGGTCAAAAGGCTTATCAACCATTTTTCTTAGGTTATAGATATGACTGCGTAACGCATCGCTTTCAGGTTCTTTATCGCCCCACAACTCCATCATCAGTTCTTGTTTGGTCACTACTTTTGGAGACTGGCGCATCAAAATTTTTAATAGTTTAAATTGAATGGGGGGTAACTCAATATTAGTTCCGGCACGAACCACGGTTTGAGTTGCACTATCAAGAATTAAGTCATGAATCTGAATTTTATGATGAGTAACTTCACCAGCTGCTCTTTTGATTAATGCACGAATTCGCATCACTAATTCATTAAAATCAAAAGGTTTGACTAAATAATCATCTGTGCCAGCAGTAAAGCCTTTAAGTTTGTCATCTAAAGTATCTCTTGCTGTCAGCATAAGAACTGGAATATCAACACCTTGTTCGGTACGTAGCCAGTTACATAGGTCATAACCAGAGCCATCAGGCAAATTTATGTCGAGCAGTAAAAGATGATAATGCTGCGATTTAAGAAAAGTCCGTGCAGCATCTAAATTACGCGCATGATCGACGACATAACCATGCACTTCAAGAAATTCGCAGACTGTTGCTGCAAGTTCAAAATGGTCCTCAACCATGAGGATAAAGTGATTACCCATGAGATTTTATTAAGCCATTAATTTAATAGTTGTTGTTTTAATTTAGCATTAAACGGTTCGCTACCAAACCAGATTTTAAAATATTGATTTGCATTCGGATTATTTAAAGAACCGAGCAGCTTCTGGTTTAATTTTAATTCTAGTTTTTGATTTTCATGTTGATAGTAAAGACTGTAAAAATCTCCACTCTTAATTGGTCTATATAGTTCATTAATCTGATTAAGCGGAGATTTTGCATCAAAGCCGCTAACATTTTTCTTCAAAAAGTGGGTGGCTGCGCGTTTAAATGCCCACTCGGGAATATCGCGGTTATAGCTAAAGTCCATTTTAATGCTTTGGCTCTGCCAATTTTTTAGGCAATCTTCAGCAAAGTAACTGACATTTCCCACCTTCTTGTTCGTCACCATTAAAGGTGCTGAACTGCATTTTTTTAGTTCAGCCGCATTCGCTTGAGATACGATTAAGATTCCCAGAAATATCAAGATTCGACTTTTTTGAACGGTAATACCCATTTATATACTCCTCCAAATATTGGTAAAGAACGGTAAAGGCCATTTGCCGGATCCCAATAATCTTGCTGGAAAATAATTTTTTGTTGGTCATTAATCTTAATTTGACTAATTCCATAAGAAGCCATGGTTTTTGAGCGACCTAACATTTTAAAGTCATAGGTCATGTACCAATGAATGTAGGCTGTATCTTGGTGATGAGTTGCACTAATGAGTTTTACAGTGACATTACTCACTCGGACATTCATGCCTTCAAAATGCTTAATCAGATCTTTTTTCTGAGAGAACTGCGAGAGTGTATCGTTGATATAGAGCTGATCAGCGTAAAGATGACTCGCGTTATTCACAAAAGAAGGGGTACCAAGCGTATTAAAAGCGTCAACAAAACGGTTGCCAATCTCTAGCGCTTGTTGGTCATTTAATTCTATTCCAGTAATTTTTTGTTCGGCTTTGCTGTAGTCACCAGAGTAACTAGGCACACTTTTACACGCTGTTAAACCTACCAAGGTAATTAGCCCTAGGGCTGTAGTTATAATTTTCATGTCTATATCCGAGCCAACTTTATAATATTAAATTAAAGAGCTGGTCGTGAAGTTTGCGTGAATTCTTATGTTTTATGATTTGGGGTTAAGCTAAGCTTTGTTTTCTAGAATAGATAAGTTTACTTCAAGAAATGGTCTGACATTAAACGTTCTTTTTCTAACATAGCGTTCTTATTAAAAAATTTGTTTGTATAGCTTAAACGCTATTTTTGAAGGTGCTTCATTAGTTAAGATTTTTTGACACTTTAAATCTATATATAAAGGGAAGCGATTTCTAATTTTATGTTCTTCACTTGTGGCGGATCCGTTTAAATATGTGCGTTGTAACTGTCTATTTACAATTTCTTTTACACAAATTTCTAACTCGAAAGAAGGTAAGACTAAAAACGTTAAATAATGATCTTCAATGTGAGTCTTTATTTCGCGGTAATTAGGTGTGAGTTCATTTGGATAAGTCATGAATCCTGATGAACACACAATAATATTAATTAAATTATTGTCTATATTTTTTACTAAATTTTGATACAACTCAATATTTTTAATAGCATATTCTTCATACCCATATGTGTTTATAAATTGAGAAATATTTCCTATTTTAAACATAAAGTGTTCATCTAAATCATAGCAGATAGCATTAAAATCTTTAGAAAACTGCTTGGCTAGTGTTGTTTTTCCAGCACCTCCCGGTCCTATAAAATATATAAGCATGAATAAATTTCCCTTAAATTGACTCTTAACTCACCAATAAATATTGTCTCTATTTTCGCCAGAAATTTGTCTCGTAGCTGCGATGAGCAATCTCTCAATTATTTTATCAATAGCTAAATAATTTGGAGGAAAGTCTTTTAATGTAATAGTTCTAGTACTTACTTCCCATAAGTCTTCTTTGGTTTTAATATTTTGTTTTATTTGTATTGTATTAACTTTATGTTGAAGTAAATCAATACAATCATATATTTGAACTTCTACAAATCCTACTACCTCATTATCTTTTGGTTTTAGCTCAGATAATTCAATATTTAAAGGGAGTAAGAAGATATGCTGAAATTCATTTGCAATATAATTTTCTGCAATATGGCAAGCAGTCTGTCGAATTCCAATAGGGATAAGTTGATTGAATTCTATTTTAATTCCTAACTCTTCCTCACACTCTCTTATTCCTTGTTCAATGGTTTCACCTGCCTCGTAATGCCCACCAACTGAAATATCAAGAAAATTTTTTCTATCAAAAGTATAGTTATCAGAGTTTTTAAGCTGAAAATAAACATATTGAGTTGATGGGTTGTATACAAGACAAGTAAACACCCTATGCCATAGACCTAATTGGTGGGCTAATTTTTTATCAATAATCCCAATGTGTTCATAATTATCATTAAATATATCAATATTCATATCTTTTTTATCAAGTATAAATTTACTCAAAATATTTTAACTTCATTTAAAGTTCTAAGTATCAAAAAAAGCAATTTTATTCTAGCTGCGCTTTACCCATAAGAGATATAGATAAGTTTTAAATAAATAGAAGGATTCAATAATGAAAACAATCGGCTTATTAGGCGGAATGAGTTGGGAATCTACAGCACTTTATTATCAACAAATCAATAAAATGGTTCATCATAAGTTAGGAAAATTACACTCTGCTAAGGTCATTATTAATAGTGTCGATTTTGAAGAAATAGCAGCTTTGCAAGCGAAGGGTTTATGGCAAGAAGCTGGCGCATATTTAGCTGAGCAAGCACAAAATTTAGAAAAGGCAGGAGCAGATTGTATTTTGGTGTGTACTAACACCATGCATAAAGTTGCTGCACAGATTGAAGATTCAATTACGATTCCGTTCTTACACATTGCTGATGCAACGGCAAAAGAAATTTTGAGTCAAAACATTGGTAAAGTTGCACTGTTAGGGACAGCTTTTACAATGGAGCAAGATTTTTATAAAGCTCGATTGCAGGATTATGGAATTGATGTCGTTATTCCAAATGAAGCCGATAGAAAGATCGTCCATCGCATCATTTATGAAGAACTTTGTTTAGGTGTGATCAACCCAGATTCTCAGCAACAGTACATCGCTATTGTAGAGAGGCTTATAGCTGAAGGTGCCCAAGGCGTTATCTTGGGTTGTACCGAAATTTGTATGTTGATTGGTGAGCTTAAATTCGCGGTTCCTTTATTTGATACGACCACCATTCATGCAAAAGAGGCGGTCAGTTTTAGCTTAAACGAAAATAAAAACTCTAATAGCGCCAATCTACATAAGTCTGCTGCAATTGCTGGGAGTATTCTTTAGCAATATTTGGAATATCCTTTGTCATTAAACGTTAAGCTTGTGTCGTGAAATGTAAAGTGGCCCATATCCTAACTGTTGTAATTTTGGTTATTGCTTTTATAGGCACCCAATAAAAAACCAAAATATGGAATAGGACATGACGTTGACGAAAGCTATACGTTTCTATGGAACAGGAACGCCAGAAGTAATGCGCTATGAAGATGTAGAAGTAGGAGATCCAAAAGCTGGAGAAGTACGCCTACGTCATGTGGCAGTCGGCCTAAATTATGCCGATACATATTTTCGTAATGGAACCTATCAAATTCCAATGCCTAATGGCATGGGCGTCGAAGCTTCAGGTGTCGTTGAAGCTTTAGGCGAAGGAGTGACTCAGCTTAAAGTAGGTGATCGAGTTACTTATACAGGTTTTTTAAATACCTTAGGTGCATATAGTACCCACCGTCTAATTCCAGCAAATGCTTTAATTAAATTACCCGAAGAAATTTCTTGTGAAACAGCGGCTGCCATGACCATGAGAGGGCTGACCGCTGCTTATCTGATGCGCCGCATTTATGACTTTAAAACAGGCGATTCAATTTTATTACATGCAGCCGCTGGTGGTGTTGGGCTGATCGTTTCTCAATGGGCTAAATTACTTGGCTTGACTGTTATCGGTACCACATCTTCAGAAGAAAAAGCTGCCGTAGCGCGAGCTCATGGTTGTGATCATGTCATTAACTACAGCCATGAAAATGTTGCCGAACGTGTACGTGAGTTAACAGGTGGCGTGGGTGTAAATGTCGTTTTCGATAGTGTTGGCCAAGCCACTTTTATGAGTTCATTAGACTCACTCAAACGCCGTGGTTTGTTGGTCTGCGTAGGAACAGCGTCTGGTCCAATCCCTGCTTTTGATCCGGTATTACTAGCCGTGAAAGGTTCATTGTTTGTCACACGTCCAGCTTTGGCAGATTACATTGCAGATCCTGCCGAGAAGAAAGAACTGGCAAATGAATTATTTGATCATGTTCGGCATGGACGAATCAAAATTGAAATTAATCAGCGCTATGAGCTAAAGGATGCCGTGCAAGCTCATCGTGATTTGGAAGCACGTAAAACAATAGGTTCATCAATCTTTGTAATTTGAAAGGATTTCTTATGCAAATTGAACAGTTAACTTGCAATATTGGTGCAGAGCTCAGTGGCGTCAAACTCGCTGATGCGATTTATGATGATGGATTATTTGCTGAAATTCGCACACAACTACTTAAACACCGTGTGTTGTTTTTACGAGATCAGCATTTAACCCGTCAGGATCATGTGGCATTTGCAGAAAAATTTGGACAGTTAGAAGATCATCCTGCGGTAGGCAGCCATCCTGATCATCCGGGTTTGGTGCAGATTTATAAGCATCCCGAAAGTCCTGTCGATCGTTATGAAAATGCTTGGCACAGTGATGCAAGCTGGCGCAAGGTTCCACCGATGGGATGTGTGTTGCATTGTGTTGAATGCCCACCTGTAGGTGGCGATACCATGTGGACCAATATGGTGATGGCCTATGAGTCTTTACCCAACGATATTAAGGATAAGATTGCAGACTTACGTGCTTATCACAGCATAGAAGCGAGTTTTGGTGCGGCTATGCCACTTGAAAAACGCTTGGACTTAAAAGCAAAGTTTCCCGATGCTGAGCACCCAGTGGTACGTACTCATCCTGAAACGGGCGAGAAAATTTTATACGTCAACGCGTTCACAACCCACTTCAGTAACTATCACACCAAAGAGCGCGTCAGATTTGGACAAGATGCCAATCCGGGCGCAGCTGAACTACTGCGTTACTTAATTTCTCAAGCGTATATTCCAGAGTTTCAAGTGCGTTGGCGCTGGAAGCCTAACAGCATTGCCATCTGGGATAACCGCAGCACACAACATTATGCAGTCATGGATTATCCACCTTGCCACCGAAAAATGGAGCGGGCCGGCATTATTGGTGACGCAACCTATTAAGGTTATTGGCTAAATAATTTTATCTATTTGAAAATTCTAAAACATATATGGAGATGCGCATGCAATTCTTTGACGACTCATTGCACCCGGAAAATATGGAAAAAGTGGTAATCACGGTTGCGCCGTATGGACCCGAATGGATGCCAGAAGACTTTCCCGAAGATATTCCAGTGACCATGGATGAGCAAATACAAAAAGCGGTTGAGTGCTATGAAGCGGGCGCGACAGTGCTGCATTTACATGTCCGTGAGCTTGATGGCAAAGGCTCTAAACGCTTGTCAAAATTTAATGAACTTATCGCAGGTGTTCGTGAGGCTGTGCCTGACATGATTATTCAGGTAGGTGGTTCGATTTCATTTGCACCAGAGAGTGAAGGTGAAGCGGCTCTATGGCTAAGTGATGACACCCGACATATGTTAGCTGAACTTACACCAAAGCCGGATCAGGTTACGGTGGCAATTAACACCACACAAATGAATATTATGGAATTGCTCTATCCTGAATATTTAGAAGGGACTTCATTGGCACATCCAGCGACTCAGGCAGCATATGCAGAAATGATTGTACCGGCAGGACCTGCATGGGTTACTGAACACATCAAGCGCTTATGTAAAAACAATATTCAACCGCACTTTCAGTTAACGGGTATGCATGGGCTTGAAACCCTAGAACGTATGGTGCGTAAAGGGTTGTACATGGGGCCGTTAAACTTAACTTGGATTGGAATTGGCGGTGGTTTTGATGGTCCAAATCCATTTAATTTCTTTAATTTTATTCATCGCGTACCTGATGGATGTACTTTGACATCAGAATCTTTGCTCAAAAATGTATTGCCTTTTAACACCATGTCGATGGCAATGGGTTTACATGCCCGTGTGGGTAATGAAGACACGATCATTGATCATCACGGACGCCGTTTTTCATCTGTAGAGCAAATTAAGCAAACCGTTCGGATTGCCCATGAACTAGGCCGTGAAATTGCCTCAGGAAAAGAAGCCCGTGAAATTTATCGTATTGGGGTGCAATACAACAGTATTGAAGAAACCCTAATCGCAAATGGTATGGCACCCAATCGGAAAGCAGGGCAAAAGGGCGTGCCGCAGCGTAACTAATGTGACAAGGTCTAACGGAATTTAGACCTCAAATATAGTGCAGCTTATTCGCTTTGTTTTTAAAAGTGCGTTGCTGCACTAGCTAAATAGAAATTATAAAAAATACAAGGAGGTCGTATGAATGCACATCAGTATTCAGATCAAATGAGCGATGTTGATACGTCAATCAGTATACCTCGTCGTTATGCATGGCTTGTTTTTGCTTTGACATTTGGTTTGCTCATTTCAGATTACATGTCAAGGCAAGTCTTAAACGCAGTCTTTCCTTTACTTAAAAATGAGTGGTTGCTCAGCGATAGCCAGTTAGGTTTGCTCAGTGGCATTGTCGCGTTAATGGTTGGTTTATTGACTCTGCCGTTGTCTTTAATGGCAGACCGTTTTGGAAGAGTGAAAAGCTTGGCCATTATGGCGGCTTTATGGAGTTTGGCGACTCTAGGATGCGCACTGGCTGAGAACTATGAGCAAATGTTTATTGCTCGCTTTATGGTTGGTGTGGGTGAAGCTGCTTATGGCAGCGTGGGAATCGCGGTGGTGGTAGCTGTTTTCCCACGAGAAATGCGTGCAACACTCGCCAGTGCTTTTATGGCGGGTGGCGTATTTGGCTCGTTTTTGGGTGTGGCTTTAGGTGGTGTACTCGCACAGCATTTCGGTTGGCGTTGGGCTTTTGGTGGTATTGCTTTATTTGGTCTCATTTTGGCTTTTCTATATCCAATTTTAGTGAAAGAAAACAGAATAAACGCAGCACCTCAAAATAAAATTCGTAGTAAAACTCAGCACATTAAAAGCCCTTTAAAAACTTTATATTCAAGTCGTTCAGTCATTGCCACTTACATTGGTAGTGGTCTGCAATTATTTGTTGGTGGCACAGTGATTGTCTGGATGCCGAGTTATCTCAATCGCTATTACGGCATGAGTACCGACAAGGCAGGTGTGATGGCAGCGGTCATTTTGCTATGTAGTGCAGTAGGCACAATTCTATGCGGGATGTTGTGTGATTATTTGGGCCGTAACTGTCCAGATCGTAAGGTCAGCTTAGCGATTACATACTGCTTGCTTGGTTGTGTTCTTTTATTAATTGCTTTTGCTGTGCCTGCGGGACGTAACCAGTTACTTCTCATCTGCCTCGGAATGTTTATTGCTCTAGGAACCAATGGGCCATCTAGTGCCATGGTGGCCAATCTCACACATAACTCAGTTCATGGCTCTGCATTTGCAACACTCACCTTAGCTAACAATTTTCTTGGTTTAGCGCTTGGTCCTTTAGTCGTTGGCAAAGTATCTGATGTGATTGGTTTACACAGTGCATTTCAACTGATGCCATTGGTCAGTATTGCAGCCGCAGCCGTATTTTTTTATGCCAAACGCCATTATCACAAAGATATCGCATGCTTTGAGCAGCAAGGAATAATTGAGCTTAAAAATCATTCAGGTAACCAAATACAAAAATGCGGGATGAATAACAAATGATGATTCGGCAATTACACATTGATGTATTTTTTGACTTTATTTGTCCTTGGTGTTTGATCGGAAAACGTCAGTTACTGATCGCTATAAATAGATTTTATCAGCTTCACCCCAAAGTCAAAGTTGTTGTGCACTGGCGAGGTGTTCAGCTCATACCCGACTTGGCAATTGAAGGGGTACCTTTTCAAACGTTTTATTTGAAACGGTTAGGTAGTTTGACAGCAGTTCGTATGAGACAAGAACAGGTCAATAAAGCTGCAAATAAAGTTGGGCTTAAGATAGATTTTGAACAGATTAAACGGATGCCAAATACGGCCAAAGCTCATCGCATATTTGATAAAGCTTTAAAGATAGGTACTCCTGAGCAGTGTAATGCATTGTTAGAACAACTCTTTGCTGCATATTTTTATGATGGGTTAGACATCGGAAATACCACCACTTTATACAAAATCGCGAAACGTTGTGGCTTCTCACCTGAGCTTATCAAAGATTTACTTATTCATGATCATCAAGATTTTATCTCTGCAAGAACAGGAGGTAATGGCGTGCCTTACTTTATTTTTGATCGGACTTCTGTCTTAGTGGGCGCGCAGTCAGCAGATGCACTTTATCAAGCGATGCAAGAGGCAATGGTGGCACAAGGAGAGTTGATATGACCAACCGATTTGAAGTGCCTTTTGAGAAAATACCGAATTCAGGTGAGCGGGCTTTTTTAAAAGTTGGAGATAAAACTCTCGCACTATTTAACGTTGCGGCTCAATTTTATGCAATCGATGACAGCTGTCCTCATCAGGGCGCATCGCTATTTAGTGGACGTCTAGAAGGACGAGTGATTCAGTGCTGTGCCCATGGTCTACGCTTTGATTTAACAAATGGCTGTTTAGTTAATTCTGCTCATCTCAAAGTTGCAACCTATCCCGTAGAAGTGATCGAGGACAAAGTATTTATTATGATGGGCTGTGGGGAAAATCATGATTAGTTTAGTTTTGAAAAAAATTTCCCAGAGTACAAGAGAATTGGCACCAGGCTTTGTGGTCAGTTCGGTCGTTGCTGCGGCTGCCTGTTTTTTATCAGAGCACTATGGTGCGCCAGTCATGCTATTTGCACTACTGCTCGGCATGAGCGTGAATTTTTTAGCGGCTGAAAGTAAATGTAAGGTAGGTATCGAGTTTACCGCACGTAGTGTACTCAGAATGGGCATCGCGTTACTCGGCATGCGTATAACTTTGGGGCAAATTACCGCACTAGGTTGGCAGCCTGTTGCGTTAGTTGTCACTTTGGTTATTGTCACAATCGCCGTTTCTGTTATTGCAGCTAAAATTTTAGGTTTCCAAAAACTATTTGGCATGCTCACTGGTGGATCAACGGCAATCTGTGGTGCTTCAGCTGCATTGGCACTATCGGCTGCTTTTCCAAATCATCCGCAAAAAGAAAAAGCGACTTTGTTTACCGTGATTGGTGTTTCGGCACTTTCAACATTTGCAATGATTGTCTATCCAATGATTGCGAAGTGGCTAGAGTTATCGCCACAAGCGGCTGGAGTGTTTCTTGGTGCTACGATTCACGATGTTGCACAAGTGGTCGGCGCTGGTTATAGCATGTCTACTCAAACAGGTGATACGGCAACTGTAGTTAAACTCATGCGTGTGGCAATGCTGCTTCCAGTAATCGTTTGTGCAGCCATGATTACCCGCATGCAAGGTGCAGATTCAATGGGGGAACGACCGCCATTGCTACCTTGGTTTGCTGTTGGCTTTCTACTACTCGCTTGTATTAACAGTACAGGATGGGTACCAGCTATGGTTCAAAATGGAATTAATGATTTATCACGCTGGTTTTTAGTCATTGCAATTAGTGCTTTAGGTATGAAAACTCAGTTAAAAGAATTAGCATCTGTCGGAATTAAACCGATTCTTTTAATGATCGGCGAAAGCATCTTTTTAGTGGTATTGGTTCTTGGACTTATGCGCTTGTGGTTTTAATTTTAAAAATTAGATTTTTAAGGAAGTTATGTAGTGGTTCCCCATGGCTTCCTTATATTTTAAATGACTTCATTTGGTATCAAACACAAAAGAATTAATTAAGCAGGGCTTTATTGTGATTACGCCACGTATTCGGTGACATACCAAACTGGCTAATGAACCAACGCGTAAAAGAACTCGGCATTGAGTAACCTAAAATATCAGACACTTGAGCAAGTGAATAATTTAGATTTTTTAAATAACGAAATACGAGATCTTTGCGTACTTCATTCATTAAATCACTAAAACTCGTCTGAGCTTCTTCTAATCGACGCTGTAAAGTCCGTACGTGAATACCGTGTGTTTGAGCGACTTGATCAATCGTAGCGCGGCCCATTGGCAAAAGAAGATAAATACTTTTACGAATATCAAAAATCATGGTCGATTCATTACTATTCTGCAAAATATCTAAATAACGCTGCGCATGGTTAGCCATAGCCAGATTTGCTTGAGGGTTTGTTGTATCAAGTTCGGCCGCCGTACAAACAATACCATTAAAGTCACTACCAAACTCGAGCGCACAGCCAAAAATCCGCCGATGTAAAGTTAAATCGCTAGGCGGGTTATGAGTGAAGTGTACACTTAACGGTCGCCATTTTTGCAGCATGAGTGCTGCGCAAAAACGATGGGTAATTCCTAGAGCAAGTTCCGTCGCTTGGCGACTATATCCGCAAGTAGTTGTCACAACTTCCTCTCGAATAACTACTGTATCGTCAATTTCTTCTATATATATTTCAAGTGAGTTATTGAGTAAATTTCTATAACGAACAATCGTTTGTAGCGCTTCTCTCAAAGTATATTGGTAACTTAATAATAAGCTTAGTTCACCAAAATCCGCGATTTCACGTTGCTCTGCCATATGTAAACCGAATACATCGCAATTACTCATTTGGGCTGAGTCTTCAAGCAAGGTAATGGCTTTATCTACAGGAATACGTTGTTTAAGATCATTCAATTGAGTTTGGCTAAGCCCAACACGTGATAATAAATGGTAGGGATTTAGATCTAATTGCTGAGCAACTGCCAAATAATTTTTTAAAGAGGCGGTATGCGCAAGAGGCACCATTTTATTATCTCCTGTTCTTAATCAGCCATATTCCTTACAGCTCATATCTAGTTATAACTAAAATATCTGCATTACAAAAGCTTTTATTTAAGCGCCTAATCATGATGTCGAATCAATTTTAAATCTGTTCTTTTAATTCATTTGTAATTACAAAAACTAATTTAATTAATTTACGAAATTTTAAAAAGATGTGTCGTCAAATGAAAAGTCCGTGACGTCTTATGTACACCATTAGCTGAAATGAGCCTTTATTGTGAATGGAGTTTTATAAAAATTCTTATGCATCCTAGATGGCAAAATTCACAGGCGTTGAAATGGAAAAAATACAAACCAAAGCAACAATTTTAATTATTCCGGGGTTACGCGATCATGTTCCCGAGCATTGGCAAACGATCTTAGAAACAAAGCTAGCAAAGGTTCGTTCTGTACCACCTGTGCAAACCAACAAACTCAATTGTGAAAATAGAGTTGCGGCAATACAAGCACAGCTAGAACAAATACAAGGGCCTGTCATTTTGGTTGCACACAGCGCAGGCGTATTGATGACAACACACTGGGCTGCAAAATATCAAAGACCAATTCAGGGTGCTTTACTTGTAGCTCCACCTGACTTAAACGAAAGCTGGCCAGAAAATTATCCAAGCCCAACCGTACTTCATCAAGAAGGATGGAGTCCTTTACCAGATCAAGAACTACCTTTTCCCAGCATTTTGGTTGCAAGCACCAATGACCATTTAGCTCGTTATGAAGCTGTAAGTGAAATGTCAGAAAAGTGGGGTAGTCAACTCGTAAATTTGGGTGAAGTGGGGCATTTAAACCCTGCATCTGGCTTTGGCTATTGGCCTTTAGCTGAACAATTCATTCAACAATTAGATCAGGTCGAACAACCTGCCTAGTACAAAAAATACCTGCTTATGTAAACCATTTAAAAGCCAATGGATGGCTTTGAGTAATAAGCAATAAATAAGAAAAATCATATTTATAGGGAGATAATATGATGGGTCATTACGTCTATTTAAATCAAAGAAATAATCACGTTTTATATATTCAAAAAATAGGTGTTTCATTAAGCCTAATTTTATTTATGTCTAAAGCAAATACAGCCAGTTTTGATATTGATAAAGACTGGAAGGTCGATACAAAAACGACATTAAGCTTAGGTGCTAGTTGGAGTACCCAAGATCCATCCGTTTCATTACTTTATCGGCCTGACGCAAACAAAATAGGCAAACAAGGCGCTAGCATTGATGTGAATGGTGATGATGGGCGTATGAATTTTAGTAAATATGATGCCATTTCACAGATTATTAGAGGCATAACCGAAGTTAAGCTAAATGGAAAACAACAAGGTGCGGTTATTAGCACTAAATACTGGTATGACCATGCTTATGAGACAGGACACGGAGACTTTAAACCCTTTAATGATTCAGCGTGGCCAAGGCTCGCCAAGTTCAAAGGTATCGATTTATGGAATGCCTATATATGGAAAGATTTTGAATTAGACGATGGAAAAAGCATCAATTTAAAATTAGGCAAACAGACTTTAAATTGGGGGAAATCTCAGTTTTTTCAAAACGGTTTAAATTCGGTGAGTGCCTTTGATTTTGCTGCAATTAACCGACCGGGTGGTGATGCAAAAGAAAGAATCATTCCAACTGAAATGTTTTCGTTCGACACAAGCATTAATAAAAATTTGAAAATAGAAGGGTTCTATCAATTTAAATTTAGACCTTCAGTTGTTGATGGTAACGGAACTTTCTTTGAGATTTCAGACTTTGTGCCCGAAAATGCAGGTCCAGTTCTGATTGCTGGAGGGGGAGATAAATTATCAGATACCGCAATTCGTTTACGTACCTATATTCCACGTGCAGAAAGTAGAAAAGCAAAGGATAACGGCCAATATGGTATTGCTTTAAAACAGACATTACCCAGTTTAAATAATGCTGAGTTAGGTATTTACTATGCGAACTACCATAGCCGTAATGCAAACTTTGATGGAACGGCTGTAACAGCAGTAGGACCAGAACATTTTAATACCGCAAGTTATTTTTCTATCTATCCTGAAAATATTAAAATGTTTGGATTAAGTCTGACTGGTAAAGTTGGCACAACAACCGTTTTTAGTGAATTAACCCACAAACCTAATCAACCTTTACAACTAAACGGCACAGACATTGTCTATGCTCAAGTACTATCGGAAGGAACGCCATTTGCGCCGCCGGGAAAAACTGTTGAATTGGGTCAATATATTCAAGGATATGTACGCTTACCCGTAACACAATTTTCGGTTGGAGCAACTGATAGCATATTCAATATTTGGGGCGCAAATTCGATGACATGGTCTACAGAGTTTGCCTTAAACCATATTGCAGATATTGGTAATCATCGGTTTGGCCGGACAGGCGCATTTGGCCGTAGTGAGCTGCCAACAGGGGCTTATAATCCTGAAACAGGCGATTTTAAATGTACGCCGTATGGTACAGCTCATCTTACTAATACAGAAATAGACAATTTAAATGAACGCTTTTGTAATAAAAAAGGATTTTTTAATGAATGGTCATTTGGCTACCGATTACGTGGTGCATTAAATTATCAAGATATTTTACCCTCTACAGTGATTACGCCAAGTCTTAGTTTTAGACATGATGTTTATGGATATAGCCAAAACTTTCAAGAAGGGCAAATGAGTGTAACTGCGGCGTTATCTATGACTTATCAGCAAAAATATACAACAGAGATTGCCTATAATAACTTTTTTGGTTCTAATGAATTTAGCACGATAGATGATCGAGATTTTTTATCATTAACATTTAAAGCTAATTTTTAGTTCAATTATTTTATAAAAAATATATAGAAATACTCGTTATAAATGAGATTTAGACGTGGAGGATAACTTTTGAAATTTAGATCAAAAATTGATTGGTGGCTTTTATTAATATTTGTTGTTATCACTGCCAATATCCTTATGAAGATTTATGAAGCAAATCATCATTATTCTTTAGCTTCAAATTTTCCATATCTCATCATTTATAGTTTAATCATTTTTCTTATTTGGCTCCCCATTTTTAATACTTATTATCTGGTAGAAAACAACACTTTAATGATTAAGAGCTTGGTATTTCGATGGAAAATTAATATTAATGATATTACTCAAATAGAACCTACTCATAATCCACTTTCATCTCCAGCGCTCTCATTAGATCGACTCAAAATTTATTATATGAAAAATGGAGAAATTAGTTCAGTGATGATTTCACCAAAAGATAAAGAACGTTTTTTTCAAGCCATAAACAAAAGACTCCATTAAAGTTGCTTGTTTAATTGCAAACATAAATTACGCTATTTCCATGACGACAAAAAATAAATGGAGATAACCCATGGCGACACGTTTTTTACTGCCAATTTTTGGCACTACGGTTTTAATTACATTAGCTGGATGCGCTTCATCCTCTCAATATCCAATTACCGACAGTTATGGGCCAGATCCAAAATTACCTGAGCCTAAATCAAGCCTATTACCAACCGTTAATATAGCTCCAGCAGAAGGCTGGCCGAGTGGGGTAATGCCAAAACCAGCAGAAGGTTTAAAGGTCAAAGCATTTGCCAAAGGACTTGAACATCCACGCTGGCTTTATGTATTACCAAATGGCGATGTATTAGTTGCTGAAACAGATGCCCCGCCTAAACCAGAGGACAGCAAAGGGATTAAAGGTAAAATTATGTCTTTTGTGATGAGACGTGCAGGCTCATCTCATCCAAGTGCAAACCGTATTAGCTTACTTCGTGACACCAATGGGGATGGCGTTGCTGACCAGAAAACTGTATTTCTTCAAAACTTAAATTCTCCATTTGGTATGGCATTGGTCGGTAATAACTTATATATCGCCAATACAGATGCACTGGTGCGTTTTCCTTATCAGGAAGGTGAAACTCAAATTACAGCCAGTGGAACCAAAGTGTTGGACTTACCAGGTGGCCCTTTAAATCACCACTGGACCAAAAATGTGATTGCTAACCCAGCTGGTACCAAGCTGTACATTACCGTTGGTTCTAACAGTAACGTTGCTGAAAATGGTTTAGATCAAGAAAAAGGCCGAGCACAAATTACAGAGTTTGATATTGCCAGTGGTCAGTCACGCCCATTTGCAACAGGCCTCCGTAATCCAAATGGTATGGCTTGGCAACCTCAAAGTGGAAAACTCTGGACGGTAGTTAATGAGCGCGATGAAATTGGTAGTGATCTAGTACCCGATTATATGACATCGGTTCAAGATGGAGCTTTTTATGGCTGGCCTTACAGCTACTATGGTCAACATGTTGATGTACGAGTTAAACCACAAAATCCAGCAATGGTTGCCCGTGCAATTAAACCAGACTATGCACTAGGCAACCATACGGCTTCTTTAGGCCTCACATTTTATGCAGCCGAACTCATGCCGCAATTTAGAGGAGGTGCATTGATCGGTCAGCATGGTTCTTGGAACCGTAAGCCTCACAGTGGTTATAAAGTCATTTTTGTACCATTTAGAAGTGGTCAACCTTCTGGTCCGCCGCAAGATATTTTGACTGGATTCCTCAGTGATAAAGGCAAAGCGTATGGTCGTCCTGTGGGGGTGGCAATTGATTTCTCAGGTGCTGTATTAGTTGCAGATGATGTGGGCAATACGATTTGGCGCGTTTCGCCAGTTGCAGAGACAACTTATGAAGCTCCAATGAAATATGCTATTGGAACCCCGCCAGGCACACCATAAAGTGTTTTAACAATCATTTATTAGCATGGGCGGCCTTTAGGCTTTATAGAGGTTCGCCCAAATGGCTATTATTTAATTTTTAAATAATTGAACAAAAAAAATACTAATTGGACTTTATAAGCCAACTTCTCAAAAATGAATATGTGAAAACGATAATGATGTTTAAGGAACAAACACATGAATACACATATTCGAATTGCCGTGGTCGGTGGTGGTATTGCTGGTCTGGCTTTAGCAAGTAATTTAAGTAAACACGCCCATTTAGATGTCCAAATGTTTGAATCTGCACCTCAGTTTTCTGAAATTGGGGCAGGGATTTCTTTTGGTGCCAATGCAGTCAAAGCCATTGAACTGTTAGGTTTAGCCAACGAATATCATGCAATTGCAGATCAAGTATCGCCACCATTTCAAGATGTTTGGTTTCAATGGCGCAATGGTTATACCGATGAATATTTATCTGCATCTATCGCGACAGGTATTGGACAATCATCTGTTCATCGTGCTGACTTTCTTGATGCCATTATTCCTCACATGCCTACGCAAAATGTCCACTTTTCTAAACGTCTAGAGGCGATTGAAGAAGAAGATGATCAGGTGATTCTGCATTTTAATGATGGTAGTCAGCATGAATGCGATTATTTGATTGGGGCTGACGGTATCCGCTCCGTGGCTCGCCAATATGTTTTAGCTTCTCATCATTTACCACCAGTTCATCCACATTTTTCAGGAACTTGGGCATATCGTGGCATTATTTCTCACGCTTCATTTAAAGAAGCTTTGCGACAAATAAATGGCGAAACAGATTTAGCAGATATTCCGCAAATGCTATTGGGCAAAGACAAACATATTTTAACGTTCCCAATTCGTAAGGGGGAGCAAATTAATATCGTTGCTTTCTGCTCAAACCGCGAAGATACAATACTACCAGCCGATACACCGTGGACTAAACCTGTCGATAAAGCTCAAATGCTTTCCGATTTTTCAGACTGGAGTGAAAGTTGCCAAACACTACTCGGTTTAATTGAACAGCCTACCATTTGGGCCTTACATGAAATTGAAGAACTTTCGACTTATCAAAGTACCTCAGGTCATGTCATTGTCATGGGCGACGCTGCACATGCCATGTTACCTCACCAAGGTGCAGGAGCAGGCCAAGGTCTTGAAGATGCATTAATACTTGCGGCCTTATTGTCGACAAAAAACTTACAAGCAGATCAGTTAACCGATGTGTCTTCGATATATGAAAAGCTCCGTTTAAAACGTGCTTGTCGTGTTCAGCAAACTTCTCGTGAGTCTGGTGAAATTTATGAGTGTTATTCGACTCAGTACCCAACGTTTGCCGAAATTGGCGAACATCTTGAGCATCGCTTTGACTGGTTATGGCAACATGACCTAGAAAAGGATGTTGCAGAAGTACAGCAACAATTACATCAATTAGGAATGGCAACCATTTAAATAAATTTTTGTTTTACACACAATTTGCTAAGGAAAGCAATTATGGAAAAACTAAATGCAAATCAATTGATTGATGATGCAAGATTAACACCATTACATTGGCGGGTGATCTTGCTGAGTGCGCTCATTATTATTTTTGATGGCTATGATTTAGTCATTTATGGTGTGGCATTGCCTAAGCTCATGCAACATTGGCAGTTAGATAGTATGACTGCTGGATTGCTGGGCAGTGTTGCATTATTTGGCATGATGTTTGGTGCAATGATTTTCGGTAGTTTGGCCGACAAATTAGAGTCGTATGGCTTTAGCCGTAAGCGTTTAATTATGCTTTGTGTCTTCATTTTTAGCGGTTTTACGGTGTTATGTGGTTTTGCTAATAGCCCTAAAGAGTTTGCCATTTATCGTTTTATTGCTGGCCTCGGTTTGGGCGGTGTAATGCCAAATGTCATTGCCATAATGACCGAATTTGCTCCAAAGAAATTACGATCAACTTTGGTATCGCTCATGTTTAGCGGCTATGCAATTGGTGGCATGAGCTCAGCGCTTTTAGGTATGTGGTTGGTTCCTAAATTTGGTTGGCAAATCATGTTTATTTTGGCGGGTATTCCACTCATTTCATTACCGATTATTTGGAAATTTTTACCCGAATCAATTGATTATCTGGTACGCCAGAAAAAATGGAATGAGGTACGTGACTTACTTAAACAGTTAGCGCCACAACAAAACATAGCTGATCATACAACCATCGTATTACATCAAGAAAATCAACAAACTGCGGCTCGACCTTTGGTTGCTCTTTTTACCGAGAACCGTGCTTTAGTCACTGTGTTTTTCTGGCTGAGTGTATTTATGGCTTTATTGATGGTGTATGCGCTCGGTAACTGGATACCAAAACTTATGGTCGAGGCAGGATATGATTTATCAACCAGTCTAGTCTTTTTACTAGCGCTAAACTTGGGCGGGATGTTGGGCGCAATCGGTGGAGGATACTTTGCTGATCGTTTTCACCTAGGCAAGGTCATTTGTTCACTCTTCTTAGCAGGTGCAATTTCACTTTACTTGCTGAGCTATGCTTTACCCATGGTCATCTTATATTTCTGTATTGCCATTGCAGGAGCGGCGTCTATTGGCGGGCAAATTTTATTGCTCGCTTATATGGCTCAGTTTTATCCTTCACCAATTCGCAGTACTAGCATTGGTATGGCTTTGGGTGTAGGCCGTATTGGAGCGATTTTAGGACCGATTTTATGCGGCTGGCTTTTAAGTTTGCATTTACCCATTGAATATAATTTTATCGCACTAGCCATTCCTTGTGTGCTGGCAACTTTAAGTGTTATTGCCATAAGTATTTGTAATCGAACCAACCGTGTAAAGCTAAATTCAAGTATATCTCCATAAGAATTAAGCATTTTTATTCCTGTAAAAGGAACTAAACTCTAAGCAAAGAAGTTAAAGTCTTTGTTTAGAGTATTTAAAGGATCAGAACCATGGATTTAGGTTTGATTAAAGTTTTTGTCTGTATTTATGAGTCTCGGCATATTAGTAAAGCTGCTGATAAATTGAATTTGAGTCAGCCTTCTGTGACTTATAATTTGAACCGTTTACGCCGTCAATTAAATGACGAGTTGTTCACCCGAAGCAGAGGTGGCGTCGAACCTACAAAAGTTGCACATGAGCTTTATCCAATTTTTCATCAAGCAATTTTTAATATTGAATCAGCGATTGCTCAAGCACAGGAGTTTCATCCTCAAAACTCCAATAAAACTTTCCGAATCGGACTCTCTGATGCAGGGGAGATTTGCCTATTGCCTAGTCTTATGGCCTTTTTGCAGAAAACAGCGCCCTATATTCAAATTGAGATTGAAGAGATTCAGTCGTCTAAGGTCGAACAGTGGCTTATTGATGGCTTTTTAGATCTAGCCGTATTTAATAGTACACAGACCATAATGCCTAAAATAGAAACACGTACTTTATTTGAAGAAAGATATGTATGCATTGCAAGAGCTGACCATCCAAGGCTACAGCAGCAACTGACATTAGATCAATATTTGCAAGAAGATCATATTGCTATCAAGTCATCGACAGGGCATATCCAAGTTGAGCAATATTTAAAAACAATGGATTTGAAGCGACGAATTCGTTTAGAGGTTCCACATTTTAGTGTTTTACAAGGTGTTTTGCAGAGTTCAGATATGTTGGTAACTTTACCATCGCGAGCAGCTCGGCATTATCTAGCACATGGTAATGTCCAAATGTTTGAATTACCTTTTGCCATGGATTCTTTTAAAGTGAGCTTGAACTGGTTTAATCGTAGCGATGATATTATTGCCAGAAAGTGGCTGATTCAATCTGTCGGTCAAATATTTGAAGTTTTATAAAAACTATTTACAGCTACTTAAAATTTCATTTTCAGATTAAGCGCTCTGATCTGAGAACTTAAAGTTCTTTCCAATTTATTATTAAATTTTGATAGCATTCGCGTTATACAGAATAAGAATTGTATATGAATTATGACAGATCAATTAAGAGCAAAATTTGAAAATTTAGAACTGAACGCAGGTTTAGGTAAAATCAGCGCCTTTATTTCGATGTCACTCAGCTTACTTTGTCTGTTTGGTGCATTATGCTTTTTATTTCCCAGTGTATTAACGACTCCAGAACTGCGTCCTCTTTACGCAAAACATTATCATCTTTTTTATTATGGCCTGATTACGGGCATTATTATTAGCGCTGGTTTCGGTGCATTTAGTGCAATTGTCCGTCAAAACCGATATGGCTTTTACGGACTATGTTTTTCACTTGTAGCAGCAGTTTTGGGCTGTGGTGTAATAGAGGCGCCCGTTTTACCAAGTGTACCGTTTTATGCAGGTATCGATTATTTTGTACTGACCTTATTCATTTTAGCGTTCATTTTTATTCCGCTTGAAGGTTTTTTTGCTAAAAATCCTGAACAGAAAATATTAAGGGTGGGCTGGGTGACTGATATGAAATATTTCATGGTCAGCCATGTTGGCATTCAATTATTTAGCTTTTTAACCGTCATGCCGATTCAATATTGGATTACGCATCTACCTGATAATCCAATTGTGCCTTATGTACAAGCTCAGCCGATTTGGTTGCAATTTATTGAACTATTAATTGTGGTCGACTTTACGGTGTATTGGTTACATCGTGCTATGCATGAAGTTAATTTCTTATGGCGCTTTCACGCGATTCATCATTCGACTGAATATATGGATTGGTTAGCATCTTCTCGTTTGCATTTCATTGAAGTGCTAATGACTCGCTTTATTGCGACTTTACCGATTTTCCTATTGGGTTTTCATACTTCAGCTGTTTTTGCTTATTTAGTTTTTATTTCATTTCACGCTATTTTCATTCATTCGAATGTGCGTTTTCGTTTTCCATATTTGCGCTGGATTATCGCAACGCCAGAATTCCACCATTGGCATCATTCTTCAGAAAAACCTGCCATTGATAAAAATTACGCTGCGTTTATTCCACTCTATGATGTCATTTTTAAAAGCGTATATATGCCTAAACATTTGGCGAGTGTATATGGAACAGTGGGTTATAAAATCCCAAATAGTTTTATAAAACAGTTTACTTGGCCTTTTAAAAAGTATGTAAAGCGTTTTTTAAAACCTTGGCGTGATCAGTAAAATAAAAAACAGCCTTGATCGAGGCTGTTTTTTTAATCCTTATTTGCTTTTAATATTTTTAAAAATCATTAGAAGGGCAATCAGTGCAAGCCCAATAATTAAACTCATATAAATATTGGCACTGTTCATAAGTCCGATTTTACCCACAAAGTAGCCTGCCAGAATTGCTGGAACACTAAAAGCCAAATAGCTTTCAACAAAGAATGCGGCCATTAAACCTGCACGTTCTTCGGGTAAAGCGAGGGGCATGACTGTGCGAATTGCTCCCATAAAAGCTGTACCAAAACCGACTCCAGTAATAATAGAACCAATAAATAGAATCACGGCACTTGTAAAATTGATCGCTAAAAATAAAACGGTTGCACCAATAATGATGGATAAGGTGCCCGTGAGCAAAATACGCAAATTGGTAGATTTTCTAAGAGTCAGAATCCCTGCCGCACCTGAAAGTGCGAGCGCCATAAACATACTGCCGTTTAGCCAAGCTGAAGATGTCTGAAAAATTTTTGCCAGTAAAGAGGGCATAAGTGATAAGAAAAAACCACTGACCATCCAAAGTGCAATATTAATAGGGCTAATACTTAATAGAGCACCTCTTGCTTGATGAGGAATAGCCATGTTGGGTTTTAGTGAAGCCAAAGCTCCAGATCTTTTGCGGACAGTCTCAGGGTTAAAGAAACTTAGAATAAGTTCAAGTGCAAACAAAACACATAAGAGTTCAAAAACCAAATGTAATGGTTGAGCTGAAAATTGCAGAATAAAACATGTAATAAAAACGCCTACTGCCATGCCGACCATTGGAGCAATACTATTAATTAGGGAACCATGATGCTTACTAAAATCTAAAATTGCAGCTCCAATTGCAGAAACGGCAAGACCTGTTGCGATACCTTGTAAGCCACGCGCAATAAATAACATAGAAACATCTGAGGCAAAAAGAAAAAAGCTCATTGAAGCGATTTGCAAAAAAATTGCTGAAATAATGACGGGCCGACGTCCGATATAATCAGATAAAGAACCAATAATGAGTAAAGAAGCAAGTAATGTAAACGCGTAGGTTGCAAAAATTAAAGTTAAGATAACGGGCGAAAATTGCCATATCTGCTGATACAAACGATATAAAGGCGTAGGGGCACTAGACGCCGCCATAAAGGTCATAAGCGTGATTGTGTTTAAGGTCAATGCTACTGTTGAATCTAACTGAAAAACTGATCCAGACCGTTTTGAACTTGAATTGTTCATATAAGATGAATAACATAAAAGCGAATATTTAGCTTTTATACATGATTTTTACACTAAAGCAAATCATTAGCTTTAGTGTATTTTGTATATACAAATATTATTTTAATCGTTTTTATTGAAGTAGAGCTAATTAATGGCAAAAGTTGTTACTGGGTTACGCCCGGGTGGTCGTAGTGAAAGAATTCAAACTGCGGTACATCAAGCAGTAAAAGAGCTTCAAAAAAATCTGGAGCAAAGCCAAATTACTATACCCATGATTGCTGATGAAGCAGGTGTAACACCTTCTACAATTTATCGTCGTTGGGGAGATATCAATCAGTTATTTTCAGATGTTGCTCTTAATGAGCTGAAACCCGATATGGAGCCAAAAGATTTAGGCTCATTTCAGCTTGATATCACGACATGGGTCGAACAATATTTCGAAGAGTACTCTTCTGAAGTAGGGCAAACATTGCTACGAGATTTGCTATATGCAACTGAATCTTCAAACGCTCGAAAGTGTGAAATTTTAATCGTTCAACAACTTGATATTATTCAAGCCAGAGCTAAGGCGCGTAGTGAATTAACTATAGAAAATCAAGAAATTATCGAAGCTGTGATTGCACCTATGTTATTCCGCATCTTATTCACTGATCGTACATTAAGCTTAGACTACGTCCATATTTTATTAGAGCGGTTATTTAAGGCCCACCCTAATTTTAATTAATTTATCACATCTTATTAGGGTAATTTTTTAACAAGAAATAGACATTTTCTCTTGTTAAAAAATTATATATCAATTTTTCTTATTATTTTTAAATTAAATTTTCATAATTTATAATTTACATGTTTTTAATAAAATCATTTATTTAATAAATGGTAGTCCTGAATCAGTTAAACAAGTCCTTAAAGCCGATTTTATTAACTTAAATAGGGTTTAATTTTAATATAAACAATAATTTAATATTATTTTTAATAAATTTTATAATTTTTTAAATCTTAAAATAAAAAGTATTCTATACAAATTAATGCATGATTTTTTAATTTGACATTTTTTAAATTTATAACACAGGGTGTTTTTTATTCTTTACAATGGCTTTTCCTTGTTAAAGCAGCTTGTGGTGCTCGCTTTATATTTTATTTTTTTATCCCCATCGAAAAGGTATTTAGATAATGGATTTCAATACCCTTGACCAAGAAACAGTACAGAAAAAACAGAAATTTCACCAAATTTTGTATGTACAGGTCATTTTTGCAATTATTTTGGGCATTTTAATTGGTCATTTTTACCCAGAACTTGGCGAAAGTTTAAAACCGCTTGGTGATGCATTCATCAAGATCGTTAAAATGATTATTGCTCCCGTCATCTTTTTAACAGTTGTTACAGGCATTGCCAGTATGACAAACATGAGCCGTGTGGGCCGTGTAACTGGTAAAGCGATGCTTTATTTTCTGACCTTCTCAAGCTTGGCTCTTGTGGTTGGTATGATTGTGGCAAATATTATCCAACCGGGTAAAGGCCTTAACATCGATCCTGCTACCTTAGTCAACGACAAAGTAAATACTTACGTTGAAAAGGCACATGCAACAAATATTACCGATTTCTTCATGAATATTATCCCGCAAACCTTGGTCAGTCCTCTGGCTGGTGGCGAGATTTTGCAGGTGTTATTTGTAGCGGTATTATTTGGTATTTCTTTAGCTGCTTTAGGCGACCGAGCGCGCCCAATTACCGATTTTTTAAATAACTTAACAGCTCCAGTTTTCTACTTGGTTGGTATGTTAATGAAGCTTGCTCCAATTGGTGCTTTTGGTGCAATGGCTTTCACGATCGGAGCTTATGGAATCGAATCAATTGGTAATTTATTATTATTAATTATGACGTTCTATATTACTGCGGTGTTATTTGTCGTAGTGATCTTAGGTGCAGTCGCTCGTTACAACGGTTTTTCAATTATTCACTTAATTCGTTATATCAAAGATGAACTTTGGTTGGTTTTAGGAACAAGTTCTTCAGAAGCAGCTTTACCATCTTTAATGGACAAAATGCAAAAAGCAGGTTGTGAAAAATCGGTGGTAGGTTTAGTGATTCCAACAGGTTATTCATTTAACCTTGATGGTACAAATATCTACATGACTATGGCAGCTCTGTTTATTGCACAAGCGTGTAATGTAGATTTATCAATTAGTGAACAAATTGCCTTGCTTCTTGTTGCAATGGTAAGTTCTAAAGGTGCGGCAGGGGTGACTGGTGCAGGCTTTATTACTCTGGCTGCAACTCTATCCGTTGTGCCGGCTGTTCCTGTCGCAGGTATGGCTTTAATTCTTGGTATCGACCGTTTTATGTCTGAATGCCGTGCATTAACAAACTTAGTTGGTAATGCTTGTGCAACAATTGTGGTGGCACGTTGGGATAAGGCTTTAGATAAAGATCTTCTTGATAAAGCATTAAAGAACCATAAAGCAGATTAACCTTACAAAATAAAAAAATCTGTAGCTAAGGGCAATTTGGGAGAGTAGCCCTGCTACAGATTTTTTATTTAATAACTAAAAAATATATTTTAATTAAGCCATTCTAAAGTTCTGCAACATTACTTGTCTTTCAAGAAAGACAGTACTGTAATTAAAATCAAGTCGTAAAAAATTATGCTTTTAAGTGATCCTCAAACTCTTCACCTAATTGCATAGCTAATGAATTACCTGCTAACTCACAAGTGACTAAACCATATTCTTTTTTAAAACTAAAAGTAAAACCTTTCCCGTCAGCGAGATTTTTAACAGAATACCCTAACTTTTCTAACCAAATACGAAACGCAATCAAATTTTTAGCTTTAACAACCTTTTTCACGTGAGAACTCCTTCTATCCGTGGCATTACATCTTATTTATTAATAGGGTTTTAATTGGATTTTTTAAAGGGGTAAAACTTTTTTTTATTTTTCAACTTGTAAAAAAGTAAGAAAAGATTTTATTTTTATAAAATAATAAATTCATTATATGTATGAAAAATAATAAATTTTTATTTAAAGAGCAGTCTTCTTGAGTGTTTTTGAAAATATAAACTCAACGTAATTTTTAGAATAGTGAGTAAATAAAAAACAGAGTAAATGTAAAAAATAATTACAGACAACAGCTAATAAGCAAAAAGATACAGTTCTTAAAATGAAACCGTATCTTTTTTTAAAGCTCAATTTTAGAAATTATCTTTAAGAGTACGTATATGTGCGAAGTCTTCAACACTTTCTGCGCGAAGAAAGGGGTTGGTCGCCAATTCAAGTTCAATCGTACTTGGTAGCGTGATTAAACCTTGTTTACGTAGTTCACGGACTTCTTGAGCTCGTTCTGCTAAGGCAAGATTATGCGGTTCTACTGTTAAAGCAAATTCGGCATTTGAAAGCGTGTATTCATGTGTGCAATAAACTTTTGTGTTGGTTGGTAATGCTGCTAGACGGCACAGTGAGTGATACATTTGTTCAGCCGTACCTTCAAATAAGCGACCACATCCCATTGCAAATAAAGTATCACCACAAAATACAGCTTCTAATTCTTCAATAAAATATACAATGTGTCCTAAGGTATGACCTGGGGTTGCAATAATCTCTACTTTTAAATCATTAAATTTTAGATGATCGTCATGTTGTAAGGGGTGGGTAATTCCCGGAATTTTTGTGAGCTCATCACGGGGACCATAGACAGTAATATTTTGGGCAGCCGTTAAATCAGCAACACCACCTATATGGTCTTTATGCCAATGAGTAAGCCAAATTTGTTTTAAATTTAACTGATGCTTCTGACAAAATTGGGTGACTAGTTCCGCTTCTGTTGGGTCAACTGCTACAGCTTCTTGGGTTTCAGTATCTTCTAAAATCCAGATATAGTTTTGGAGGGCATTCTGCACATCAATAAAATGAATTCTATAACGCATTGTTTTATCCTGAAACTAAATCCAAAGAGTAAATGAATAATAATGACTAAGTTTGATCATACCAGAAAATGGTATTGAGCCATGTGCTCAACTATCTTTAAGAAAAGAGTTATATAAAACAAAAAAAGCCCTCTAGAAGAGAGCTTTTTTGTATGGATGACTTAACGGAGTTTAGCGAGCCAGTTTCCTAGCGTTTGTACAATCTGTACTAATAGTAATAGGATAATGACTGTTAAAATCACAACGCTAGTATCAAAACGTTGATAACCATAAGAAATTGCTAAATCACCAATACCACCTGCACCAACTGCGCCAGCCATAGCGGTTGCACCAATAAGACTGATTGTCGCTGTTGTAAGGTTTAAAATGAGCGAACTACGTGCTTCAGGCAAAATAAAGCGATAGATAATTTGCCAAGGTGTAGCACCCATTGCTTGAGCAGATTCAATAATTCCTTCATTGACTTCAAGCAATGAAGTTTCAATCAGACGTCCCATATAAGGACCAACATAAATAGTCAATGGAACAATAGCTGCCCATGTACCAATTGAAGTACCTACTAATAGCTTAGTAAGAGGAATCACTGCAATAAGTAAAATAATAAAAGGAAGGGAGCGTAAAGCATTTACAATTGGATTAAGTAAATGATAAATCACTTTATTCGGTAAAATGCCATCTGGACGGGTAACTAATAAAATAATTCCCTGAATAAATCCCCAAATACCACCAAACAAAAGTGCGAAGAAAACCATATTAAAGGTTTCTTGCAAAGCTGTAACGAATTGATCAATAGAAAGGGAGCTTTGCCAGAAAGGTTGAGTAAGTTCAGTTAACCATTGTACGATTAAATCTCTCATACTTGATCTCCTGATTGAACTACACCTACTTCATTTTCTTCCAAAAAATCAATAGCTTGTTTGATGAGCTGAGGATCACCTAAAAGCTGCACAAACATTTGACCAATGACGGTGCCATTAATTTCAGTCATATTCGCAAATAAAATATTTAAGCTAATATCGAATTTTTTAATCAGTGACTGAATTACAGGTTCTTGAGCAGAACGTCCTAAAAACTGTAAGCAGTAAATACTATGATGATGCTGGTTTTCGAGCTGATTTAAAATATTTACAGGCAACTGTTGATGTAAAACAGTTTGAATGAAGTTTTTAGTCGTTGGATGTTGAGGTTTGCTAAAAATATCAATCGTTGAACCTTGTTCAATGACTTTACCTGCTTCCATTACAGCCACATGATCACAAATAGTTTCGATAACATCCATTTCATGGGTCACCATAACAATCGTGATTTTTTGCTCTTGATTAATTTTCTTCAGCAGTTCTAAAACTGATTTGGTAGTTTGCGGATCTAGAGCAGAAGTTGCTTCATCACACAAAAGAATTTTTGGATGATTTGCCAAAGCACGGGCAATACCGACACGTTGCTTTTGTCCGCCAGAAAGCTCATCTGGATAAGCATCTTTTTTATGCTTAAGATCAATGAACTCCAATAACTCATTCAGGCGTTTTTCACGTTCTACCTTATTGTAATTCAGTAGGCGCATTGGCATTTCAATATTTTCAGCAACTGTCTTGGTTTGTAGCAGATTGAAGTGCTGGAAAATCATTCCAATGTTTGCACGTTCCTGACGTAATGAGCGTGCATCCAAAGCAGTGAAATCTTTCTGATTAATAATGATTTGACCTTCAGTTGGTCGCTCAAGAAGGTTGATCAGGCGGATTAAGGTACTTTTACCTGCACCACTATAGCCAATGATGCCAAAAATACTGCCCTCTGGAATCTCTAAATTGATTTCGTCGAGTGCGCGTATGGTTTGATTTTTGAGCTGATAGTGCTTTGAAATGTTTTTAAATTGAATCATATCTTCAGAAGCTATGCTGGAAAGAAAAAACAGGCAAAGAGAATTTGCCTGTTTCACGTTTGGGCTATTATATTACTATTTAGCTTCTGAGAGATAGCTGATTGGTTTGTCTACGTCAACTTTTGTTCCACCAAAGTGTTCTTCAATGTATTTTTTAACAGCTGCATTGTGGTAAAGCTTACCAACTTTTTGTAAGACAGGATCATTTTTACGTGATTCAGCAGTTGCTAGAACGTTGACACTAATTTTTGAGATTTGATCAATAGGTTCATAGAACATAGAATCTTTGAGTACGTTTAAACCTCCCTCGAGTGCTATGGTATTATTTAATACAACTGCATCAAATTCATTTTTAAGACGTAATGCAGTTTCCATTTTGATTGGTTTGATGTTGATCTTTTTGGGATTTTCGATAACATCAATTGGACTGCCCTGAATAGGATTAAAGTCAGCTTTAAGCTTGATTAAGCCAGCAGTTTGTAACAAGAGTAGCGCACGAGATTCGCTGGCAGCATCATCCGGGATTGAAATAATTGCACCTTCAGGAAGTTCTTCAATTTTTTTGTATTTACTTGAATAAATCCCCATTGGCTCAATATAAGTGGTAGAAACCGCTGCAATCTTATCCGGGTTTGAATTATTAAATGCAGTAAGATAAGAATAAGCTTGGAATGCGTTCAAATCTACTTCTTTATTTGCAATTGCTGTATTCATTGAAACGGAGTCTGTGAAGTTTTTCACTTCTAACTTTAAGCCAGCAGCTTGGGTTTCAGGTAAAGATGCGATATAACGCCAAATTTCAGCATCCGAACCTGTAGAGGCAATTACTACCT
The DNA here is from genome assembly GCF_034650275.1 of Acinetobacter sp. IRS14. Taxonomy (NCBI): domain Bacteria; kingdom Pseudomonadati; phylum Pseudomonadota; class Gammaproteobacteria; order Moraxellales; family Moraxellaceae; genus Acinetobacter; species Acinetobacter sp. IRS14. Next base: position 174,342 of record NZ_JAOVFN010000003.1, read on the forward strand.
TTTGTACTTTGGTACTATCATTGTTTTGTTCGGCTTGTTGAGCATTTTCTTGTTTGCTACATGCTGTCAATAATACTACTGACATGCTTAAAAAAAGGCTGATCAGCTTTTTCATTTAAAAAAGTCCTGATTAAGATATAGAACAATAACGATTGATCTATATCAATATGAAAAGAGAGGAGTTGGAATTACAACTAGTCTAAACTCTGTGATCTTTTTCTGGGGTTCCATAATTTGCTTGCATATTTTGGCTATAACAGAGGGTAATTGTTTAATAAACAAAAACTGTTTCCCCAAACAGTTCATCCCCAACAGTAGCCAAACGAGCATTCATAAATTTAGAATATTAAAAAACTCTCTACAGGCATAATTTGTAGAGCAAGTCTTTATGGAAATTATTAAAACAGCAGTGTCTGATGACAGTTACAACTATGTACTAATGATAGCAATAAAAGTATGCTTGATATAGGGGGCTTCTTTTTGTTTGTTGATATCTTTAGCAAAATTTTAAAGATTTATACGATTTTCTTATATCGTGATACGTAATAAAAAAGCCTCTATATAGAGGCTTTTTTATTAGCATTTTAAACTTGTAGGTTTTTTAAGCTTTTTCACGTGCAATTGCGCGGTAGCCAATGTCATTACGATATTGCATACCAGTAAAGGTAACTTGACCACATACTTCTAGCGCATTAATTTGTGCTTCAAGAACGCTGTCGCCCAATGCTGTTACACAAAGAACTCGACCACCAGAAGTCACAATGTGACCATCTTCACGAGTTGCAGTGCCTGCATGGAAAATTTTAGTATCTTCAGGTGATTGTCCGATACCAGAAATTACATCACCTTTGCGCACGCTATCAGGATAGCCTTCAGCTGCGAGTACAATACCGATTGACTTGCGTTCATCCCATTCAGCTTCTTTTGGTAAATTACCAGCAATACCAGCTTCTACCAATTCCACAAGAGATGATTTTAAACGCATCATGATCGGTTGAGTTTCAGGGTCGCCAAAACGACAGTTAAACTCGATCACACGTGGTTGGCCTTGCTCATCAATCATTAGACCAGCATATAAGAAACCAGTGTAAACATGTCCATCAGCAGCCATGCCATCAACAGTCGGACGCATGATTTCAGTCATAACGCGTTCGAAAATGTCAGAAGTTACCACTGGAGCAGGAGAGTAGGCACCCATACCGCCGGTATTAGGGCCTTGATCGCCTTCAAAAATACGCTTGTGATCTTGTGAAGTTGCCATTGGTAAAATATTTTTACCATCAATCATACAAATGAAAGAAGCTTCTTCTCCCGCAAGGAACTGTTCAATCACAACGCGTGAACCAGCATCACCAAATTTGTTACCAGCAAGCATGTCATCAATTGCTGCAAAAGCTTCTTCGTTGGTCATTGCAACGATTACGCCTTTACCAGCAGCAAGACCATCAGCTTTAATTACAATTGGTGCACCATTTTTTTCAACATACGCTTTAGCTGCATCTACTTCAGTGAAAACGTCATAGAAAGCAGTTGGAATGTTGTGACGCTTTAAAAAGTGCTTAGCAAATGCTTTTGAACCTTCAAGCTGCGCTGCATATTGAGTAGGTCCCCAAATTTTTAAACCTGCTTCACGTGCAGCATCTACCACGCCATTAACTAATGGTGCTTCTGGGCCGACAATAATAAGATCAACATTATTTTCTTTAGCAAAAGCAATGATTGCTGAGTTGTCTAAAATATCAAGTTGAACATTAACACATTTGTCTTCTGTTGCAGTTCCAGCATTACCTGGCGCAACAAAAACTTGAGTAACATTGGTATCTTGCGCAATTTTCCATGCTAAAGCATGTTCACGACCACCACTACCTAAAACTAAAATATTCATTTTTAATTTGTTCCTTAACTTTAATCCTTTTCATCTCCCTCTATCCCTCAAGTTGGAGAGTTAGCTCCATTATTGTGGAAAACCCTCCTGAATAAAAGGAGGGTTAGGGAGGACTAAATTTAAATTAGTGGCGGAAATGGCGCATACCAGTGAAGACCATTGCAATACCAGCTTCGTCAGCTGCTGCGATTACTTCTTCATCACGCATAGAACCACCCGGTTGAATAATGCATTTAATGCCAGCTTTAGCTGCATTATCAATCCCGTCACGGAACGGGAAGAATGCATCAGATGCCATCACAGCACCTTCAACAACCAAACCTGCATGTTCAGCTTTGATGGCAGCAATACGAGCTGAGTTAACACGGCTCATTTGACCTGCACCAACACCAATAGTCTGGCGATTTTTCGCATAAACAATTGCATTTGATTTTACATATTTCGCAACTTTCCAAGCAAAGATGAGGTCATCAATTTCTTGTTCAGTTGGTGCGCATTTAGTTACTACTTTAAGATCATTTTTAGTAATCATACCTAAGTCTTGATCTTGAACTAATAAACCGCCATTAACGCGTTTGTAGTCAAGTTGTGGTGCACGTGCATCAATCGCAGGTAATTCGCCACATACTAAAACACGTACGTTTTTCTTAGCACCAGTAACTTCAAGCACACCATCAGCAATACTTGGAGCAATAATAACTTCAACGAATTGACGGTCAACGATTGCTTGAGCAGTTGCGACATCTAACTCACGGTTAAATGCAATAATGCCACCGAAAGCAGATTCTGGATCTGTTGCATAAGCTAAATCGTAAGCAGCTTTAATGCCGTCTAAAGAAACAGCAACACCACAAGGGTTAGCATGTTTTACAATTACACAAGCAGGTTTTGCGAATGATTTAACACATTCAAGTGCAGCATCTGTGTCAGCAATGTTGTTATAAGACAATTCTTTGCCTTGTAACTGTTTTGCTGTAGAAACTGATGCTTCTTTTGCATTTGCTTCAACATAAAATGCAGCAGATTGATGTGGGTTTTCACCGTAACGTAGATCTTGTGCTTTGTTCAATTGAGTATTGAACGTACGAGGGAATAAATCAGCTTCACCTTCGGTCTTACCAACGCGAGCGCCTAAGTAAGAAGCGATCATGCCGTCGTATTGAGCAGTATGTTCAAATGCTTTAACAGCTAAATCAAAACGTGTTTCATAAGAAAGTGAACCAGCAGTTTTTAATTCATTGATTACGGTGTCGTAATCTGAAGCATTTACTACAATACCTACAGAAGCATGGTTTTTAGCAGCTGCGCGAACCATTGTAGGACCACCGATGTCGATATTTTCGATTGCATCAGGAAGGGTACAGTCAGGTTTTGCAACTGTTGCAGCGAATGGATAAAGGTTTACAACAACTAGATCAATCGGATCAATGTTGTGTTCTTCCATTACTGCTTCGTCTAAGCCGCGACGAGCAAGAATACCGCCATGAATTTTTGGATGTAATGTCTTAACACGACCATCCATCATTTCAGGGAAGCCAGTATGTTCAGATACTTCAACAACTGCGATGTTATTATCTTTAAGCAACTTGTATGTGCCGCCTGTAGATAATAATTCTACCCCTAAAGCTGCAAGGTTTTGAGCAAATTCGACAATTCCTGTCTTATCAGATACAGAAATCAAAGCACGTTTAATAGTCATGATGTTTAATTCAACAATTTCAAGTCTACGGATTAAAACCAATAAGCATAAAAAAATGCCCACGAAGTCGTGAGCATTTTATCATTTATTCACTCATTAAACCGTGAGCTTTTAACTTTTTACGTAAAGTGCCACGGTTGAGTCCAAGAATCTCTGCAGCACGGGTTTGATTACCACGTGTATATTCAAGAACTACAGATAAAAGAGGTTTCTCCATTTCTGCTAGCACCATGTCATATACCTGAGATGGTTGCTCACCTTGCAATTGTGCAAAATAATGACGAACTGCGCGATCCACGTGGATGCGAAGAGCAACATCAGATTGTGCAGTAAAAATAGGAGATTTGCTATTCATGCGAGTTAATCCGAAAATCAAATACTAACTTGGATAAAGTAGTATATAAATGTGGTCTAAAAATACGGAGTCCTGTTTTAGATCCTAAAACAGTGACTCTAAAACATAAGAACAATTAGCTTGCCATATTTCTTCGTATTGAATAAAAAATAAGCGTAACAATAGTTAAATATTTGTTACAGCTCCCTCAAAAACAAAAAAAGTTAGGCTATGTGCTTAAAGTAGAAAAGCACACATGCTTAACAGTATTTTTTTTGGATTGAGAGCGAGGAGTATATGAGTCAAAGCTTTCGTGGCGCGTATCATACCACTGTCTAGGAAAAAGTGAGCAAATTAACTGCATTTTTTTTTATTTTTTTTTCACTTTTTTTACATTTTAGGGGTGGACAATTTCTAATCGATAATTTAGTAGGCTTTTTTTGCTTTTGTTTAGCTCAAATTGGAATCGGAAAGGAGTATCAGAGGGGATGCGTTGAATACCTCTTAAGTTTTCAACAAGATATTGTTGAGGAGTCAATATAATTTCTTCTGTTTTATTTGGCTCTGTTGAAAAACTCAACTTTAGGTTGGGAAGTTCAATACTTTTATCATTCTGATTAAGCAATATGCCTGAGAATTGCGTATGACTTGTGTCAACTTTGCGGAGTTTTAACTTTTCTATATAAATAAGTTGATATTGTTCGGCTGACTTATTGCAGTGCATTATTCCGCAAACATAATTAAACGCATGGCTAACGGTTGGACTTGCATGCATGAGCTTAGGATTAAACCAGAGAATTTGAAAAGTAAAAACTAAAATTAAAATAAGGTTAGCAGAACTCCAGAGCGTGTAGTACAGCCAACTATGCTTTTTATTATTGTCTTGTTCTTGCGAGGAAGTTTGTTCAGCTAAATTAAGATTTGGTAGGGCGTTAATAGGTTCGTTATGAAAATAATTTAAGTTGTTGAGATAGGTTAAAAGATCAATATTAGAATTTTCAACTTTTTGATCGAAGATATCTAATACGTGCGAATGTGTCATATATCTCGTTTGCATTGAACCATTGGCTAATGTAGATGAGTTAACTATGACAGGGTTTTCAATATTAATCAGATGGGTGAGTGCATTAAAGCTCGAATCACATTTAGGGCAACAAACCATACCCTGAGCAACAGTCAATTGAGTAAGAGATACTTTATAAACTGTTAAACACTTAGGGCAGCGGGTTTGTTTTTCATTCATGAGTTAAAAGTCTCAATTTATTGTTTTACGTTTTCCTGAAATGCGACACCAGTTCTCTTCGCGCTTTTCGACATCTAATATATCAAAAAATTCAGAATAAACACCTGAAACATCAGCAACTTGCTCTTCAATTACACCTGCGAGTGCGAACTCACCCTCAGATTTAATTAAATTTGCAAACTCTGGCGCAAGTGCCATTAATGGACCAGCCAAAATATTTGCAACTAGAACATCTGCTTGCTGAGGTTTGAACTCTTGATCGAATTCTTCAGGAAGGCCTACATATAGTCCATCTAATACCCCATTAAGTTCAGCATTTTGTTTTGTTGCTAAAACGGCTTGAGGGTCAATATCTGTGGCATATACTTTTTTTGCGCCTAATAATAAAGCGGCTACACCTAAAATGCCTGAACCACAACCATAATCAATCACGATCTTATCTTTAACGTCAGTTTTACCTAGCCATTGTAAGCATAAGAAGGTACTCGCATGGTTACCTGTACCAAACGCAAGACCTGGATCTAACTTAATGTTAGTTGCATCTGCTTCTGGTGGCTCTAGCCATTCAGGTACGATCCAGAACTTTTCCCCAATTTGGATTGGTTCATAATAATCCATCCATGCGCGTTCCCATACTTGGTCTTCAAGTTCTTCGTGACGTATAGGAGCATCTGGAAGTTGAGCTTTTAAGAAAGCTTCTAAAGTGTCGACATCAATTGGGTCTTGTTCGTCTTGTTGATAGATGCCTGTCACGATTACTTTGTTCCATAAAGGTGTTTCACCTGGTAATGGTTCAAGTAAAGCCTGATCTTCAGCATCATCCAGAGTTACGCTTACCGCACCTAGAGACATTAAAAGTGTTTCTGTGAACTCAACTTGTTCTTGATCAACGGTAATGTGTATTTGTAACCACTTCACGAAAAGGACCTAAAAATTTTATTTAAAGGCGTATTGTAGCGGACTAGACCATTTTAAAAAAGAAAGCGGCTCATCTTTAATGAGCCGTCTTTGAAAATACTGATGAGATGTGGCAGAAAATAAATGACTTCTTCTCTACCTTATTTCAAAACTGCTTAAGGAGCAGGGGCTTTAAATTGTAGTTTACCGTTTTCGTTTGGTTCACAAGTACCATTAAAGGTTACACCATTATGGCTATAAGATACCCATTCACCTTGCTGTTTTTTTACACAAGCTCTAAGTTCTTTTTGCGCAACTGATTTGCTCGAATCTGCAGTATGACTAGCTGTTTTACTTGATTTAGCCGTATGAGTCGATTTAGCAGTATGATTCGTCGCAGCGTGGGTAAACGTTACGCCTGAAAAACAAAGGAGAGATGCGGTTAAGATTTTTAACATAGTCGTTTTCATTTTGTGTTCCTTCTCGTTGCGTTAATTTTAAAGTCGTAGAAGTGCTGTACATTTTTTATTCTAAGATGAAAAAATCTTAAAAACATTCACTTTGTATTGAATTCATGCAACAAAATGTCAAAACATGTGGAGTACCGTAAACCATGTGAAGACAATTTTGTAATTATGTACATCAATAAGCAGATAATTTTGCTATAATGTTCCGTCTTTTTTTTCTGGTGTTTTGTACTCATGCACTACCCTAAAGTTTATGATGTTATTGTTATCGGCGGCGGTCACGCAGGTACGGAAGCAGCCCTTGCTGCTGCGCGTATGGGACGACAGACTTTGCTTTTGACCCATAACATTGAGACTTTGGGTCAAATGAGTTGTAACCCAGCAATCGGTGGTATTGGTAAATCGCATTTAGTACGCGAAATTGATGCACTTGGTGGCGCAATGGCTTTAGCTGCCGATAAAGGTGGTATTCAGTTCCGTATTTTAAACTCGCGTAAAGGTGCCGCAGTGCGTGCAACACGTGCTCAAGCTGACCGTGTGCGCTATAAAGCTGCCATCCGCGATACTTTGGAAAATCAAGCAAATCTTGATATTTTCCAGCAAGCAGCTGACGACCTGATTGTTGAAGGTGATACAGTTAAAGGTGTAGTTACCCAAATGGGTATTCGCTTTGATGCTAAAACTGTTGTGTTGACTACAGGTACATTCCTAGGCGGTGTAATCCACGTTGGTTTAGAAAAATCAAGCGGTGGTCGTGCGGGTGATCCACCTTCTATTGCACTTGCTCAACGTTTACGTGAATTAAAGCTACCTGTTGGTCGTTTAAAAACTGGTACTCCACCACGTATTGATGCACGTTCGGTTGATTTTTCAGTCATGATTCCACAGCCAGGTGATTTTCCGTCTCCAGTCATGTCTTTCATGGGTGATGTTTCTATGCACCCAGAACAAGTAAATTGTTATATCACGCATACCAATGAAAAAACTCACGACATTATTCGTGGTGGTTTAGATCGTTCACCAATGTATACCGGTGTTATTGAAGGTGTTGGTCCACGTTACTGCCCGTCAATCGAAGATAAAATTCACCGTTTCGCTGATAAAGACTCACATCAAGTATTTTTGGAACCAGAAGGTTTAGATACACACGAGCTTTATCCAAATGGTATTTCGACTTCACTTCCATTTGATGTGCAGTTTGAACTTGTTCGTTCTATTCGTGGTATGGAAAATGCGCATATTTTGCGTCCAGGCTATGCGATTGAATACGATTATTTCAATCCGCAAGCTTTGAAATTCACTCTCGAAACTAAAGCGATTAATGGTCTATATTTTGCTGGCCAAATTAATGGTACGACAGGTTATGAAGAGGCAGGTGCTCAAGGTTTACTTGCTGGCTTAAATGCTGCGCGCCGTGCGTGGGAGCAAGAAGAGTGGACACCTAAGCGTGACCAAGCTTACATGGGGGTGTTGGTTGATGACCTCATCACTTTAGGAACCAAAGAACCGTACCGTATGTTTACTTCACGTGCGGAATACCGTTTGATGTTACGTGAAGATAATGCAGATCAGCGTTTAACGACTGTTGGTCGTGAACTTGGTTTGGTTGATGATGTTCGTTGGGCTGCTTATTGTGAAAAAATGGAAGCTGTTGAGCGTGAAACCTCTCGTTTACAACATTTGTGGGCAGCACCAAATAACCCTATGGGTAAGAAATTCGTTGAGATGACGGGTGCTGATTTAAGTAAAGAATGTAGCGCAATTGATTTGCTTAAACGCCCTAATATTAGCTTTGGTCAAATTGCAGAACTTACAGGTTCTGAAGTTTCTGAGCAGGTGGGTGAGCAAATCGAGATTGCTGTGAAATACGAAGGTTATATTAACCGTCAGCATGAAGATGTGGCACAGTTAAAGCGTCTTGAAGAAACTAAAATTCCTACCGATTTTGATTATGACGTAGTGTCTGGTTTATCTCGCGAAATTACTCAGAAATTAAAAACAGTTCTTCCGGAAACATTAGCTCAAGCAAGTCGTATTCCTGGTGTTACACCAGCAGCTGTTCAGCTTGTAATGATCACAATTCGTAAAAACAATATGATTAAGAAAACAGCTTAATCATTTAAGTGTACAAAAAGCCCAGTTAAGACTGGGCTTTTTTATTTTCTGTTCAAAAAATATATGGAAACTTCCTAAGGAAGAAAATAGATTTCGCTTCCTTTTTTTCTTATTTCACATATTTCAGGTAGCCAGTTATATTAAATTCACGTTCAAACAAGAGGGCTTTAACCATGACAATGAAATCAATTCGCTACAATGGATATGAAATGGCATGCCAATGTTCATGGTCAAAATAGCGCAAAAGAAAGAGCAGATCAATTTTGTAGGGGGAGAACAGATTGATCTGAAACAACTATAAATATAAGAGACAATATAAAATTAAGAAAATTATAATTCAAAATCTAAAGAGAACCTTATGGTTCTCTTTTTTTTATCTATTTATTCTCAGATTCAATTTCTCGAACAGCGTTGTGTACTTGAATAGGTTCGATATGCAGTAATTTTTTGCCAAAACTACGTAGCCACCACACCAGTTGAGATGTAAAAGGTACTGTTGCGGTAACTTCTACAATATTTTCTTCAAGTGGAATGATAGTTTGGTCCTTACTTAACTGACTTTCATAGAAAGTTCGAGCAGTCTGCTCTGTCATAGTTAATGTGAGCTGGATTGACTCAGTTGGCTGTTTATAGTCCACTCTGAAGCCTAAAGCACCTGAATCAATATAATGATCAATATCAAAATTGACAGGATGCAGTGCTCGACTATCTAAGACTTTTGCTGATTTAAAACGGTGCAAGGCAAACGTTTGAACTTCAGTTTTGCCATGTCGTGTGCAAATCAAATAAATTACTGCACCTTTTTGTACCAAAGCCAAAGGGTTTAAAACATAAGTTTTATCTTCACCTTGATTTACTCGAGCCTGATAAACACATTCAATTTGTTTATCTTGAAGTAGACCTTCATAAATTGCTTGTTGAGCAGCACGGTCGACTACAGGTGGAATAAGTGGTTGGCTTGCAGGTACGATACGTACTCGGTTAATCCACTGTCTCACATTATTTTGTGTAGAGAGACTACGTTTAGCTAAATCAAACCAAGGTCCCATCTCATCAAGCAGACTAGGTGGAAGTAAGTGTTTAAGATGCTCCTCAACCATCATAAAGGTTACTGCCTGAGAGCTCGTCATGTGCGGTAAGCTCTGAATAGGCGCATCGGATTGCCACCGCCAGCCTTGAGGTACGGCCTTATTGCTTTCAATCGGAAAGCGCTGAGCAATTTGATTTAAATCACGCTGAATAGTCCTTAAACTGATATCAATACCTTCACGTTCAAGCATTTCTTGTAATTCCCGTGTTCCGATCCATTTACCGGTTGGAAGGCGAGACAAGATCTGCCATTGGCGATATAAACTATTCGAAGTTTCTTTTTCTATTACAGACATAAGCGTAATACATCTATATCCAATTGCTTTGGTGTCAACACAATAAAAAATCTTTACACATTTAGCAAGTTTGTCAGATTCAGTTTACTGAACCTTTTACAATCGATGTTAAGATTTAGAAGAAGAAAGCTATAACAAAACACCGTAAAAATATTAAACATATATAAGTGGCACTGAAATTGCTTATTTAAAAATGAAATATAGATAAATGATAAGACGAGGTGGTTATGTCAGAACAAGAGCATGAATTACATATAGATAATGACTTTTTTATACAAGAGCAGACAACTACGGCACTCATTAACCCAACCTCTTTTTTAGAACATATTTCCGTACAAACCAATCTATTTGAACAGCTGAAATCAGAATTTTTTAATGAGATGCTTGATGATGTGACATCAAATGGCGCGGCTTCTAAAAAAATTGAACAATGGTTGAGTATTCGTACTTTAGATGAGTTAAAAGAATTAAATGCTCAAGCGAAGCAGCATTTTCTTTATCATGGAATTACTTTTAACGTATACGGTGATAAAGAAGGTACAGAGCGAACAATTCCTTTTGATTTAATTCCACGGGTAATTGAAAAAAAACAGTGGGAGAAAATAGCTTCGGGCTGTGCGCAGCGCGTTAAAGCATTAAATTATTTCCTAGATGATATTTATCATGGACAACATATTTTAAAAGAACAACTGATTCCCGAAGATCAAATCATGGGGAATGAGGCTTTCCAACCCCACATGCTCAAACATGCTTTGAAAGGTAAAATTTATTCACAAATTAGCGGAATTGATATTATCCGTGATGGTGAGGGAGAGTTTTTTGTATTGGAGGATAATTTAAGAACACCTTCTGGTGTGTCTTATATGATCGAAAGCCGAAACATTAGCCAACAATTGATGCCGGAGCTATGTGCAGCCAATAATTTACAGGGAATTGAGCATTATCCAAAACTTTTAAAAGAAATATTGCAGGAGAACTCACCAGCAGACCAACCTTTTGTGGTGGTACTAACACCGGGACGTTTTAACAGTGCTTTTTATGAGCATGCTTTTCTGGCACGTGAAATGGATGTGCCGTTGGTTACAAACCGGGATTTATTTGTAGAAAATGATCAAGTTTTTGTCAAAACTATTCGTGGGCGTCAAAAAGTAGATGTAATTTACCGCCGTTTAGATGACGATTTTCTAGATCCTTTAGCATTCCGGCCAGATAGTGCCTTAGGCGTGGCAGGCCTTATGTCTGCTTATTTGCAAAAAAATGTTGTGATTGCAAATGCACCTGGAACAGGCGTGGCTGATGATAAATCTATTTATCCTTACGTAGACCAAATGATCCAATACTATTTGGGTGAAACCCCAATTCTAAAAAATGTACCTACTTATCAGTGCCGTAAAGATGAACATTTAGATTATGTACTGTCTAATTTAGATCAATTGGTTGTTAAAGAAGCTCAGGGTTCAGGTGGTTATGGCATGTTAATTGGGCCTAAAGCCAGTTCGTATGAAATTGATGACTTTAGAAAAAAATTGATCGCCACGCCTCATATGTACATTGCACAACCTACCTTAGCTTTATCTGTTGCTCCCACTTTAACTACAGGAGGGGTGGCTGAACGTCACATTGATTTGCGTCCATTTGTATTGAGTTCACCTTATCGTACTGAAATAGTACCGGGTGGCTTAACACGTGTGGCGATGCAGGCTGGCTCTCTAGTCGTAAATTCGTCCCAAGGTGGCGGTATAAAAGATACATGGGTTGTCGAAACATTACATTCCTGATTGTGGGTTAAAGAGGAACTTTATGGTTTTACTCAATTCGAGTGCGCATCAAATATATTGGTTGGGTCGATATTTAATGCGAGTTAAATTCGCAGCCTCTCATTTACCCTTTACACAAGATGAGAAAGCAACAAAATTTGCAGCAGCATTTGGTTTGGTCATAGAAAATGCTGAATTACTAAATCACTATATGTTAGACAAGAAGCAAACATTTTCATTACTGAACCAGTTCATTATTGCTAAAGATAATATTCAGGAACTAAGAGGTATATTGTCATCAAAGGCTTATGCAGAATTAAATCATGTTATTAACACGCTTGAAGCTCAACCTGAAATCTTGAGAAAAGCTGTTGAACAATGTACTCAAATACTAGAAGCGGAAAATGAAGATGTTTGTTTATTTCTGCATTTAGGTCAAAAAATAGAGCAATTTGATATTGAGTTACGTTTTGGGCAAGATTTATCTGCTCTGGTGTTGGAGCTAGATATTTTGGTGAAGCGGCTTGCTGATTTAGGGTGGGAGAATATAGATCAAAATTGGCAAGTGCTGAAACAGCAACTTACGTGGGACACTTATTATACTTTTACGCAGCAGTTGGAAAATATGTTTGAGGTCTGATTATGAAATTGATGGTTAATCATCAAACGCATTATAGCTATACGGAAACTGCTCAAAACAGTATTCAGTATATTAAAATGATGCCTCAAACATCGCCGCATCAACATGTTATGAATTGGGCAATTAGCGTGCCAGGTGAGAAAACGATTAAAAGGGACATATTTAACAATGTCTGGATGACGGCTAGTCAGCGCTATCAATACCAACATCTTACATTCATGGCTCAAGGGATTGTTGAGCTTCAAGATGTAGAGCTGGGTTGTGTAAATTTATCTACACCTACAAATTTGTTTTTGCAGATGACAGGTGCAACACGATGTGATCCAGAAATGTTGGATTTTGCTAGAAATATTGTAGTAGTCAAAGATCGACAGCATATTGCATTATTAAGTGAATATATTTTACAGAAAATACTTTATCAGCCTGAAAGTACTTCAGTTCAGACAACTGCAACTGAAGCCTTTCATGCTGGAGAAGGTGTATGCCAAGATCATGCTCATGTTTTAATTGCAATGTGTCGTGCGCTACAATTACCAGCACGTTATGTCTCTGGTTATCTATTTGATCAAAACTATCCGCACCTTGCCAGTCACGCTTGGGCGGAAGTATTTGTAGAAAATCAGTGGTATTGTTTTGATGTAAGCAATCAGTTGTTTACACCCAAACATCATATCTACCTTGCAGTTGGCCGTGACTATCTCGATGTGGCACCTATTCGTGGTGTAAGAGAGCAAGGTGGAGTTGAGAACATGATGTCTGTGGTTCAAGTGTTGGCATGTTGAATGTAAAGAGAATGAAATGACTTATTGTTGTGCGCTAAGATTGGAACAAGGTTTAGTGTTTATTAGTGACACGAGGACTAATGCAGGAGTTGACCATATTTCTGTGTTCCGAAAATTGCATACTTTTGGCGTTACCGGAGAACGTTTTATTGCCTTGCAAACAGCCGGTAATTTAGCCACAACGCAAGCTGTTATAGGTCATTTGCAAAATGCGCTTACTTTACAGCAAGAGCCTAATTTATATAGTGTTAATACGATGTTCGAGGCAGCAGAACTCATTGGTAAAACTTTAAAAGCTGTTTTAGAGGATATTAGTTCGGACACCCAAGAACAAATGAATTATGCCTGTAGTATTTTGGTGGGTGGACAGATTAAAGGTGGTGACATGCAACTTTATAATGTCTATCCACAAGGCAATTTTATTTGTGCAACGACGGATACGCCTTATTTTCAAATTGGTGAAAGTAAATATGGCAAACCGATTCTGGACCGAGCTTTATATTACGCAATGCCATTAGATGATGCATTACGTTGTAGCTTAATTTCTTTTGATTCGACTTTACGTTCAAATGTTTCTGTCGGCTTACCACTAGATGCGTTGATTTATATAAAAGATAGCTTTGTAATTCCGATGGGAAAACGAATTACAGAAGATGATCCTTATTTTTCACAAATCAGTCGGCAATGGTCCGATACTCTCCGTCGCGGCTTACAGGAAATGCCAAAACCGACTGATGACTATTGGCGATAAAATTTTGAATATATAAATAAAAAAATCCAAGCATGCTTGGATTTTTTTATTTTATTATTTAACTGCTTTTACGAGTAGGGCGATTGCTTAAGCGACAGAGTAATTCATATCCTATTGTTCCGTTTGCATCTGCAACATCATCCACTAAACGGTGTGCACCCCAAAGTTCGACTGGTGTACCTAATTTTACTTGCATATCTGTCACATCGATTGCAAGCATATCCATGCTCACTCGGCCTACAACTGCGCAGAGCTGTTTATCAATAGCGACATAGTTCTGTTTAATATAAGCTCGTGGATAACCATCACCATAACCTATAGAAACGATCGCGATATCCATTGCTTGCTTTGCACAGAAAGTAGAACCATAACCGACATGCTCATTAGTCTGAATATGGTTTAGTGCAATGACTTCTGCTGAAAAAGTCATGACTGGTTTTAAGTCAAGATCATGGACTGTTTTATCTGCAAAAGGTGAAGCGCCGTAAAGCATAATACCTGGACGAACATAATCAAAATGTAATTCTGGCCATTTATAAATAGCAGCAGAGTTACAGCAAGATGCTAAAACTGGATCACAAGCTTGTTTAACTTGTAAAAATTGTTGCTTTTGTTGTTCGTTAAGCGGGTGCTCTACATCTGCATTTGCGAAATGCATCGCTAGCACACAGGTAAATCCTTCGGCTTTTAAATTTTTAATAACTTCAATAATTTCAGTAACTTTAAAGCCTAAACGGTTCATGCCGCTATTAAGCTTAACCCAGACTTTTAAACTTTGAGCAATGTATTTTTGCTTATGTTTAATTAACCATTCAAATTGTTGTTGATGGTGAATTACACATTCAAATTTTTGTTCAATTGCAATTGGCATTTCATCTTCAGAAAATACCCCTTCAATTAAAGTAACAGGTTGTTGAAATCCGAGTTCACGAATTTCTAAACCTTCTTGTAGGCAGGCGACACCAAAGGCATCTGAGGCATTTAAAGCTGCTAAACAGTCTTTGATTCCATGTCCATAAGCATTAGCTTTCACCATACTTACAATTTTTGAATTTGCTGCGAGTTCTTTGACACGGTTTAAATTATATTGAAGCGCATTGCGATCAATATAAACTGTTGCTTGGCGCACCCTCATTTACTCCTTTGGGCTAGAGATAGAGTTTATTCTTCATCATCATATTGGCTGTAATACTCAGGAGAGAGATTACTAAATCGAGTATATTGACCTTCAAAGGCAAGACGGACTGAACCAATTGGACCGTTACGCTGCTTACCAATAATAATTTCTGCGGTACCAGCTTCTTTCGACTCTTTGTTATAAACCTCATCACGGTAAATAAACATGATTAAGTCGGCATCCTGCTCGATCGCACCAGATTCACGTAAGTCGGACATTACTGGGCGTTTATTTGGGCGGTTTTCCAGACTTCGGTTGAGCTGGGAAAGTGCGATAACTGGGCATTGCATTTCTTTTGCTAATGCTTTCAAACTACGTGAAATTTCTGAAATCTCACCTACACGGTTATCACCCATGCCAGGAACTTTCATAAGCTGCAAGTAATCGACCATGATACAACCAATTTTTCCATCATGCATTTTGGCAACGCGTCGAGCACGGGCACGAAGTTCCGTTGGAGGTAGAGCAGATGAGTCATCAATATACAAATGCATTTGTTGAAGTTGTAAAATGGTACCAGTCACCTTGGTCCATTCATCTGCATCTAAGTTACCCGAACGTAAATGTCCTTGGTGAACTTTACCCATTGCAGAAATAAGACGCATCGCAATAGAGTCTGCTGGCATCTCCATAGAGAAAACCAGAGCGGGTAACTTGTTATATTGCAAAACACTTTCAACCAAATTCATGGCAAAAGTAGTTTTACCCATCGATGGACGTGCAGCAACAATAATTAAGTCACCAGGCTGCATACCAGATGTTTTATTATCAAGTTCTAAGAAGCCTGTGGTTAAACCTGTAATATTGCCATCGAGTTTTGAGAGTTCATCAAGTTTACTAATTACATCGGCGGTAACAGAGCTAATAGATTTGGGGCCTGCATCCTTTTTATTGTTATTGTGCTGTTCTGCTAAAGAGAAAATACTCGTTTCGGCCAAATCTAGAATTTCACTAACACCACGACCTTTTGTGTCATAAGCATTTTGTAAAATTTCAGTACTAACTTTAATCATGCTACGAAGCGTAGAGAATTCTTTAATTTTACTGGCATACGTTTCTAAGTTATAGAAACTTGATGGTGAATCAGCCATAAGCTGCATTAAATACTCTTCGCCACCAATTGCATCGAGTAAATTTTGTTTTAAGAGCCAGTCACTTACTAATACAGCATCATAAGGAGAGTTTTCTTGTGCTAGTTTCTCAATGGCACGATAGATATATTTGTGACGTGTTGCATAAAAATCATTTTCTTTTAATAAGTCGCTGACTTGTTCAAAAGATTCGGCAACTGTCATTAAGGCCGCAAGAACAGCCTGTTCAATGGCTAAATTGTGTGGGGGAGTGCGAAACTCTTTAAGTTGGCCTGATTCACTCGTCTTATTTTCTGTTGGAGATGAAAGAGTTAAAGAAGTGGCATTCGCCTGAGACATAATTAGACCTGATGATAAAGAAAGATGTACGCAAATAGCCTGTGAGGCCGAGAACTATCTTAAAACAAAATGAAATAAACTACCTAATTAAAAAACCAATTAAACTAAAGAACTGATCAGGAATTAATATATCTTATTTTAAAAATAGGGCACATAAAAAAAGAGCATGCAGAAGCATGCTCTTTTTTTGATGAGAAATTACTCAGATACGATAGTAACGAGAACTTCTGCAACAACATCATGGTGCAATTGGATTGCGATGTTGAATTCACCAGTGTGACGAAGCGCGCCATTCGGTAAACGAACTTCTGCACGGTCAACTGTAAGACCAGCATTCGTTAAAGCGTCAGCGATGTCACGAGTACCGATAGAACCGAAGAGTTTACCTTCGTCACCAGCTTTAGCAGTGATAACGATGTTAACTTCATTCAATTGTTCAGCACGTGCTTGAGCAGCAGCTAAAATTTCAGCTTCTTGCTTTTCAAGTTCAGCGCGACGAGCTTCGAAAGCAGCAGTGTTAGCTTCAGTAGCTGCAACTGCTTTACCTTGAGGGATAAGGAAGTTACGGCCGTAACCAGCTTTAACTGATACTTTATCGCCTAATTTACCAAGGTTCTTAATGCGTTGTAATAAGATAACGTCCACAGATCACCTCACTTATGGTTGTCAGTGTACGGAATCAAAGACAAGTAGCGAGCTTGCTTGATAGCAAGAGCTAATTGACGTTGATAACGAGCTTTAGTACCAGTGATACGGCTAGGAACAATCTTGCCGTTTTCAGTGATGTACTGTTTTAAAGTATCGATATCTTTGTAGTCGATGTACACAACATTCTCAGCTGTAAAGCGGCAGAACTTGCGACGACGGTAAAAACGTGCCATTGATGTTCTCCTTATTCAGCGTCTTGAGCAACTTGCTGTGCTTCTTCACGTTGAGCTTTACGCGCACGCTTTTCTTCAGCACTTTTAGCAAGCAATGACTCTTCAGTGATTGCGTGTTCACGACGAATGATAAGGTTACGAATGATCGCGTCATTATAACGGAACAATTCTTCTAACTCATCAAGTGTAGTTTGACCACACTCAACATTCATAAGAATGTAGTGCGCTTTGTGAATTTTGTTAATTGGGTAAGCCAATTGACGACGGCCCCAATCTTCTAAACGGTGAATTTGACCTTCAGCTTCTTTGATCTGAGAGATATAGCGTTCAACCATACCTACAACTTGATCGCTTTGATCTGGGTGTACTAAAAGTACGATTTCGTAATGACGCATTGTCAGCTCCTTACGGTTTAAACAGCCCCTAATAAATAAAAAATTAGAAGCAAGGAGTCATAACTTGAAAGTTATGTCGCAAAATTTGCGAAGGCTGAATTATAAGTAAAAGTTCGACTAAAAACAAATCTTTTGATGAGAAAAGTAAAACTTCTTTACTATCGAGGAGGAAATCCTCCCTTATTTAAAAGAGAGGAAGATTTGGAGCAGGGGATTGATAGGTAAAGCTAAAGCTCAAACTTAACAGGGTAATTAATATGACCGAGTAAAGGAAAAAACGTTTAGCCCAAAGTTGGTCATTTTCAGCTTTAAAGCCAATAATTGATAAATAGAACCAATATGCTGTTAATGCATTAAAAGTTACTAGAAAAAATATATTGGTATAGCCAAAACAATATAAACCATTCAATACGGCTGCAAACAACACAATATAAATGACACACTCTACTTTCGTGCGATAAATAGAACGTGCAACAGGCAGAATGGGGATTCCCGCATTTTTGTAATCGTCAAAACGATAAATAGCAATTGCCCATGAATGTGGCATTTGCCATAGCGCGTAAGCTAAAAACAAAAGTAAAGCGGCTACATCAAAATGATGTGTTACTGCTGTATAACCAATAACAGGAGGGCTCGCTCCGGAAATACTACCAATGACGGTTTGATGGATTGAGGTGCGTTTTGTCCACAAACTATAAAAACCGACATAGACAATAAAACCAATCATTGCAAACAAGAAAGCGTAAGCATTTACACCGAACCACAAAATACTAAAACCGATAAGTCCAAGAACAAATGCATATATAAGTGCAACAGTAGGAGAGATGGTTTTTTTGACCAATGCACGGTTTTGCGTGCGCTGCATTTTTGTGTCGATGTCTTGGTCTATCACATTATTTACAACACAACCAGAAGCGACAACTAAAGTTGTTCCAAGTAAGGTGAGTAGTAATAATAAGATGTCTATAGAGCCTTGGGCGGCTAAGAAAAAGCCGCCCAAGGTGGTAATGAAATTACCGAAGAGAATTCCTGGTTTAGTCAGGAATAGATATTTTTTCAACATGACAATCAGTTTAGATCATCATATTGTAGTGAAGGTAATTCATAATCCACACAGAACCGATTAAAAGCACAGCGATACATAAGATTGTGTAGATGAATGCAATCATATTCCAGCGTTGTTCAGATGATGTATTCATGTGTAGGAAGTACACAAGTTGTACAAGAACCTGAGCAACAGCAGCGATAGCAATTACTGTAACTAAAATTCCACGACTGAAACCACCCGCCATCACCATCCCGAACGGGATGATGGTGAGGATAACAGAAAGGATAAATCCAACAGTGTATTGCTTAAAGTTACCGTGTGACGCACCTGCAGCATTATGGTCATGACTACTCATTAGAGAACTCCCAGTAAGTAAACGACGCTGAATACACAGATCCAAACGATGTCAAGGAAGTGCCAGAACAAGCTTAAGCAAGCTAGACGACGTGTATTCGGTAATGTCAAACCTTTAGTTTTGATTTGATACATCAATACCAACATCCACACTAAACCAGAAGTTACGTGGATACCGTGTGTACCAACCAAAGTAAAGAACGATGATAAGAATGCACTGTGAGTTGGACCATGACCTTCTTCTACAAGGTGATGGAACTCATAAAGTTCCATTCCAATGAACGTTGCACCAAAAAGGAATGTAATAAATAACCAAGTGATAACTTGATTTACATTCTTTTTATAAGATGCAAGTACAGCAAAACCGAAAGTTACCGATGAAATCAATAAGGCAAATGTTTCAGTTAAAACGTAGCCTAATGAATCATGGAACAGGTCATATGCACTTGGAGTTCCTGGTGGAATATGACTGCTTAATACAGCGAACGCAATGAAGAGTGATCCGAAAAGAATCAAGTCACTCATCAAGTATGTCCAGAAACCAAAGACCGTTAAGTCAGTATCATCATGCTCATGATGACCATCGTGGCCGTGGTTGTCGTGATGAAGTACTTCAGCCATTTCCTTAGTCCTTCTTCAAGTGTTTTTCAAGTAAAGCATAGCGTTCGTTTTCAATACGCTCAACTTCAGCAGCAGGAACGTAGTAATCAACATTCTTAGTGAATGAGCTTACGATCAAGCTAACAACAGCTGAAACGAATGAAACAACAACGAGCCACCAAATATGCCAGATAAGTGCAAAGCCAAGAACTGTAATGAACATTGCAATGACAAAACCAGCAGCACGATCAGTCGGCATGTGGATGTCTTCATATTTAGTGTTACGTGCGTATGCTACACCATTTTCTTTGTCAGTCCAGAAACGGTCAATACCGCTTGCATCTGGTTCATGCGCAAAGTTATAGAACGGAGCAGGGGAAGAAGTCGCCCATTCAAGCGTACGTGCATCCCATGGATCGCCCGTAAGGTCCATGTTGTCTTTGCGTTGTAAGAAACCAACAATGATTTGCATTAAGAAACATGCAATACCAATCGCAACGAGAACAGCACCAAATAATGCAATTGCAAGGTAAGGATCCCATTCTGGGTTGTCATATGTATTCAAACGACGAGTCATACCCATGAAACCAAGGATATAAAGTGGCATGAATGCAAAATAGAAACCGAAGAACCAGAACCAGAACGCAGCTTTACCCCATGCTTCATTGAGCTTCCAACCAAACATTTTTGGCCAGTAGTAAATGATGCCGGCAAACATACCAAACACCACACCACCGATAATTACGTTATGGAAGTGAGCGATCAAGAATAATGAGTTGTGTACAAGGAAGTCCGCAGGTGGAACAGCCATAAGTACACCAGTTAAACCACCGATACCAAATGTAATAAGGAAGCCAAGCGTCCATAACATTGGAGTAGTAAAGGTGATGCGACCTTTATACATAGTGAATAACCAAGAGAAGATTTTCACACCAGTAGGAATCGCAATAACCATGGTCATGATACCGAAGAACGCGTTAACGTTCGCACCAGCACCCATTGTAAAGAAGTGGTGAAGCCATACAACGAACGCAAGAACTGTAATCGCGATAGTTGCATACACCATAGACTTGTAACCGAACAACGCTTTACGAGAGAAGGTTGCAACGATTTCTGAGTATAGACCAAATGCTGGTAATACTAAGATATATACTTCAGGGTGACCCCATGTCCAGATCAAGTTCACATAAAGCATTGGGCTACCGCCAAGCTCATTTGTGAAGAAATGGAAACCGAAGTAACGGTCTAGAGTTAACATTGCAAGTGTACCTGTTAATACAGGGAACGATGCAATGATTAATACAGCCGTACAAAGTGAAGTCCACGTGAAAATAGGCATGTCCATTAATTTCATGCCAGGTGCACGCATTTTGATGATGGTAACGAAGAAGTTAACACCAGATAAAAGCGTACCTAGACCAGAAACCTGAAGTGCCCAGATATAGTAGTCAACACCTACACCAGGAGAATATTGAATGCCAGACAGAGGAGGGTAAGCCATCCAACCAGTCGCAGCAAATTCACCTAATACAAGTGAAAGCATCATCAAACCAGCAGCACCAGCGAATAACCAGAAGCTTAAAGAGTTCAATAATGGGAATGCAACGTCACGAGCACCAATCTGTAATGGTACAGAGATGTTCATCATACCAACAACAAGACCCATTGCTACGAAGAAGATCATGATTACACCGTGTGCGGTGAAGATCTGGTCGTAATGGTCTGGATGTAGATAACCTTCGCCGCCGCCTTTAGCGAGGAAAAGTTGTAGACGCATCATAATTGCATCGGCGAAACCACGCAAAAGCATGACCACAGATACAAGAATGTACATGATACCAATTTTTTTATGGTCTACCGTAATAAACCACTCATTCCACAAGTATCCCCATTTTTTGAAATAGGTGATACCGCCAAGCACAACAATTGCACCAAGTGCCATAAGGACCATGGTGACAAGCACGATTGGCTCTGTCGGGATAGAGTCCCAACCCAGTTTACCAAAAATCATATCCATGTCTTATTCCCCTTGAGCAGCGTGTTCAGCTGTTGCATGCGCAGCAGAGTGGTCAACACCATGATAGTTACTCATATAATGGTTGATAATTGTTTCAAACAATTGTGGTTCAACTGAAGAGTAATAAGTCACAGGGTGTGGCTTAGTCGGGAACGGTTTCATAGCTTCAGCTTTAGCAAGCGCTTCTTGATCACCAGCAGCTTTAGCACGATTTACTAAATGCTCGATCTGGTGCTTAGAACGGTCACCATCACGTAAGGTTGCTAATTCAGCTTGGTCAAGCGTAGTTTTTTGAACTGCTTCTGGGTTAATAGTAGAACCATTACCCGCTTTTACAGCTGCTACCCATTCATTGAACTGTTGCTCTGTAACACTATGCGCCTTGAAACGCATTTGAGAGAAACCGTAACCTGAGTAGTTAGAAGAGAAACCACGATATACGCCAGTTTCATTTGCTAACAAATGAAGGTGAGTTTGCATACCTGCCATTGCATAAATCTGGCCGCCTAACTGTGGAATGAAGAATGAGTTCATTGTAAAGTTAGAGGTGATTTTAAAGCTTAACGGAGTTTTTTCAGGGAAACGTACTTCGTTAACAGTTGCAATGTTTTGTTCAGGATAAATGAAGATCCACTTAAACTGTTCTGCAACAACTTGAATAGTTAAAGGAGCTTTATCTGATTCTAAAGGACGGTATGGGTCATACTTGTGGGAACCCCACCAAGTTAACCAAGCTAAAATACCAATAATAATGACAGGGATACCCCATACTACAACTTCAATTGTAGTTGAGTGTGCCCATGTAGGTTTATAGTCTGCATCTTTATTTGACGCGCGATATTTCCAACCAAACCATAATGCCATGATGATTGAAGGAATCACCACAAGTAACATTAAATAGATCGCAGTCATCATAAGGTCACTTTGACCTTGACCAACTGGACCTTTAGAGTTTAGAAGTACCATATCACCACCACACCCAGTCAAAAGTGCGGCAAGCGTTGATAAAGACAATACAGCTAAAATCGTTTGTCTCATTTTACAACCTCGGTGAAGAGTCCCATTCCCTAATTAAATATGGGATAGCGATTAAAGTGTCGCATGATTGAGAACGCTAATCCTTAAATTTAGACTTCTCAATTATATGACACCGCTACGTTGTAGGGCATTATGCCTCATATCGACAAACTAAGCTATACATAAAGTAGTCTGAAATAATTGTTTTAAAACCCGATTTTTTTTGTAGGGTATCGAATCAATATGGAGCTTTTATTTAAATATCAACTCTCTATAGAAAAAAGGAGGCGGGGTGCCTCCTTTTTTTTTAGACCTTAAATGAATGAGTCATTCACTATCATTTGATCACTTTTGTTCTTGCAATTTTGTCATGTAGCGCCTGTCTCTTTTGCCCTAATGCAAAAGCGTAGTCAATAATTGTACTAATAGGCATAAACAACAAGTTGAGTATGATGAAAACAACACTTCTTAATAAGAAGATGCGAGTTAAATTAACTTTACCATTGCTTTCGGCATCTACAATTTTAATTCCAACAATTTTCTTACCTATACTTTGCCCATATTTTGTTAAAAGAAAGGCTTGAATTGCAAGCATGATTACGACGTAAGCAAGCATAGAATGCCAAGCTTCAATAGGAATTAAAGTAAAAAGTTGATGTTGTAGCTCTGCTGCTTTAGTTGAAGCAACTTCAGCTGATTGCATTTGTTTTTGCAATTCAAATAATTGCTTATATTGAGATTCATTAAAGAAAAAAGAAGGAATCGCAGCTATGGGTAACCAAAGTAATAAATCAATAATTTTTGCCAAAGCTCGAGATTGAATTGAGGCAAGTTCGTGAATTTTAGGCTCTACACGAATTTGACGAATAGTTTCATTAGGTGAGCTACTGGTGTTTATAACAGGTACAGAATAACCGATAGGTTGATATACAAGTTTACCTTGGGTTAATTCTCCTAAAGCTTTCCATTCTGTCATGCCTTCATGCCAAGCTAAATCAGTTAACAAAATTTGTTGGCTAGCCAACATTTGATTTACTTGTTCTAAGGTGTAAGGCCCCGCTTGTTGATTATTACGTGCCAAGTAAATTTGCATAAATAAAAATTCTCTATTCTAAAGATGAAAAAAGACCCACGGATGGGCCTTTTTTTATAACATATTAGATTTGCTTGATTTTTTCTTCAGCAAGGAAGAACCATGTATCTAAAACTGAGTCTGGGTTAAGAGAGACAGACTCAATACCTTGTTCCATTAACCATTTTGCAAGATCTGGATGATCTGAAGGGCCTTGACCACAGATACCTACATATTTACCCGCTTTACGGCAGGCATGGATTGCCATTGAAAGAAGCGCTTTAACTGCTGCATCACGTTCATCAAATAGGTGTGAAACAATTCCAGAGTCACGGTCAAGACCCAGCGTTAACTGAGTTAAGTCATTCGAACCAATAGAGAAGCCATCAAAATGCTCTAGGAACTGTTCAGCTAACAAAGCGTTAGTTGGTAATTCACACATCATGATTACTTTTAAGCCGTTCTCACCGCGTCTCAAACCATTTTGTGCAAGTAACTCAATAACGCGTTTTGCTTCGGATACAGTACGTACAAAAGGAATCATGATTTGAATATTGGTTAAACCCATTTCATCACGAGCTTTTTTAAGTGCACGGCATTCTAATTCGAAACAGTCACGGAAGTTATCAGATACATAACGGCTTGCACCACGGAAACCGAGCATCGGGTTTTCTTCTTCAGGCTCGTATAACTTACCGCCAATCAAGTTTGCATATTCATTTGATTTGAAGTCAGACATACGAACGATAACTGGCTTGTCACCGAATGCAGCAGCAAGGGTCGCAATACCTTCAACCAATTTTTCAACATAGAAATCTACTGGTGAAGCATAACCCGCAGTACGAGTTAGAACCGCAGCACGAGTTTCACGCGGTAGGCTATCAATGTTGAGTAGGGCTTTAGGATGCACGCCGATCATACGGTTAATAATGAACTCAAGACGAGCAAGACCAATACCTTCATTTGGAATTTGAGCAAAGTCAAACGCACGGTCAGGGTTACCTACGTTCATCATAATTTTGAACGATAGCTTAGGCATAGATTCAATTGAGTTACGTTGAACTTCGAAATCTAAAGCACCTTCGTAAATGAAGCCAGTGTCACCTTCAGCACAAGAAACTGTTACTTCTTGTCCATCAGTCAATACTTCTGTTGCGTTACCACAGCCGACAATAGCAGGTACACCAAGTTCACGTGCAATAATTGCCGCGTGACATGTACGACCACCGCGGTTAGTAATAATTGCCGCAGCACGTTTCATTACCGGTTCCCAATCAGGATCGGTCATATCTGATACAAGAACGTCGCCTTCTTGAACTTTGTCCATTTCTTTAATTGAATTAATGATACGGACTTTACCAGAACCAATACGTTGACCAATTGAACGGCCTTCACAAAGAACAGTACCTCTTTGTTTAAGAAGGTAACGCTCCATTGTGCCTACATTTTGACGGCTTTTTACTGTTTCAGGGCGAGCTTGAACAATATAAATTTGACCATCATCGCCATCTTTTGCCCATTCGATATCCATTGGCGCACCGTAGTGCTGCTCAATAATAAGCGCTTGTTTAGCTAGCTCTTGTAACTCATGATCATTTAAAGCAAATTGTTGGCGCTCTTGTTTCTCAACATCAACAACGATAACTGATTTACCAGCAGAACCTTCTTCACCATAAATCATTTTCTGGTGTTTTGAACCAAGGTTACGGCGTAAAACTGAATGTCTACCAGCATTTAATAATGGTTTAGATAAGTAAAATTCGTCTGGGTTAACGGCACCCTGTACAACCATTTCACCTAAACCATAAGATGCTGTAATAAATACAACGTCGCGGAAACCAGACTCAGTATCAAGTGTAAACATTACACCCGCAGCACCAGTTTCAGAACGAACCATACGCTGAACGCCTGCAGAAAGTGCAACGACGTCATGGTCAAAACCTTGGTGTACACGGTAAGAAATTGCACGGTCATTATATAAAGAAGCGAATACTTCTTTAATCGCAATAAGAACGTTATCAATACCGCGAATATTCAAGAAAGTTTCTTGCTGACCTGCGAATGAAGCATCTGGTAAATCTTCAGCAGTTGCAGATGAACGAACGGCAACCGCGATTTCTGGGTTGCCGTTAGAAAGTGTTGTAAAAGCGGCGCGAATTTCTTGTTCTAGGTTTGCAGTGAGTGGAGTCTCTACAATCCATTGACGAATTTTAGCACCTGTTTCTGCAAGGGCATTTACGTCATCAACATTGAGTTGAGCAAGTTCTGCTTGAATTCGAGCGTTAAGACCGCTTTGATCTAAGAACTCACGATAGGCATCAGCAGTAGTTGCAAAACCGCCAGGTACCGATACACCAGCATTTGATAAATGGCTGATCATTTCACCCAAAGATGAGTTTTTCCCACCTACGAGTTCGACATCGTGTTTCCCTAATTTTTCTAGACCGATTACGCGCGCTTCCAAAGTTTTCACTCCACTTTTGCAGTATTAATGTCTATCTTGGCATGAAATTATAAAAATAAAGTGCTTAGTTGAGAATTATACTAAGCGACAGTCATGTAAGATCAGTTTACTATAAAGATTATATAGCACTAAGACAAATGTTTAAGGAGAATTTTAATGTCAGAAAGTAAACAGTTTAGACGGAGCGTTTTTTTTATTTCTGATGGAACTGCAATTACTGCCGAGACTCTTGGACATTCGTTATTAGCACAATTTCCCAATGTTGATTTTGATATTCATATCATGCCGTATATTACAACTGAAGAGGCGGCAATGGATGTTGTGATTGAAATTAATAGATGTCAGACCAAAGATGGTTGCCTACCTTTAGTCTTTGATACTTTAGTTGATCCACACGTACGAGAAATCATTAATACTGCTAAAGCAGTTAATCTTGATGTGTTTGAAGGTTTAATCAGCAAATTGGAACAAGAGTTAGGTACGCCTCCTACGACATTAGTTGGGCAGACACATGCCGTAACCGATTCTGAATCTTATAAAGCTCGTATTGATGCTGTTCATTTTGCGCTTGATAATGATGATGGAGCGCGTACTCGTCATTATGATAAAGCGGATTTAATCTTAATTGGCGTTTCTCGTTCGGGTAAAACACCAACTTCTATTTACTTATCTCTTCAATTCGGTATCCGTGTTGCAAACTATCCTTTAACAGAAGAAGATTTGGATGATAACCGTTTGCCAGCAGTACTAAGACCGCATCGCAGTAAATTGTTTGGTTTAATGATTGATGCTGAGCGATTAGTTGCGATTCGTAGTGAGCGTAAAGCGAATAGTCGTTATGCAAGTTTTAGCCAATGCCAAATGGAACTTAGAGCAATTGAAGGAATCTATATTTCAGAAGGGATTAAATATTTAAACGTGACTGAAATGTCGATTGAAGAAATTTCAACGCGTGTTTTACAAATGACAGGATTAAAACGTCGTATTGGTTAATTTAATCAAATCTTTATTTTAACCATTCAAATTTTTTATATTAATTTATAGGTAATTTGAATGGTTATAAATATAAAACATGAGAAAAATAAAAGTTTTAAATATAAAACAAAAAGTTATTAAAACGTTTTTATTAGTTATCAGCCTGTAAGGTTTTTATAATTCAATTGTGAAATAAAATAATAATATTGAAAAGAAATGTATATATTTGAGTAAGTTTAAAAATTCTAATTATTTAATTTTGCTAAATATTTTTAAAAATCATGTAAAAATACATTAAATATTTAAAAATGATAAATAGGTCACATTATTTTTGTGTTGTGTGATTGGTTTTTGATTTTAATTATACTTTCCCACCTCGATATGGGACTATCCGATTATCAAAATGCTAAAAAAATGTGTTTTTTCATTGGTATACATCTTGCCTCTCAATTTATATGCTGCTCAAGTGGATGAATTGAGAGAGCAGGCTATTCACACCTACAAAACTGGACAAACTCACCAAGCAATATTTCAACTGGATCAATTGCTAAAAACCTATCCGCATGATCAAAAATTGCTAGCTGATTATTTAGTTGTAATGTCAAATGAAAAAAAAGATCTAGTAACTTTTTCTCAGCATTTAGCGAATATTAATTTAGTTACTTTTCCAGAATATGGACAGCTACCTTTAATACGTAATTTTCGTGATTTTAAACACTTTAAAGATGCGATTGCTTGGTCGAATAAATTTAATATTCAAAAGACGCCTGATGGACAGATTTTGCTGGCAGTTTTATATGCTGAAGCTAAAGATGTTGTAAATGGCAAAGCACAGTTAGCAAAGATTAATACTAAAAATCTGAAGACTGATCAACTTGTACAAATAGCCTATGCATATCGACTTATCAATTCGCCTGTAGATGCTTTATCTGTAATTGAACAAGCATATCAGCAGCAGCCGAAGTCTTTTGCAGTTTTACAAGAATACAGTTATGACTTAGCGGCTGTAGGGGCTTATAACAAGGCTCAGCAGTTAGTGCTTGCCAGCGATAAAAATGCACAAACTGAATCGTTACAACACTGGCTACAAGTGAGTGAGTTTTCTCAACGTGTAAATAACGCAATTACTCGTTATAAATATTTAAATCGAGAAGGCATGTCGGATAGTGAAGCTTTTGCTGAGCTTGATGCTGTGTTGAAGCAAGGCGAGCAAATGCAGCCTTTGATTCAAACGTCAGATCCTAATTATTTAAGATTCCATTATGACTACATATATGCCTTAGATTTCCGCGGGCGTAGTCGTACGGTATTAGATCAATTTACTAAATTAAATGTACCTCTAGAAAAACTACCTGCCTATATTCGTCATGCGATCGCTGATAGTTATTTGGCTGAAAGACAGCCGCAACAAGCTGCGCTTGCTTTTAAAACCTTGCTTACTGAAAAAAACTATTCAGATATGACGGTATATACTGGACTGTATTACTCATATATTGAACAAGAAAAATATAAACAAGCTGAACAACTTTTGAGTGATGTTGATCGGCTAATTCCTACGTATAAATATAGTCAAGCGAAAGGGGTGGATAAATCGAGCCACCCTGATCGTGATGATTATATTGCTTTACAAGGTATGCATTTAGCTTATGCAAATCATTTGGATCAATCAGAAAAACACTTCCAGAAACAAGTAGATCTTGCCCCTGCCAACGAAGGTTTAATTAATAATTTGGCTCGTGTTGAGCGTTGGAGAGATAAACCTTTACAGTCCAAACAAACAATTGCTCGTTTAAATGGTTTAACACCAGTTGCCAAAGATACTCGAATTAACCAGATGCAAAATGCTCAGGCTTTAGGGGATATTCCTGAGTGGCGCAAAAGCACAGAAACTCTTTTGCAATATTATCCTGAAGATAGCGGCGTAGTTAAAAGTCGAAAAGAGTTGGATGATCGTGATAGAGCAACCATCTCGCACTCAACGACTTGGGGCCAGAGTAAAGCAGAGAATAGCGATTCTGTGAGTGGGCAAAATGGTTTAAAAGACCGCGAAATGGAAACTCGTATTAATAGCCCGTGGATTAAAGATAATTATCGTCTATTTGCTTGGCATCAAGACCGTTTCGGAGAATATCGTTTTGGTGATGTGCATGACCAACGTTATGGCGTAGGTGCTGAGTGGCAAGCGAACCGTAAGGCATTGTCGGCAATTTTGTCGCAAAGTACGGATGGTGGACAAGCAGGAGTTCGTCTTGATTGGTCGCAATGGTTAAATGACCACTGGCAATATCAATTGCAATATGACAGTCAAGCTAATATTCCATTGCAGGCAATTGACGCTGGTGAGGATGGGCAAGCTTACCGTGCCGCTTTGACCTGGCAAAAAGATGAGTCACGCCAAATTGGGGCGAGTTACGGTTTAACTGATATAAGCGACGGGAATAAACAACAAGAATTTTCTACTTTTTGGCGCGAGCGATTATTTGATGCCCCTCACCATGTTACCTACGGAACCGTTCGTGGATTTTATGGCAGCAATAGCCAAGATCAGACAGCTTATTTTAGCCCAAGCAATCACTACAGTGCTGAGTTGAATTTAAGCCATGACTGGGTCTCTTGGCGAGAATACGAACGCTCATTTAAACAGCATTTTGAAGCTGGAGTCGGGCTTTATAAACAAGCAGATTACTCAGCTCGACCAACATATTCTTTGCAATATCAACATCAATGGCAGCTCTCACGGACTTGGCAACTTAATTATGGAATTGGTTGGCAATACCATCCATACGATGGTCATGATGAACAACATACCTACGGTATTTTCGGATTTGAAGGGCGTTTTTAATGAATAATATGAAGTCAAAAATGTTGAGCTGTGTGCTTGCTTCAACATTATTACCCGTACAATTTTCTCATGCCCGTATTGAAACTGAACTACCAAAAAATCATACAGTTTCTTTAACTTTTCATGATGTGCGAGATGACGTACTAAAGGAAGGCGACCGTGATGTTTATGCGATTCAGACCAATAATCTGGCGCAATTTCTTGATTGGCTCAGTCAGTCTGATTGGAAACCGATTCGTCTGAAAGATATTGAAGAGGCTCGTAAGCAAGGTAAAGAATTACCTCATAACTCTATTCTACTGACCTTCGATGATGGGGCGTTGAGTAGTTATAGCCGAGTATTTCCTTTACTTAAGCAATATAAAATTCCAGCAGTTTTTGCTCTTCCAACTAGTTGGTTAAATGGCAATACTCAGGCAGGTTATGAAGCTTATGGGCAGGGTAACTTGGTGAACTGGGCTCAAGTTCGTGAAATGCAAGCATCGGGGTTAGCCGAGTTTGCAAGCCATAGTGATGATTTACATCATGGTGTATTGGCCAATCCTCAAGGTAATGAGCAACCGGCTGCAACTTCTTATGCCTATTTAAAATCGCAATCACGTTATGAAACAGATGCAGAATATCAACAACGTATTTTGCAGGATTTGAAAAAATCCTACGCCGTTTTGAAAAAAGAAGTCGGTGTTAATCCGAAAGCAATTATTTGGCCTTATGGCGCTGTGAATGAGCAACTGGAAAAACTAGCACAGCAAGCAGGCTTTGAGTTTTCTTTCAGTTTGGGTCGTGATGGTATGAATCGTGTGAATGATTCAACTTTTAAGCGTAGCTTGGTTATAGGTAACCCTACAGCCGAACAGCTCACCGAAGGTATGTTAAATATTCTGAATTTCGAAGAGTCAGATTTATTTAAGCAACCTCGTCATTTTGTGAGTATGGATTTAAAGCAATTAGCAGCTCCACAAAATGCTCAGACTGATGAAAAACTAGGGCAGTTGTTATCAAAACTATATAGCCTAAAAAACAATGCTCTAATCTTAAAGCCTTTGGAAGATAAAGACGGAGATGGGCAATATGATGTTGCTTATTTCCCTACAAATAAAATGCCAGTTCAACAAGATATTTTAAACCGTAGTTTATGGCAGGCTCAAACTCGGGCTGGTCAATCGGTAATATTAGAATTGCCAGCTTATCCTCAAAAAGATAAGCCATTTTTAACAGTAGATTTGGCTAAAGATATCGCACGCTTTAACAGTAATTTAAGCGGTGTTCAGCTCAATGCAGGAACAGCTTTAAACTGCGCAATGCAAAAAATAACAGTGCAAGAAAACAGTTGTATTGAGCAATCAAAACAGCTCGCACAACTGAGTCAAATGACTAAAAAAGCGGTCAAACCTTATTTAAACATGAGTAATCAGGCGCAGTTTAGTTTATTGCTTACACCTGATTTAGATCATGTGGAAAAG
Organism: Acinetobacter sp. IRS14; assembly: GCF_034650275.1. Taxonomy (NCBI): domain Bacteria; kingdom Pseudomonadati; phylum Pseudomonadota; class Gammaproteobacteria; order Moraxellales; family Moraxellaceae; genus Acinetobacter; species Acinetobacter sp. IRS14. Next base: position 206,032 of record NZ_JAOVFN010000003.1, read on the forward strand.
CTACCTGAGCTTATCAAAACGCTTTTATTACAACATGATTTAGTCAATTTGAAGTTCGATGTGATTGGTAAGAAAAAGCAATTTAATGAGTTGTTAATGCTTTTAAATAGACTTGATGAAAATGATAAGCAAAGAATAATGCTGACTTTAGAATTACCAGAAAACTCGCAAAAAACGGCTTGGGAAGAAGTACAGCAAGGACTTTTTTCGATTCAGCGAGTCGGAATCCAGAAATTCGGTATCGATGGCTATGACTTTGAAAAATCAAAAGATGTTCATCAATATTTATATAATCCGATTAGTCTGAATGCTAGTCCTGTGATGTATCAGCCTTTTGCTGAATTGGTAGAGGGGAAAAAGTAATGAGAGTATTACTTGATATTCTATTTGCTTTTGCCTTTTTATATCCCTTACTGATGGCTTGGACATGGATGGTAGGAGGACTTTGGTTCTTCTTTAAAAGAGAATACCGTGAACAAGCACTTCCTGAACCGACCAGCGAAGGATGCAGTATCATTATTCCGTGTTTTAACGAAGAAGCTCAAGTACGCCAAACAATTCGTTATGCACTGCAAACCAAATATCCTAATTTTGAAGTGATCGCCGTTAATGATGGAAGTAGTGACAGGACAGCTGAAATTCTAGATGAATTGTCAGCGCAAGACTCACGACTTCGGGTTGTGCACTTAGCAGAAAATCAGGGTAAAGCCGTAGCTTTAAGATCGGGCGTATTAGTTAGTAAATACGAATATCTTGTTTGTATCGATGGCGATGCATTGTTACATCCACATGCCGTACTTTGGTTAATGCAGCCATTTATTAACTTCCCGCGAATTGGGGCTGTCACGGGTAATCCACGAATTTTAAACCGATCTAGTATTTTAGGAAAATTACAGGTTGGTGAGTTTTCTTCGATTATTGGTTTGATCAAACGTGCGCAGCGTACATATGGCCGTATTTTTACAGTGTCGGGTGTGATTGCGGCATTCCGTAAAACAGCTCTCGTTCGAGTCGGTTTTTGGTCAGATGATAAAATTACCGAAGATATTGATATTTCATGGAAGCTACAGCTCGACCATTGGGATATTCAGTATATTCCACAAGCGCTTTGTTATATCTATATGCCTGAGACATTTAAAGGGTTATGGAAGCAACGCCTTCGTTGGGCACAAGGTGGGGTAGAGGTACTTATAGAATATATTCCACAAATGTTCAAACTGCGTGTCCGCAGAATGTGGCCTGTCATGATCGAGGCGCTAGTTAGTATTATCTGGTCTTATGTCATGATTCTGATCTTTACGCTATTTTTTGTCGGATTGTTTATTGAGTTGCCTCTGCAATGGCAGATCAAAACGCTTATGCCACAGTGGTATGGTGTAATACTCGGCGGAACATGTTTAATCCAGTTTTTGGTGAGTTTGTGGATTGATCAACGCTATGACCGTAGCCGCTTCTTTAGAAATTATTTTTGGGTTATTTGGTATCCATTATTTTTCTGGCTACTGACTTTGTTTACAAGTGTTGTTGCAGTACCAAAGACTTTATTTAACACTAAAAAACGTGCCCGCTGGGTAAGTCCAGACCGAGGCTTCCGTGGAGATAGCCCATGAAACCTGAGGAAAATAAAGATATCGAAACGTTAGATATCCCTGAATATATTGACCAGCCAGAATACGTCAAAAATAAAACGGCAAACTACACATTACAAACCATCGGTTGGTTTTGTTTGATGTGGTTGCTATTTCCCTTGGTTTCACTGTTTTTATGGGTTTTTGAAGGACACTTAATTTATGATTATGTCTGGGTTGATCATATATCAGAAGTTAAGACCTTATTACATTTAGCATTACTCATCGGAATTAGCGCGCTCATTTTAATTTTATGGGCGAGTTATAACTGGATCAGGTTTAGTGGTGAGGACCGAAGAGCTAAGGCGCCTAATAGTTCTGTTGAACTGTTAGCAGCCCAATTTTCGGTTAGTTCCGAGATGTTAAGTGAATTGCAAAAGAAACAACGTGTCATTTTACATTACGATGATCATGGCAATTTGGAAAAGTATGAGTAAATAAAAAAGCATGGCTTAAAAACCATGCTTTTTTTATTTTTATACGGTTGCTCTAATAATGATATCAACAGGTTGTTCTATGCCATCCATACTATGAATTGATGTAGGGTTAACTTTCACAATGGGCCAAGTTTGTAGTTTACAGTTGGTTTTTTGGAGTGCGGCATAATAACTATCAGCTTTAAAAAATACCTTTTTAGCCGTTGCCATATTGGGTGTTAAAAGGCGCTTAAGCCATGTTTCACTCACCTGAGTATCAAGAAAACGTAAAGCCAAAAGACTTTTTACTCGATTGTTAAATAATCTCCGGTTTTTGATAATGAGAGGATGGGTAATTAACTTATTTGTGCCCATTTGACTATGAGGCAAAATAAAGTGAGGTGTGATTTGAAATACGGTCACAAATTTTGCCTGTTGACAGATTTTTTCAAGATGGGTCACCGTATCTTGATTTGTACCAATAATCGCGACAGATGAATCTGAAAAATCAAATTCTTTAATTGAGGTTGATAGAATCACTTGACCAGTAAAGTCTTCAAAATCTTGAGAGGTATTTTGAAAAATTGCTGATTTTGAAGTGTTATTTTTAATATTAATACTCATTTTTCCAAAAGTCCTTTTGGTTTTTAAATCATGATGTTTTTATCGTTTTAATATAAATAACCAAGCAGGAAGTCGGGGTAAAGTCTTTTCAGATAGATGGTCATCCCATACTCGAAATCAATTCAAGTATGGGAATGCGAAGGGAGTTTAAAGTTCTGTTTTTACGTTCATTAGTTGTGTAAAGCTTTCTAAACGTTTAGCTGTATCGTATACATCACATGTGAAAATAAATTCATCAACATCGTATGTCGCTAAAAGTTTTTGTAAACCAGAGCGAACTGTATCTACAGAACCAATTTGCGCCATTGCATAGAAGTTTTCAACAGAAAGCTGTTCTGCTGTATTCCATAATCCCTGCATTGATTCAACCGGCGGCTTAAGCTTTAAACTTTCGCCACGAATTAAACCTAGTACACGTTGGTACGCACTCGTTGCTAAGAACTGGGCTTCCTCATCTGTATCTGCCACAACAACAGGCACACCCATTGAAACATAAGGCTTATCTAAGTACTCAGAAGGCTCAAAGTTCTCTCGATAGAGCTGGATCGCTTGACCTAACATACGTGGTGCAAAATGAGATGCAAATGAGTAGGGAAGTCCAAGTTTTGCTGCCAGTTGCGCACTAAAAAGACTAGACCCAAGTAACCAAACAGGAACATGCGTATTTTGACCTGGTGTTGCAATAATCTTTTGTCCTGCCTGAGGGGCGTCAAAATATTTTAAGATTTCGACAACATCTCTTGGAAACTGATCTTCTGTTTCTTGATGACCACGACGTAAAGCTCGCATGGTAAGTTGATCTGTACCTGGAGCACGTCCTAACCCAAGTTCAATACGGTTTGGATATAACGTAGCAAGTGTTCCAAATTGTTCTGCGACAACTAAAGGAGCATGGTTAGGAAGCATAATGCCGCCGGAACCTAAACGAATATGCTGTGTATGTGCTGCAATAAAACCGAGTAAAACCGCTGTAGCAGAGCTCGCAATTCCATCCATGTTGTGATGTTCTGCAAGCCAGAAACGTTCAAAACCTAGTTTCTCTGCATGTTGTGCTAACTCTAATGCGTGACGTAACGAAAATTCGATAGTTTTATCATTACGAATGGGAGCAAGTTCCAAAATTGAAAACTTGGTATCTTGAAGTGATCGCATGCGATATTCTCGAATAGTGGTATATCGAAATACTACGATATATAAGGGGTAATGTATATCGTTTTTTTTCGATATTAACTTTTACCTCTTAATAAAAAAGCACCCGAAGGTGCTCTTTTGATTCATATGTGAATTAGCGATTTTTATACCAACCACGGTGTAAACCATTGTCATGACGACGATGGCCACCTTTACTATAGTAACGACGGTCACCATCGTCATATCTACGATCATCTCGATCATAACGGCTACCACGATCATAGCGATCATCGTAGTTACGATCTTCAGAAACTTTACGACCTAGCGCTGAACCACCCGCAGCACCTACCGCTGCACCGATGTAACCACCGTTGGTACTACCCATGTTTTTACCGACGGTATAACCAGCACCACCACCTAAAGCACCACCAATGGCAGCTTCGGTACGATTGCGACGGTCACTCGCTGCGGCTGCACCACCAGCACCGCCTAAAGCTGCACCAATTGTTGCGCCTGTTGTGCCACCCATGCTTTTACCAATTGCTGTACCAACAACACTACCTAATGCAGAGGTTGCAGCAACACGAGTACCATTATCTGCGTGTGCAACTGTCACCATAGACGATGTTGCAACTAATGCACTAGCTAACCAAATATTCATTTTCATCTTGCAACTCCATGTCCTTTTTATTGAGAAGGACAGTATTTTTATCTTGAGATAAATGTAATAAAAAATTTCGTGATAATTATGGAGAACCCCAAAGGAGATACGTTAGTTTTGTGTCTGTTTGTATGGTTTCTATTAATTTATGGATAAATGCTGAGCAAGTAAGAGGTTATGAATATTTATTGATCCTAATAAAAAAGCACCCGAAGGTGCTTAGAGTCGTTTCATCAAATTTGATTAGTGATGACGACGGTGTTTTTTCTTCCAGTGTTTAGAAGAGCGATCATAATCGCGGTCTTTAGAAATTTTATTACCTAAAGCAGAACCACCCGCAGCACCTAAAGCAGCACCAATGTATCCACCGTTTGTACCACCCATGCTTTTACCAACAGTATAGCCAGCACCACCACCTAAACCACCGCCAATTGCAGATTCTGTACGGTGACGACGGTCACTTGCAACAGCTGCGCCACCAGCACCACCTAAAGCAGCACCAATTGTTGCGCCAGATGTACCACCCATGCTTTTACCAATTGCAGTACCAGCAACACTACCTAAAGCAGAAGCAGCTGCTACATGTGTTGTGTTGTCAGCATGAGCTACAGTAACCATAGAAGTTGCTAAAACAGCACTACATAACCAAGCATTTAATTTCATTTTCTACTCCGTGTCCTTAGCAGCAGGACGCTATATCTTTTGTTACGGCAAATGTAACAAAACACGTTTCTCAAAATATGGAGAACCATCAATTCATTATTGTAGTTTAGTGTCTGGTTTGTATGTTTTCTATTAAAATAGAATGTTTAATACCCATATAAATAAATATGAGTCTCATTTAATTTTAATGAGTTAATTGCTCGCGATCTGAACAGAGAAAATTGATCAAAGCTCTTGTCGCAGAAGACATATGTTTATGTTGTGCATACAGTAAAGAGAAGGGACGTGAGTGGCCTGCAAATCTCATCTGAAATCATTACATTGATAAGTCGCTATTTACAGTGAAAGTTGATGAATTGGTTGATTATATATGTCATTTAAGCGGCATAATCTGTAAACTATGCGCTATTTTTACGATTTTGCTTATCTTCTATTTATATAGCATTTGATAAGCTTTTTGGACTTTTGAGATATTTCCTCTTATGAAAGCGTCACTCCGTTTACGACTTGATCAACTCTGTGATCGACATGAAGAACTTACCGCGTTGCTTGCAGATGTGGAAGTCATCTCCGATAACAAACGTTTCCGTAAATTGTCTCGCGAACATAGTGATTTATCTGAAATTACCGAAGTTTGGGGCAAATACCGTCAAGCAGAAGAAGACATTGAAACTGCTGAAATGATGAAGTCTGATCCTGACTTTAAAGATATGGCAGAAGAAGAAATTCAAGCAAATAAAGATTTGCTTGTAGAGTTAGAAAGCCAGCTCAATATTTTGATGATTCCAAAAGATCCAAATGACTCTAATGCAGCTTATTTAGAAATTCGCGCTGGAACGGGTGGTGACGAGGCTGCAATTTTCTCTGGTGACTTATTCCGCATGTACAGTAAATATGCCGAGACACAAAATTGGCGTATTGAAGTCCTTTCTGAAAATGAAGGTGAGCATGGTGGCTTTAAAGAGGTCATTTGCCGTGTAGATGGTGATGGTGTTTATGGTCGCCTAAAATTTGAAAGTGGTGCGCATCGTGTACAACGTGTTCCAGCGACTGAATCACAAGGGCGTGTTCATACTTCTGCTTGTACAGTTGCAATCTTGCCTGAAATTGATGTTGATACCAACGTTGAAATTAATCCGGCAGATTTACGTATTGATACTTACCGTGCCTCTGGTGCAGGTGGTCAGCACATTAACAAAACTGATTCGGCGGTACGTATTACTCACATTCCCACAGGTACAGTAGTTGAGTGCCAAGAAGAACGTTCACAGCATAAAAACAAAGCCAAAGCGATGGCTCTTTTGGTTTCACGTTTAGAAAATGCAAAACGTGCAGCGGCTGATGCAGCAACTTCTGAAATGCGTCGTGATTTAGTCGGTTCTGGTGACCGTTCTGAACGTATCCGTACTTATAACTATCCACAAGGTCGTATGACGGATCACCGTATTAACCTAACTTTATATAAGTTAGACGCGATTATGGAAGGTGATTTAACTGAATTGCTCGATAGCTTACATCGTGAATATCAGGCAGATCAGCTTGCGATGCTTGCACAGGAAAATGGCGGCTAATGAATATTGCTCAAGCGCTTGCAATTCGTGGTGAGCCTGACAGTTATGAACGACAGGAAAATGCTTGGTTACTTGAGCATTTTCTAAAAATCAATTCGCTTGAATTAAAGTTTAGACTTGAGCAAGAGTTAACTACCCAACAAGAGCAAGACTATGTAGCTGGTCTTGAACGTATTCAAAAAGGTGAACCTTTAGCTTATGTGACGGGTTCACAGCCATTTTGGACGCTCGATTTAAAAGTAACATCTGATACTTTAGTGCCACGTCCGGATACTGAAATTTTAGTTGAAACGGTTTTAAATCTAAATTTGCCAAATACTGCAAATATTGTTGATTTAGGAACGGGGACAGGTGCAATTGCGCTTGCCTTAGCGAGTGAACGTTCAGATTGGTTCGTCACAGCAACTGATATTTATGCACCTACTTTAGAAGTCGCAAAAGAAAATGCACTAGCTCATAATTTGCAACGTGTAAAATTCGCTTGCGGCGCTTGGTTTGAAGCACTAGAGCCACAAAAATTTGATTTAATTGTTTCTAATCCGCCGTATATCGACCCTGAAGATGAACACATGCAAGCTTTGGCAACAGAACCACGCCGTGCATTGGTTGCAGATCATCAGGGACTGGCTGATATTGAAATTATTATTGCTCAAGGGAAAAACTGGTTAAAACTACAAGGCTGGATTGCACTAGAGCATGGTTATGATCAGGGGCAAGCTGTTCGAAATATATTTGCTGAGCATGGTTTTAGTGAGATTAAAACTATTCAAGACTATGGCCAAAATGATCGAGTCACTTTGGCATGCTGGATTTAAAATTACTTTTGAAGTGTATCCCGCCAACGTAATAACCAGTTTTCAATAAGTTTCATTAAGGTATCGGTTACTTTACCCAATAGGGCTAATAAAATAATTGCAATGATAACAATATCTGGGCGAGAGGTTTCTCGGCCATCACTGAGTAAATAGCCAACCCCTTGAGTAGCTGCAATCAGTTCAGCTGCAATCATAAACATCCAAGATAAGCTTAAGCTGTTGCGTAAACCCGTTAAAATGCCCGGAGAGGCTGCTGGTAAAATAATAGATATAATCCGCTGAAAAGCATTAAGCCGATAAACTTTTCCAACTTCAATGAGCTTTCTATCTACATTATGAATTGCTGCAACTGTATTGGTATAGGTTGGAAAAAAAGCTCCAATTGCAATCAATGTAATTTTTGAACCCTCATCAATTCCTAACCAAAGTAATAGCAGTGGGATCCACGCAAGACTTGGAATTGATTTAATTGCTGAAAAAGTTGGTTCTAAATATGCTTCTGCCTCTTTACTTAATCCCACCCAAATCGCAAAAACTAAACCTAAACCGCTTCCTATAATAAACCCCAACAGAACACGCCATGTACTAATATAAATGTGGGCAAATAGATCGCTATGAGCTAAATCTAAAAAAGATTGCCATAAACTAGACGGTGCAGGGAGTAGATAAGCATCGATATAGCCATTTCTGACTAAAAATTCACAAGCCCCCAAAAAGATGAGTGGAATGAGTAGCGCTTTAAACCAACGTGTAAATTTATTGTTTAAATGCTTTTTCTGCGATTTTAAAGCCTGCTGAGCTAAGAAATGATTTAGCTCAGCTTTGTTAAGTGAATCACTCATATACTATTTCACGACTTTTTGAGCAAAGCGAGGATCTAACAACTGATCAACCACTTGATTGACATTGGTACCTTTTCTAACCAAGTCTTCTTCTGTCAAAATTTTCCCAGAACGTTTTAGCGCTTGTGCTTGAGTTGCCGATGGAATGCTTTGATCAAAGTTGGTTCGACTCAGTTGTAGCTTAGCCACAGGTAGAGGGAGTTTTGATTCTTGAGCTAAAAGTGCTGCCACTTTATCTGGATTGGCTTTTGCCCATTTTCGGGCTTGTTCGTAGGCTTTAATAACGGCTTCAACCGCTTCAGGACTTTGCTTTGCAAAGTCTTCTTTAACACTTAGTACGCTATAACTATTAAATGCTACATTACGATAAAGTAATTTCGCGCCCGATTGAATTTGAGCTGAAGCCATTAAAGGATCAAGTCCAGCCCAAGCATCTACTTGACCGCGTTCTAATGCAGTTTTTCCATCGGGGTGCTGTAAATGAACCAGCTGTACATCGCGTTTACTCAAGCCTACAGTGTCTAGCGCTTGTAGTGTAAATAAGAATGGATCGGTTCCTTTGGTGGCCGCAATTTTCTTACCTTTTAAGTCTTTTAGGCTTTTAATTGGTGAGTCTTTTGCAACAACAAGGGCGGTCCATTCCGGTTGGCTTTGTACATACACCGTTTTAATTGGGCTACCATTTGCTCGGCTTAATACAGCTGCTAATCCGGCGGTAGAAGCAAAATCGATGCTGTTACTATTGAGGTATTCTAATGAACGATTGCTACCTTGACTAAAAACCCATTTAATTTGAGTATTTGGAAGTGCTTTCTCAAGAAGTTTTTGATCTTTGACGATTAAACTGGTTGGTGCGTAGTAAGCATAATCAAGTTTAAGTGTAGTCGGAACTGCTGCAAAAGCAGATGAAGCAAATACAAACCCCAATGTTGATGCCAGCAAAGTCTTTGATAAAGAAAATTTTGATTTTAAAGACATGATAAAAATAGAACCGAAATGAAATAAGAGATTATCCTTTCACGCGTTTGATGGCTTACAAACTTAGTTATTTTGATTTATAAATCAGATTGAAAGATAAAAGTTTAGATAAAATTATAAGTTGATGTTTTATAGTGATTATTAAGTTTTGAGGAATACACTTATCTGAAATATTGAATTTAAAAGACATAAATATCATAAGCTTAAGCTTCTATATCTCAAGCTTCGTTGAGTTTGTATTTTATTGCTTGTGTGCAATTAAATTATCTCGATACGCACCTGGACTAACGCCAGTCCATTTTTTAAAAGCACGGTGAAAGGCGCTTGGATCTTGGAAACTTAAATCTTCACTAATATCTTGAATTGAATCATTAGTTTTACTTAAACGTTCAACCGCAATATCACAGCGGATTTCATTTTTAATTTGTTGATAACTAACTCCTTCATGTTTCAGACGGCGTTGAATGGTGGCTTCTGAAATATTGAGTTGTTTTGCAACATCTTTGAGTTCGGGCCATTGGGCGGGGTGGAGTTTCAATAAATGACGACGAATAAGAACGCTCAAGGCGTTTTCATTTTTAAAGCGAACTAAAAGATTTTGTGGAGTTTGTTCTAAAAAATCATAAAGCGCTTTTTTATCTTTTTTAATTTTAATATCTAAATAGTGAGCATCGAATTCAACTCGATTTATCTCGGCATTAAATTGAATATCTTCACCAAAACGTACGAGATAATCCTGAATATCGTTCGGTTTAGGACAACGTACTCTAATACTATTTAAGCCAATTCGTTGGTCTACTAACCAGCACATAAGTCCGTGTACTAATATTAAAAAGGTTGCATAGGTAAACATGCGTTTAGGTTGTTCACGATCATGAATCACCAAATAAGCTTTTTCTTGATCTCGTATTAATTCTCCGCGCATGTCATCAAGCACAAAGTTAAAAAACTTCAAAATATCGTAGAGTGCTTTTTCTAAAGTTTCGGCTGTACTGACAAGTTTAGTCAATAATTTATAGCTGCCACGACGCATGGGATGACTATCCATACCAAAAAACTCATCGTTCATGGCGTTGGCAAGCTCTATCCATAATTGGGCATATGTCGTAACAGGCACACGAGCCTTTGGAGACATCAGTAATTCAGCGGGAATGCCTGCTTTATTTAGAATTATTTGTGTATTTAGGCCTTTGGCATAAGCCGCACTCAGTGCTTCATGTACTAGTGCAATCGAAATTGTGCCTTTACTTAAAGAAGATTGGACAACCATGTCAAAGACTCATATTTTCTTCATATATTTCAAGTGAAATATTTCATATTTAAAATTTGGATTGATCAAAAGCTGCAAGCATATTGAGGCTTTTTGAAATTGTATCGGAAAACAACAACTTTTACTCTCACAACTAAAGTTAAAGAACATTTTTATAGGATCGTAAATAATGAAAATTCAAGGGAAACATTTCGTGATTACAGGTGGCGGCTCTGGTTTAGGAGCTGCTACAGCTGAGTATTTAGTCCAGCAAGGTGCTTCAGTCACATTGGTCGACATGAATGTAGAAGCAGGTGAGCAGCAGGCGAAACAATTAGGACCAAAAGCTGATTTTGTAAAACTTGATGTATCCGATGAAGTTGCTGCTGAACAGTTCTTTAAAGATATTTTGGTAAAACATGGTCGTTTGCATGGCTTAGTGAACTGTGCGGGTATTGGCCCTTCTGCAAAAGTAGTTGGCCGTGAGGGCGTTCATGACTTAGGATTATTTGCAAAGACTTTAAATATTAATGTCACGGGTACGTTTAACATGCTGCGTTTTGCAGCAGATGCAATGAATAAAAACACGGTTGGAGCAGGTGAAGAGGACCGTGGAATCATTGTTAACACCGCTTCTGTTGCAGCATTTGATGGTCAAATTGGACAAGCAGCTTATTCAGCATCTAAAGGCGCTATTGTTGCGATGACATTGCCAATTGCTCGTGAGCTTGCGCGCCATGGCATTCGCATTATGACCATTGCGCCAGGAATTATGGAAACCCCAATGCTTAAAGGAATGCCACAAAATGTGCAAGATGCTTTGGGACAAATGGTACCATATCCATCTCGTTTAGGAAAACCCGAAGAATTTGCTCGTTTAGTTGGGCATATTGCTGAAAACTCTTACTTAAATGGTGAAGTCATCCGTCTAGATGGTGCAATTCGTATGGCAGCAAAATAATAAAAACAAGGATATTTAAATGATCTTAAATGCTGAACAAAGTATGGTTCAGGAGATGATGCGTAATTACTCGCAAAATCAGTTAAAACCAACAGCTGCACATCGCGATAAAACTCATGAATTTCCTGCTCAGGAATTAAAAGATTTAGGTGCACTAGGTGCTATGGGGATGACTGTTCCAAATGAATGGGGCGGTGCCGGAATGGACTATGTATCTTTGGTGCTTGCAATTGAGGAAATTGCCGCAGGCGATGGTGCTATTTCGACAATCGTAAGCGTACAAAACTCTTTGATTTGCGGTATTACACTGGCATACGGTTCGGAGCAGCAAAAACAAACCTATTTGCCAAAATTTGCCTCTGGCGAATGGCTAGGGTGCTTTTGTTTAACTGAGCCACATGTCGGTTCCGATGCGAGCGCAATTCTATGTAAAGCCGAGCGAGATGGTGACCATTGGGTTTTAAATGGCGTAAAACAATTTATTACCAGCGGTAAAAATGCCCAAGTGGCTTTGGTATTTGCGGTCACAGATAAACAAGCTGGCAAAAAAGGCATTTCGTGCTTTCTTGTGCCGACCAATACACAAGGTTACTTGGTGACTCGAATTGAAGACAAAATGGGCCAACATGCTTCAGACACAGCAACCATTACTTTTGAGGACTGTCGAATTCCGTTAGAAAATTTGGTAGGGCAGCAAGGTGAAGGTTATAAAATTGCACTTTCTAATTTAGCAGCTGGACGTATTGGGATTGCTGCTCAATCTGTTGGAATGGCAAGAGCGGCTTTTGATGCAGCCGTGCAATATGCAAATGAACGTAAGGCCTTTGGGGTGGAATTAGTTCAGCATCAGGCGGTTGGTTTTCGCTTAGCCGATATGGCAACTCAGATTGAAGCTGCATATCAGCTAGTTTTGCATGCTGCAACTTTAAAAGATGCCGGACTACCTTGTTTAAAAGAAGCCTCAATGGCCAAGCTGTTTGCATCTACTATGGCTGAACGGGTGTGTTCAGATGCGATCCAGATTCATGGTGGTTATGGCTACGTCAGTGATTTCCCAGTTGAGAGAATTTATCGTGATGTTCGTGTAAGCCAGATTTATGAAGGGGCTTCGGATATTCAACGTTTGGTGATTGCTCGTGAGGTTGCTCAAGTTTAAATATGAAATTTTAAAAAATAGTCACTGACTGCAAAAGACCGCAATTGTTATGCGGTCTTTTGCCATTGAGCAGAAATTTTCTAGGTTGAATTCGATTCGATGAAATTCAGAAATTTAAGTAAAGCCAGTTTTTTTTGATTAAAGCTGTGCTTTGACTTCTTCACCAATTAAATAAAAGGTTCCTCCAGCAATATAATGCAGGCTTCGAAGTTCTTTCGGTGCATTTTGAAAATGCCAGTGCCCATCTCTAAAAACGCGGCTATCTGCCCATGCACCCACAACAGAACCAATAAATAAATCATGAGCCGACTGATTATGAGGTTCTGGAATAAGTTTACAGGCAAGCCATGCAATGCAACCTGATACAAGCGGGCTGCTAAGACCTTCTTGATAAAATAGTTCAACACCACAATGCTCAAGTTTTTGTGGATCATCCAACTTACTAATGGTTCCAAGTTGATGAGTCAGATCGAGCTGTGCATAGCAGGGAACTTGTAGTGTGAAATAGCCACTTTGCTCAACGAGCTGTCGGGTTTTAGTACTTTTATCAAGAACCACGGACACTTTGGCTGGTTTGAACTCTAAGGCACATGCCCAAGCAGCAGCCATTACATTGCGGTCGTCTCCATGTTGTGCGGAAACAAGCACAGTTGGGCCATGATTTAATAAACGATAAGCTTTTTCTAACTCTACAGGTGCAATATATGATTGCGTCATATTTAACCTAAGTAATAAAGAAAATGGATATTTCTATTGTTGCAGAAAGCTTGATAGATGCAATGTTGGTAAATAAGCTTTATTAGAATAAAAAAGTTGTTTCTATTTTATAGCTTTCATAATAACGAACTTAGTCATAAAATCATTTCGCTTCTAAGTGAAAGGATTAACGTGTGACCGAGCTTCAAGATATCGATTTTGTAGAGTTAAGTGATGAAGAAATGCATCTCTATAGCCGTCAGATTTTACTTGATGGATGGGATATTGAAGCTCAGGAAAAACTCAAACTTGCTAATGTGCTGATTGTAGGTGCTGGTGGAATAGGCTGTAGCAGTGCAGAGCTACTTGCGCGAGCAGGGGTTGGGAAAATTACACTGATTGATGCAGATACGATCGAGATAAGTAATTTACAGCGTCAAATTGCATTTGGTCATGAAGATATCGGACGTTATAAAGCAGAAATTTTGGCTAAACGTTTACAGAAAATTAACCCTTATATCTGTGTTGAATACTATAACGAACGGTTAGACGAACATAACATTGATAGACTGGTTGAACACCAAGATGTGGTTTTAGATGGATGTGATAATTTTACAACCCGCTATTTGGTAAATGCAGCTTGCAAGAAACATCAGGTCACGTTAATTAGTGCTTCAGCAATTGGTTTTCAGGCACAAATGTTTATGGTTGAAGGAGATTCAGCTTGCTATGAATGTCTTTTTCCGAAAGAACAACATAGTAATGAAGGCCTTCGCTGTGCAGAGTCCGGGGTACTTGCAACTACTCCTGTAATGATAGCGTCATTACAAGCACATCACACATTGTTGTATTTAGGGTTAAATCGTACACCTTTAAAGCAGAAACTATTATTGTGGGATGGTTTAAATATGACACAACGTATTGTTAGTTTTGATAAAGATGTAAATTGCCCACTTTGTCAGGCAAGCTAATCAGTAAATGAAACAAAATTTGCTACACTCAACCTGAATGATTTGGTTTTGAAGAAATATGAAAAAAAATATTTTGTTTGATGGGTTACGTTCAGTCGCCCGCATTGGTGAAACAGCAGTGGTTGCGGCCAAAGCTGGAATTAAATACGCAACTGAAAAACCAAGTAATGCCAAACTCATGCGAGAGACTTTTGAGTCGCTTGGCTCAACTTATATTAAGCTTGGTCAGTTTATTGCGAGTACACCATCACTTTTCCCGAGAGAATATGTAGAAGAATTTCAAGGTTGTTTAGACCAGACACCAACACTTCCGTTTAGTTATATTCAAGGTGTGCTTGCATCTGAGTTTGAAGGGCGTGATTTAAGCCAGATTTTTAGCTATATCGATGAAAAGCCATTAGCTTCTGCATCAATTGCTCAGGTTCATGCAGCTAAGCTGACTACAGGTGAAGATGTTGTTATTAAAGTACAAAAGCCCGGTGTTGAAACCATTTTATATACAGACTTAAGTGTGGTGCATTGGGCTGCCAAGCTGCTTGAGCGTGCGGTACCAAAAATCAAATTTGCTGCTCTTTCCGAAATTGTTGATGAAATTAAAAGCCGTATGGTTCGTGAAGTCGATTTCATTGAAGAAGCACAAAACTTAGATGACTTTATTGAATATCTGAATATTTCTCAAAACAAAGCTGCGACTGCACCTAAAGTTTATCATCAGTTTTCTACGCGCCGTGTCTTAACCATGCAACGCCTATACGGTGTGTCTTTAACAGACTTTAGTGTTGTAAAACAATATGCTAAAGATCCATCGCAAGTACTGATTACTGCCATGAATACATGGTTCGGTAGCCTCATGCTATGCAAGAGTTTCCATGCGGATTTACATGCTGGAAACCTAATGTTGCTTGAAGATGGTCGAATTGGTTTTATTGATTTCGGTATTGTCGGCCAGTTAAAGCCAGAAGTTTGGACAGCATGCATGGCCTTTATGGATGCATTGCAAAAAACTGATTATCAGGCAATGGCTGAAAATATGCTGAAAATGGGTATGACTCATAACAAAGTTGATGTTGATGTATTAGCACAAGATTTAGAGCGCTTGTTTAACGGCGTATTAATGTCTGACCCTCAACAAATTCTCGCTTCGAATCCAGCTGATTTAAACGACATTATGATGGATATGGTAGGGGTTGGTGAGCGCCACGGTATTAAATTCCCACGTGATTTTGCTTTATTATTTAAGCAAATGCTTTATTTCGATCGTTTTATGCGCGTACTCGCACCATATACTGATATTTATGCAGACCAACGTTTGAAAATGGTTCAAAATATGGAACCTGCTTCGTTGTTAAAGCACTAAGGTCAGTTTAAATTTATGGATGCCATTATTATTGAAGGCTTGAAGGTTGAGACAGTGATTGGCTGTTTCAACTGGGAAAGACAAATTATTCAACCTTTAATGTTGGATTTAACCATCCATAATGATTTGAGCCGAGCAGCGCAGTCTGACAAACTTGAGGACACACTCAACTATGCCCAGATTTGTGAGTTATCGGCTCAAACCATTCAACAAGCCAAACCTGAATTAATTGAACATGCAGCACATCTTGTTTTGAAATGTTTGTTTGAAACCTTTCCAACAGTTGAAAAAATTACCATAACCATCCGTAAGCCCGCCATCATTGCAGAAGCTAATGCTGTAGGAATTCGTCTTGAACGCACCAGAAACAATTTTTGCGCTCGCCCTAGCGAGTAATTTAGACGCAGATCAGCACTTTACTTTTGCGTATACGCAATTAGCAACTTTGGGGAAAGTGCAGTTTTCATCTGTTTATCAAATTCCATGCCGAGATGGTATTGGAGATGATTATTGGAATTCAGCATGTCTATTAAAAAGCACTTTATCGTGTGACCAAGTAGAATCTTTTTTAAAGAAACTTGAGTCAGATTCGGGGCGTGTTCGCCCATCGCATCATATTTCTTTAGATGTAGATTTGATTGCATGGGGAAGTGATCTGGACCATATGCAATTTAATTCTAAAAAACTACCTTTGGCGCTTGATGTAAAAATTCCTTTATATGAACTTTGGCCTTGTGAAACCTTAAAGGTTAATAGTCCACTTTATCCAGTCGTTAATTTTAAAGTTTAAATGCTTTCAAACTAGATTTTACGCAAACTTTACGCGGTCTTTAATTTCCTCAATAGAGAATTTACGGGCATTTTATCCATACTGAAATTCACTAAATTAGTGTTATTTCAGGACAATAAAGATGCTTATAAATTCTCAAATGCGCATCTTGCATCAGTCTAGCATTGTCTTATGCGGACTTAAAACAAATGATATTTCTTCATCTCTCCTTATTTCCAGTTTGGCAAATCAAGCCAAGGGGTATAGAGGAGAATAGCCATGTTAGAACTTATACTTGTTTTATTTATTGCTATTTTTCTAGCATGGTGCCTCGGTAAATATCTATCCAAAGTGATGACAAATCAGCCGATGGTGGGCGATAGATTATTTCGCTGGATTGAAAATCCTGTTTATCGCTTATTAGGTATATCCCCACAACAACAAATGAACTGGAAACAATATTCGCTAGCATTTGTTGTGAGCTGTGTTGTTCTAGCTGTGGCCGTTTTTGCTATTTTTATGACACAAGCATGGCTACCATTAAATCCAAATCATGCACCAAATATGAGTTGGGATTTAGTATTACACACGGTTATTTCATTTTTAACTAATACCAATCAACAGCATTATTCTGGGCAAGCTCAATTATCTTATTTGTCGCAAATGACAGGTATTGTGGGCTTGCAAGTCATTACTCCAATGATGGGACTGGCTTTAGTTGTCGCGACCTTAAGAGCTTTCTTTTATCAACGTCCTAACCATATTGCAGCCGATGTTGCCGAGCAACCAGATCAAATTTTAATTGGTAATTATTGGGCAGATGTAATTCGCCCTACAGTCCGATTCTTGCTTCCTCTCTGTTTTGTCTGGTCTTTATTGCTTAACAGCCAAGGTGTACCAGCAACTTTCCAAGGCGGGCCTGAAGTACAGCTGATTGATAAAGCGAATACAGTACAAACCCAAAAAATTCCTTTAGGGCCAGTTGCACCAATGGTAGCGATTAAGCAATTGGGTAGTAATGGTGGTGGTTGGTATGGTCCAAATAGTAGTGTGCCTTTAGAAAATCCAACACCGCTTTCTAATTTATTAGAAATGATTGCGATATTACTCATTCCACTTACCGTGATTTTTATGGTGGGACATTTTACCCAGCGTAAAAAATTTGCTTACTTTGTGTTTGGCAGCATGCTTTTCATGTCGATTATTTCAGGTGCAGCGGCTGTCTGGTCTGAGAGTATGTCATCGACAGCATCTCAACTTGCCGTAATGGAAGGTAAAGAACAACGTTTTGGACCAGCTGCATCAGCAGTTTGGGCAGCAATCACTACACAGGTGAATAACGGTTCGGTCAATATGATGCATGATTCTTCTGCGCCGCTTACTGGTTTAGTCGAACTCATCAATATGTTGATTAATGCGATTTGGGGTGGTGTAGGCTGTGGTCTGCAACAGTTTATGATTTATCTGTTACTTGCAGTATTTATTGCAGGTTTAATGACAGGCCGTACCCCTGAATTGTTTGGGCGCAAGATTGAAGCAGCAGAAATTAAATTGCTCGCGATTATTATCTTGATTCAACCTTTAGTCATTCTTGCATTCACCGCATTAAGCCTCAGCGTTCCAGGCATATCTGGAATTAGTAATCCGGGACCACATGGTATTAGCCAAGTGTTCTACGAATATGTTTCTGCATTTGCCAACAATGGTTCAGGTTTTGAAGGTCTTGGAGATAACACTATATGGTGGAATGTTACTTGTAGTATCGCTCTACTGTTAGGACGTTTTCCGACCTTAATTTTGCCATTAATGATTGCGACACATTTAGCAGCAAAAAGAAAAGCACCCGAAACAGCAGGTAGTCTTCAAGTTGAAACTCCAACCTTTGCTTTAACGCTGATTACGATTGTTGTGTTGCTTACCTTATTACAATTTATGCCAGTTCTTGTCCTTGGGCCTATTGCCGATCAACTTTTGTTGGTTAAAGGCTAAGGAGGCGAGTGAAAATGAATACACAAACTCATGTAAATAGCCATAAACAAACCATGGCAGTGCCAAATTTTGAAGTTTGGAAAAATGCATTTGTGAAACTGCTACCGCAGCATGCAATTAAAAACCCTGTGATGGCAATCGTATGGCTTGGAACAGTAGTTACAGGCATTAGTACAATCTTGGGTTACACCACGCTGTTATTTGGTTTCGCGGTTACAGCAATTCTGTTTATTACCATTTTATTTGCTAACTATGCTGAAGCAGTTGCAGAGGCCAGAGGTCGTGGACAGGCATCTTCATTACGTGCAGCAAGAGAAAATTTAACGGCTCGAAGACTCAACTCTTTGACAGACCGTCAAACCACTCAAATCGCAGCTACTGAACTTCATTTAAATGATTATATTGAAGTACATGCAGGTGAGCTTGTTCCAGCCGACGGTGAGATTGTAGAAGGCTTTGCCACTATTAATGAATCAGCTGTTACAGGTGAGTCAGCACCTGTGTTACGTGAAGCTGGAACAGACC
The DNA here is from genome assembly GCF_034650275.1 of Acinetobacter sp. IRS14. NCBI lineage: Bacteria > Pseudomonadati > Pseudomonadota > Gammaproteobacteria > Moraxellales > Moraxellaceae > Acinetobacter > Acinetobacter sp. IRS14. The sequence goes on from NZ_JAOVFN010000003.1 coordinate 225,034, forward strand.
GTTCAGGTGTTATTGGCGGAACCAAAGTTCTGACAGATCGTATTGTTGTGCAAGTGACTGCTGAATCTGGTCAAAGTTTCTTAGACCGTATGATTGCTTTGGTTGAAGGCTCAAATCGCCAAAAAACTCCGAATGAGATTGCGCTTGGCTTTTTGTTAATGGTGATGACAATCACGTTTTTAATTGTCGTGATTAGCTTGCCATTTATTGCCAAGTATTTGCATATTGAACTTGATCCAGTTGTGCTCGTGGCGTTATTGGTCTGTCTGATACCTACAACCATTGGTGGCTTATTACCTGCGATTGGTATTGCGGGGATGAACCGTGCCCTCAAAGCCAATGTTTTGGCGAAATCAGGTAAAGCGGTAGAAGTCGCGGGTGACATTGATGTGCTTTTACTCGATAAAACAGGAACCATTACTTATGGTGACCGTCAAGCAACTTCTTTTTATCCTTTAACTTCGGTAACCGAGTCTGAGTTGAGAGCTGCTGCTTGGGTAAGTTCACTTGCTGACCCAACACCAGAAGGGAAGTCGATTGTTAAGTTAGCAAAAGAGCAAGGTTTAAAACAGCAAGAACCTGAGCAAGCCGAATTTATCTCTTTTAGTGCTTCGACTCGAATTTCCGGTGTGAATTTACCGAATGGTGACCAAATTCGTAAAGGTGCTTTAGATGCAACCTTAAAGTTTGTAGATGAAGATTATTCTCAAGATTTAGAGTTAAAAGCACGTGTTGAACAAGTTGCTAAAAAAGGTGCAACACCGTTAGTCGTAGCAAATCAACATCATGTATTGGGCGTGATTGAACTTTCAGATGTAATTAAACACGGCATTAAAGAACGTTTTGCCCGTTTAAGAGAAATGGGCATTAAAACCGTCATGGTCACAGGTGATAACCCATTAACTGCGGCCGCGATTGCTGCTGAAGCTGGTGTAGATGATTATATTGCCGAAGCAAAACCAGAAGATAAATTGGCTTGTATTCGTACTGAACAACAACAAGGTCGTTTAGTTGCGATGGTCGGTGACGGAACAAACGATGCGCCAGCATTAGCGCAAGCTGATATTGGTTTAGCCATGAACTCGGGTACACAAGCTGCAAAAGAAGCCGGCAATATGGTCGATTTAGACTCTGACCCAACCAAACTACTCGCTGTAGTTGAGATTGGGAAACAGCAGCTAATTACCCGTGGTGCTTTAACAACATTTTCGTTAGCAAACGACGTCTCTAAATACTTTGCCATCTTGCCTGCATTGTTCGCTGCTGCAATTCCACAAATGCAAGTATTGAATGTAATGCACTTAGCAAGTCCAAGCAGTGCGATTTTATCTGCATTAATTTTTAACGCGATTATTATTCCGCTATTAATTCCAATCGCACTCCGAGGCGTGAAATTTAAACCGTCAACGGCAACTCAGTTACTACGTCGAAATATGTTGATTTATGGTGTGGGTGGCGTGGTTCTACCATTCATTGCCATTAAAGCGATTGATGTTGTGATTGTTCAATTATTTGGTTTGTAATCTGGAGTTTGAAATGAAAACTTATGCACAAAATTCAGAAGCAAATTTGGGTCAGACCTTAAGAGCATCTTTGGGATTATTAATTTTTACCTTAGTTGGCTGTGGTGCTGTTTATAGTGCGATTGCTACAGGTGCGGGACAGGTGCTATTTAACAATCAAGCGAATGGTAGTTTGATTGAAATAGATCATAAAGTTTTAGGGTCAAAATTAGTCGCTCAGCCATTTGTGGGAGAGGCTTATTTTCATCCACGTCCTTCGGCAGTCGCTTATGACCCGATGGCTATGGCAGGTACAAACTTAGCTCGTACTAATCCTGAATTACAGCAACAAATTGATGCTCAGATTCTTGCGGTGAAAAAACAAGATCACACAGGTAATACACCAATTCCAAGTGATTTAGTGACTAAATCGGGGAGTGGTATCGATCCGCATATTAGTCCTGAATCTGCTCAGTTACAGGTTGCTCGAGTGGCTCAAGCGCGTCATTTAGACCCTAAGATTGTGGAAGAGGTTTTGCAAAAGCATATTGAACCGAAGCAGTTTGGTGTATTGGGGCAAGCTCGTGTTAATGTATTAGAACTCAATATTGCTTTAGATCAATTACAATCTACACATTAACTTAAAAATAAAGTTGTTAGTTTACTGGATGATATCAAGTGCAAAGCAATCGCGAAAATCAGGCTGAGGCCTTATTAAATCATGTCAATAGATATCAAGCCGGTCGACTAACGGTCTTTTTAGGTGCGGCACCGGGTGTTGGAAAAACCTATGCCATGCTTGCCCGCGCCAAAGAGTTATTTCAACAGGGCACAGATGTTGTTGTGGGTATTGTTGAAACCCACGGAAGAATAGAAACTCTAAAAATTTTGGAAGGCTTACCTGAAATTGCTAGAAAGGAAATGCAATATCAGGGGCACACTTTAGAAGAAATGGACCTGGATGCTATTCTGCTTCGGCATCCAGAAATTGTTTTGGTCGATGAGTTGGCTCATCGCAACGTACCGAATAGTCGTCATGAACGACGTTGGCAAGATGTCAATGAATTGCTAGACGCAGGTATTGATGTATTTACGACCATTAATATTCAGCATTTAGAAAGCCTAAATGATGTGGTCTACCAGATTACGGGGATTCGAGTAAATGAAACGGTACCAGATCGGGTATTTGATCGTATTCGAGACATTCGCTTAATTGATTTACCTGTCAGTGAACTCATTGAAAGACTCCATCAAGGAAAAGTCTATGTGCCAGAGCAAGCGAATCTGGCATTGCAAGGCTTTTTTAGCATTTCAAATTTAACAGCATTACGTGAACTGGCAATGCAATGCGTTGCTGAACATGTCGATTCAGATTTAAAAGAGAGCTATGCCTCTAAAGGTTTGAAGTCTATCTCGTTGCAAAATGAATTAATGATTGCGATAGACGGACAAGGTTCTTCTGAGTATTTAGTGCGGGCAGGCTGCCGCTTAGCAGAGCGTAATGGTGCTACATGGACGGTAGTGAATGTAGCTAAAAGTCTGGACTTTGGTCAGAGTTCAGCAAACTCATATAAAAAAGAATATATTGAGATTGATCGTGCATTTGAATTGGCTCGGCAACTCGGTGGTCGAACAGAAGTTTTATATGGCCATCGAGTTGCGTCAGTATTAATGGATGCCGCCATTGATCGAGGTATTTCCAATCTAGTCATTGGTAAAAGTATTTCGCCGTGGTGGTTAAAGTTATTTAAGAAAAATTTAGCTCAGCAATTATTAAATCAAGAAAACTCGATTGCTTTAACCATTTTGCACCCAGAACAGGGTACTAAAAAGATCAATCAGATTGAAAAGCCGTCATTTTTATCATTAAAAGAAAGTATTTTTGTTCTAGCTGTTACATGTGCCAGTATTTTTATCGCTCACTTTGCCGAAGTTCTATTAGGTATTGAAGACTTTTCCGTCATTTTCATTATTTCAGTTTTAATTGTAGCAACGAAAACTAGAATGCTCGCTGCGGTAGTAGCTGCTCTTATTTGTTTCTTAGCCTATAATTTTTTCTTTATTGCTCCACGTTTTACCCTACAAATTTCAGCACACCAAGGTGTGGTTACTGTTGTGGCTTTTTTTGCGGCAGCTTTAATTGCTGGGCGTTTGGCCTCTCAATTACGTCAGCAGGTTTTATCCTTAAAAGCTGCCAATGCTTACACTACGGTAATGCAAGACTTAGCGCGTAAACTTTCTAGTGCAGTAAACCTTGAAGAAGTCATGCAAACAGGCCGAATAACTTTAGAAACCCAACTTCAAACGAAGGTGTGGATTTCTATTCAAGATAGAGTCATTTCATCTGATATAGAGCTAAGCGATAAAGAAAAAGTCGCGGCAGATTGGTGCTTAAAACATAAACAACCGTGCGGACGTTTTACCGATACTCTTAGTCAATCGAACTGGTGGTTTCTACCACTTTTAGAGCAAAAAAATAGCCTAGGTATAGTGGGAATTTACTTTAAGAATGATGTGGTTTCTCTAAATTTTGAGCAAAAGAAACTGACGGAAAGTGTAATTGAGTATATTGCACAAGCGGCTCTTCGCACCCAATTGGTCAATGAACTTGAACAAGCAAAAGTCACCAGTGAAACAGAGCGATTACGTTCGGCTTTATTATCTTCGGTATCACATGATTTACGTTCACCGCTTGCTTCTATTATTGGTGCAGCAGACACACTTGCCCATTTTAAAGCTGATATGTCAGAACAAGACCAACAGGATTTACTTGAAACCATTCATTTAGAAGGCGAACGCTTAGATCGTTATATTCAAAACTTACTTGATATGACACGTTTGGGGCATGAAGGTCTATCTTTAAAAAGAGACTGGATTGGTGTGGATGAATTAATTGGTTCTGCAACCCGCCGTTTAAAGCGCTATAAACCAGATACTCAAGTGTTGGTTGAATTACCTGAACAAGCGATTAGTTTATATGTACACCCAGCACTGATAGAGCAAGCCATTTTTAATGTTTTAGAAAATGCGGCAAACTTTTCACCTCCAGATGAACCAGTCATGATTCGAGCTCATCTTTCATCAGAGGATGAAGTAAAAATAGAAATTGAAGATAAAGGTGCAGGAATTCCTGAAGACGAAAGAAACCGCATTTTTGATATGTTTTACACCATGGAGCGCGGAGACCGTGGAAAATTTGGTACAGGTTTAGGGCTTACAATCGTAAAAGCGATTATTGGTGCTCATATGGGTACAATAGAAGCATTTTCAGGACGCCAAAATAAAGGTACTTTAATCCAAATCAGATTACCCATTCATCCAGTAAAAGAATAAGTTGTAAAGTCATGATAACTTCAGAAACATCTCCTGTAGAAACACGTATTGTGATTATTGATGATGAGCCTCAAATCCGTAAATTTTTAGACATCGCTTTAAGAACTCAAAAATATAAAACCACACTTTGCGAAACGGGTTACAAAGGTCTAGAAGCTTTGGCAACCCAAGGGGCTGACTTGGTTATTCTTGACCTAGGCTTACCCGATTTAGACGGGAAAGAAGTGCTCCAAGAATTACGTAGCTGGTCGAATGTGCCTGTTATTGTGTTATCTGTACGTGCCGATGAATATGAAAAAGTTGCTCTGCTCGATGCTGGCGCAAATGATTACATGACCAAACCTTTTAGTGTGCAAGAGCTTTTGGCGCGCATACGTGTCATTTTAAGAAACCAACCAATCCAGCAAGAAGCACATGTATATGATGATGGTTATCTCAAAGTTGATGTTACGCAACGTTTAGTTTGGGTTGAGCAACAGCCAATTACGTTAACTCGAAAAGAATTTCAACTTTTGACGTTATTAATGCGCTACCAAGGTCAGCTTTTAACACAGCCACAACTTTTAAAAGAACTTTGGGGGCCAACCCATCAGGAAGATACTCACTATTTACGTATTTTAGTGGGAAAGTTACGTAGTAAATTGGGGGATAACGCGATTCAACCACGCTATATTGCTACTGAACCTGGTGTTGGATTACGTTTTTTAGCTCAACAGAAAAATCATTAATGAGATATAAAAAAACCTTAGGGTATTTCTCCCTAAGGGCTTGCAAAGTGGTTTGTATCTTTTAGCTTTTTTTATTTATATATCCCAATGTTGTTCTGCTTCAGTCATTTGGCTGTAAATATTTTGATATTCAGCCTGCTTAACTGTGTACCAATGTTCGACAAAGTCAGCGCCTAAATATCCTTTTAAAATAAGACTTCCTTTAAATATTTTTAAGGCTTCTGGTTGGTTGTTGGCTAATAAAATGTGCTCGTCTTGAAATTTTAAAAGATGTGCAGGTTTTGGCAGCGGTAACTTATGAGATAAGCCATAAGACACGCCAGCTAAAATAGTCGCTGCAACCAGATAGGGGTTACAGTCGGCTCCAGCAACCCGATATTCTAAACGTTGATTTTGTACATCTGAGCATGGAATGCGAATTGCGACATTACGATTATTGGTATCCCAGTTGGCTTCTAATGGCACATGATGACCAATTTTAAAACGTCTATAAGAATTAATATTAGGCGCTAAAATCGCCATAGATGCAGGCATTAACTCAATGAGTCCACTAATCGCGTTTAGTAGTTTGACGGAAAGCTCATCTTTTACTTCTTCGGAGCTAAATATATTTTCATGGTATTGATTGAGTAGACTCATATGAAAATGCATGCCGCTACCGGCTTTTGCCAAGTTTGGTTTCGCCATGAAACAAGCAGTTAAGTCATGCTTTCTTGCGACTTGTTTTACAATTCTTTTTAAAGCATTAATTTGATCGCAGAGCTTTAAAATATCATGGCTATGTTGGAGGTTTAACTCGTATTGTCCAGGTGATGACTCCGCAACAATAGCGGTAATTTCAATAGATTGAAGTAGGGCTGCTTTCTCAACTTCATCTAGGACTTGCTGATAGTTATTCGGTGCATCTATATCGAAACATTGGTTTTCTATGCAGGTTTCAGACTGATGCTGAGGTGAGAAAAGATAAAACTCTAGCTCGGCAGCCATGACCGGAAAATAATTATGATCGTGTAACTGATTTAATATTTTTTTTAATATATTGCGTGGTTCATAGCGGCAGTCTGTACCATCTTCTTCTTGCATGGATAAGTAAAGCTGGGCATTTAATTCTGGGGATAAGGCACTTGGTTGCAAGCTGCCTAAAATGGGCAGGCAAAGTCTATCTGGTTCACCAATATATTTTCCTAGACCTGTTTCTTCAATTACTTTTCCATCCAGACTCATGGCGTAAACAGAAAGTGGAAAATAACATCCATGAGAGAGATTCTTTAAACTTTTAACATCAATCCGTTTCCCTCGAATATGTCCGTTTAAGTCGTGCAGACAAATATCAATGTGCTGAGTGTGAGGATATAAATTTAAATAATCATCAACCTCTTTTAAAAAAAGCTCGGAATTGAAAATATGAGGTTGTGTTGGAGGAATAAAATCATCTGATATTTTAAATGCCTTAAAGTGAGGATTTTGTAAGTTTAAACTTGGGTAAATATGCGTACTCATTATAAAAAACCTTGGTGGTTATTTAGCTAAAATCCTACCTTAGCCCTTGAAGTAAATCGCGTAAAAAAAGAGTAAAATGATTAAAGAGTAATTCATGAGTGGTTTTGGTTTTTTATTTTAATAATCATAAACTTGTAATTAATTTTTGAGGTAATTGTTTTAAGTAAAATTAGTGTATAAAGGTAGTTTAAGAGTGAGCAAATTTCTGCGAATTTGATTTTTTTAATTAAACAATATTAAGGATTATGACCTTTCAATTTGGTGAGAGGGTCAAACTGATTTAAACTTAAGACTTATCCAGTGAATCACTTATTTTTGAAGTCTTTAATAGAGCAAGACCTTTTAGGGTGTTTACTGGAATTTTATTTTTGCGTTTTTTTTAATTTATTTTTTGAGTTCTCTTAATATGAAAAATATCGGTTTAGCCATTCTAGCAATCAGCCTTTCAGGTTGTGCTGCAATGAGCGTAGAAGAATGTAAGACTGCGAATTGGTCATTAGTGGGTGAGAAAGATGGTTCAAAAGGTTCGTCACCACGTTTAGATCAATATTACAAAGCATGTGGAAAAGCCAATATTGTTCCAGATCAAAAGTCATATGAACGGGGATATAAAGAAGGTCTAGGGTATTATTGCCAGCCAACAAATATTTTTTATAGCGCTTTAGAGGGTAGTGGCAATATCAACGTATGCCCAGTCGAGCAGCGTAATCGTTTAAGACCGTATTATCAGGCAGCTTCTGACTACTATAATGCAAAAAATGAATATGATCGTTATGACGAAAAGTTTAAGCAATATTCTGACAGTGCTTATAACGAAAAATTAAAGCCAGAAGAGCGTGAACGTTATCGTAAGCTTTTAAGAGAATTACAAAATGATCGTGACCGTATTAATCGAAACTATTGGAACTCAATTCGAGATATTGAGCGTTTCAAATATGATCATGGCTTAAAATAATATTTTAAAAAGGATTGATCTGAATGAGATCAATCCTTTGTTTTTTAAAGGTAATAACTCGTTTTTGTCATTAACTTTGAAATAGCAGTCATCGTAATTTTTACTGCATATGGTAATTCAACACCACCTGCCTCAAGTGCTGTATGGCGATGATGTAATTCATCTTCATTCATTTGCTCTAAAATTTTACGAGAACGATCATCTTGAGCAGGTAACTGGTTTAAATGATCTTGTAAATGAAGGCTCACTTGGCGTTCAGTTTCGGCCACAAAACCTAAGCTATATTTGTCGCCCGCAATACCCGCAAGTGCGCCCATGCCATACGAAAGCCCATACCAAATTGGGTTTAATAAACTGGTATGACTATTTAGCTCTTTTAAACGAACTTCACACCACGCTAAATGATCTTGTTCTTCAATTGCTGCTTGTTGCATTTCTTTGCGTACATTTGGCAATTTCGCCGTTAATGCTTGTCCATGATAAAGGGCTTGTGCGCACACTTCACCACTATGGTTAACACGCATTAAACCTGCGACATGACGAGCATCTTCTACTCCTAGTTTTGCTTCAACTGATTCGGCCGGATTTTGGCGCTGTGCTGCGGTTGCACCTGGAACAAGACTACGTAATGCTTGATCAAAAGAGTTAATAAGTTGATCAATTCCAGTATAGTGGCGCATAAATTAGTCCTCCAAAGAAAGATGTGCTGTGGCAAGCATTGGTTTTAGACGTGCTAGAAGCCAAATACTAAAGATTGCACTAAGTACAGCTGTAATAATAAATAGTATTTTAATATCAATTTTTAAAACACTTAAGATTAAGATTGAAAAAATTGCAGATGAAACCATAAAAACGGCATTTAAAATATTGTTTGCTGCTACAACACGAGCACGATGTGAACGTGGTGAATAAGCCTGCATCATTGCATATAAAGGAACAATATAAAAACCACCGCTAATTCCCAGTAAAGTCACCGCAATCATGACGTGATAGTAAACCCAACCTTGGGTAAAAATATCTTTTAATGTAAGTAGTGCGCCAGTTCTTTCGGGTACAAAAGCTAAACTCGCGGCAAGGTAAAGTGCAAAAACGGTAAGGCCAATCGCACCAATTGGTACCATTTTAATATTAATTTCTGAACCACCAATTTTACGGCAAAGGAGAGACCCGACGCCAATACCGACTGAAAAGAAAGTAAGCAAAAGGCTGACCACATTTTCTGATGCATGCAGATTTTGTTGGGTAAGCTGTGGAATTTGCGTTAAATAAGTAGCGCCATAAAACCAATACCATGAGTTACCTAACAAAATGGTGAACACTAAAGGTAAGCTTTTAGCATATTTAATTGTTTGAAAACTTGTGCGAAGAAAATTCCAATCAATCTTTAAATCGGGAGCAGCAACTTTCTGTGGCAAGATGAAGCGACTACATAAATAGCCAATGCAAGCAATAATCACAACAGTAAGACTAATCCACAATAAGTTCCCATGCGATGATGCAATTACAGCACCACCTAAAATCATCCCGAATAAAATTGCCATTGATGTGCCCGACTGAAACAGAGCATTACCAGACATTAATTCTTGTGGTTTTAAAATTTCAGGCAAAATTGCGTACTTGATAGGACCAAAGAACGTTGAATGTGTCCCCATCAAAAATAAGGCAAAAAGAAGTAACCATAAGTGCCCCAACAGGAAACCCGCAGTACCGATGAGCATAATAATAATTTCTAAAATTTTTATGCCACGAACGAGTTGAGAGCGCTCATATTTATCTGCAATTTGTCCAGCAGTGGCCGAAAAAAAGAAATAGGGCAAAATAAACAAGAGAGCTGCTAAATTATTGAGAGTACTTACAGGGGCAGATTGCTGTTGAATCAAGCCATAAGTAATCACTAATAATAAAGCTTGCTTAAAAACGTTATCATTTAATGCGCCAAAAAACTGGGTAAAAAACATCGGTACGAACCGACGTGATGTCATCAGGTGCTCATCTTGTTTCATCATGTGCAAACTTCATTGTGTTTTATAAAAAAATGTGACGGATTGTTAATTTGCATCGAAAACCATGTATGATATTTTTAACGCTTGATTAAATGAAAAATCAATGGTTTTGAGTGAGTTTTACACTTACCTTGGTGCGTTTTATTAAAAAATAAGTCTAGAGTTTTCTATGCCTTCTAAAATTAAGTTTAAACAGTCAACTCTCTCTCATTCTATGCATTTAATTTTAAAAATGCAGGGGATTCCTAAACTTATTTGTAGCAGCTTGTTGTTCACAGTTTGTGTAACACAAAGTTTTGCTCAAACTTCAGTTGATAGTGACACTTCAACTTTAAATCAAACGGTGTCTGATGCGTCAACTGAACAATCAGTTCCAGTGAGTCAGCAAACAACTGCTCCAATCACAGATATTGCTACTCTTGTGACTCAAGCTCAGCAACAACAAGATAGCTTGGCTATATTGCAACAACAAGAACAATTTCCAAATCAAATTGACGAATTTAAGCCAATTACGCTTGATAATCTTGATGATTTACCGGACATGCCTGTTGATCAAAACATGGCAAACGAGATTTATAAAGTCGCTGAAGAAGCTAAAAGTGAGGCGCAAAACTTCCAAAATGGTACTCAGAAGCTACCCGAAGTTACAGTCAGTGATGCAACTCAGTCTGAGTTAAATCAGATTAATCAAGCGCCTGTAAATATTGATCAGCTTATGCAAGAGATTAAATCTGATAGCCAGATTGTAGTCGAAGCCAATGAAACTGGAAAAACTTTACCTGAGTTAACTCCGGAGGCTGAGCAGCCACCTGAGCAAGCAGGTTTCTTTAAACGTATTTTAAATAAAGTGCGCCCACCACGTGCAATTCCGATGGAACAAGTTCCGCGTATTAGTGCAGATGTGGACGGTGCTTCAGATGCACTGGCTAAAAATATTAAAGGGAAATTATCAACATTTACCCAAGAATCATTTGAAGATTTTAATGCGGCTTTACCTCAGCTCAGAACATTAAGTAATCAGGCAGCTCAAGCAGTTGGTTATTATAATGCTGAGTTTAAATTTGAAAAATTAAGTCCGAGCCGAGTTCGCGTTAAGGTTACCCCAAATGAACCAGTGCGAATTAATGAGCAAAATATCGAATTTACTGGTGCTGGTGAAAAACGCCCCCAGTTTCAGGTTATTCGCTTAATTCCTGATCAGGATGTTGGGGATATCTTTAATCATGGTTTATATGAAACCACGAAAACCCGAATTGTTAACGCTGCCACGGATAACGGTTATTTTGATGCTTATTGGCGACTGCACGATGTGAAAGTGAGTCAGCCAGAAAACAAGGCTGATATCAATTTGCGCTACGAAACAGGTGAGCGCTATAAATTAGATAAGGTTGAGTTTCGCATGAGCGATCCATCGAAACCGTTGCCTTTGAATCAAAATATTTTAGAAAGTATGGCCCCTTGGAAAGAGGGTGATGACTATGCATTTTGGCGTGTAAATACTTTAGCAAATAACCTAACTAACTCTCGTTATTTTAACTACACCTTAGTTGATAGCATCAAGCCTGATCCAATTGAAAAACCACTTGAACTACCACCAGATTTGCAAGCTTTAGTCGATGAGCAAAATATCGATGTTGATGAGTCTAATTTACTTTCACCTGAAGAAAGACAACTTGCTAAAGCACGTCAATTAGCCACATCTAATAAAGAAGTTACACAAAACGTAGTAGATGAAAAACAGTTTGCTGGAACACAAAAAGTAAAAGAGGGAGAACCTCAAACAGCAATGTTGCAAAGTGCTCCAACTCAGCAGGATGACAAAGAAACTGAACAAGATCGTTTACAAGCTCAAGCACGTGAAACGAAAAGAATTCCAGTCATTGTGACTTTAAATGCAGATAAGCTAAATAGTTTAGAAACGGGTATTGGTTATGGGACCGATACAGGTGCACGTTTACGTAGTCAGTATCGTCGCTCTATTGTCAATAAATATGGTCATTCTTTTGATGCCAACTTAGAAGTCTCACAAATTCGTCAATCTATTGATGGCCGATATAGTATTCCTTATAAACATCCGTTAAATGACTATTTTAACATCGTGGGCGGTTATGAGCGTGAAACTCGTGATGACATTGGTCCAGATGTAAGTTTGCTTACTGAATCCGCTGTTGTTGGTGGTGAGCGAATAATTAAGCGTCCACTAGGGAACTGGCAACATACTTTTGGTGTCCGCTACCGTTTAGACCGTTTGACTCAACAGGGTAATGTTGATATTTCTGAGCTACCAGATGCATTTAAAACTGCGGCATCAGAGCAAGAAGCCTTATTGTTTAGTTATGAAACATCTAAAACTTCGAGTAATACACGGTTAAACCCAACGAAAGCTTTTAAACAAACCTATAAATTAGAATTAGGTAGTGAAAGTTTACTGTCCGATGCCAATATGGCTATCGCAAGTGCAGGTTGGCGGTTTATTTATTCTCTTGGTGAAAATGATGATCATCAATTCGTTGGAAGATCTGACCTTAGCTACATTTTTACCGACGATTTTGACAAAGTTCCGTACAATCTTCGATTCTTTACGGGGGGTGACCAGACAATTCGTGGTTTTGACTATAAGAGTCTTTCCCCAGAAGTAGATGGATATAAAATTGGGGGACAAGCTTTGGCTGTAGGTTCTTTAGAATATAACTATCAGTTTAAAGACGGTTGGCGAGCCGCTGTTTTCTCAGACTTTGGTAATGCCTATGATAAAGACTTTAATAATCCAGCAGCTTATAGCGTTGGGGTTGGAATTCGCTGGAAGTCTCCAATCGGACCAATCCGTTTAGATGTCGCTTCGGGTATTTCAGATGAAAACCATCCGATTCGTTTACATTTCTTTATAGGCCCACAACTTTAAAAATAAAATTTTATTAGGTTTATTTTATGGCGGATGTAGAACAGCAGCCAACTTCGGCACCTCGCTCACCTAAGAAGCGGCGCATTTTGCGTAGTTTCCTGCTGACGATTTTAATCATATTTTTATTATTAGCGTCTTCGTTAGTCATCATGATGTCAACAGATCGCGGAAGTCGTTTTTTATTAGATCGAGTTTTAGAAGCTCAGAAAATAATTAAATATGAATACGAAGGCGGAAACTTACTGCGCGGAATTATTCTTAAGAATGTTTTGGTGCAATTAACCGAAGTTGATGTTTCATTAGACAGAGCTGACGTAGGCTTAGGTTGGCGCTCTTTATTATTAGAAAAAGAAGTGCATTTAAGCCATGCAGATGTGCGTAATTTACGTATTATTAATAAAACACCGCCGTCTGGTAAGGCATTCGAATTTAAGCCAATTAAATTACCATTTGTTCTACGTGTCGATGAGGCTGATGTTGATCATTTAGAAATTAAGCTAGCAACCTCAGATCTAAGTTTTCATGACGTTCATTTGCAAGATGCACTTTGGTCAGAGACTAAATTAGAATTTGAAAAATCCAGTATGGATATGGGCTATCTTTCAGTCCACAATGCCACAGGAAAAATGGATTTCAGTGGTAAATATCCATTAGATGCTACAGCAGATTTAAGAATCCCATCTTTAAAAAGTTTAAATATTCAAAATATTAAAGTCGTAGCACGCGGAAGTTTAGATACTTTAAAAGCTGGGGTTGCAACAACAACTCCCGATTTGTTAACGGGTTGGGTGGTATTGCATCCTGTTCGTGATGAAGTTCCAATGCAAGGTGAGTTACTACTAAAAAATTACCACTTACCTTTATTGGTTGAACAAAAATTATTTGCAAAAAATGGTGTAATTAAGTTTCAAGGTGATATTAAACAACTTAATTTGGCCGTTGATACAGATTTAAAAGGTGAGAATTTACCTGAAGGTCAATATAACGCTTTAATGAATACTGATTTGGTTCATCAGTTGAATATCACTGATTTTAATGGCCAAGTCATGAAAGGTGCTGTTAACCTAAAAGGTTTAGTGAGCTGGAAAGATCACGTTACTTGGGATATTAAAGGCCGTTTAGACCATATTAATCCGAAAGATAAAGCTATTCCTCAGGTTGTACAAGACTTTTTACCGCCAAGTTTAGATGCTGCTGTTGCCTCAACCGGTTCTTTGGAAAAAGGTACTGAAGTATTTGCTAATGTTGATTTCGACCGTTATGAGTCTTGGAAGCTTAAGTTTAATCAGGCTCCTGAAAAAAATAATAAACCTCAACCAATGCTCATGAATGTAGCTTGGACGAAAATAGATCGTGCAATGCCTTATATTGGGTGGTTAAGTAGTGACAGTGGTCAGGTCGATTTAACGTTACGTGATGGTCAGCAAGATATTAAAGTTGCAACAAAAGTATATCAGCATGAAAAAACTTTATTGCCAGCAGGACAATATCTAGCCAATCTGAATGTTAAAGATAATATTTTAAATGTTCCCAATTTTAGTTTTGCTGCTGAAAAAGGTAGCTTAACTGGTCAGGCTAAAGTGTTTCTTCCAACTGAAAAACGTCAGTTGGTTTGGAATGCATTATTAAATGCAAAAGATTTTAATCCACAGAGTATTCATGCGGCAGCACCTGTTAATCTTTTAAATGGTTCGATTAAAGCGAATGGTTTTGCTAAACCAAATCAGCAAATCATTCAATTTGAGAAAATTGATTTAACTGGTCGACTGGCTCAAGCAGGTCAAGAGACTGTTAGTTTGGGTGGGAAAAGTACCGCAGCATTATTATTCCATGATGTAAAAGCTGGTGGTGGCTTTAAAGGTTTTGCGGTTAATTATGATGGATCTTTAAAAGCCCTAAAACAGGCAAATGGTTTATTGAAGTTTTCTATAGCGGGTACACCAGATTTTATTCGAATTAACCAGTTACAGCATGATGGTGTCGCTGGGAAAATCTATGCAACAGGTTCTGTAAATTTGAAAGATCGCATTGCATGGGATATTAATAGTTCATTGGTGCGCTTTAAACCTCAATATTTTACCTCAGCTGTAAAAGGTGAAATTTCAGGTAATCTGAAAACTCAAGGGGTTTGGTCAGATCATTTGAAACGAATTAATATTCAACAACTGAATCTTGCTGGCTTTATAAATAATAAACCTGTTCGAGGTAAGGGTAATCTATCTTTATTGATGGACTCTAACCAAAACGGCTTTTTACCTCAGCAATTTGAAGCAAATAATTTATTTTTAGTCTATGGGCAGAATCAGCTACAAGCGACAGGTAATGCTCAAAATCTAAAAATCAAGCTCAATGCACCAGCACTTTACGAGTTATACCCAGGACTACGCGGTCGAGCTTATGGGGATCTGAATGTACAATCACAGCCACGTTTAAAAGCAACAGCAAATATCGCCGTAGATGATTTTGCTTTTAATACTTTAGTAAGCGTGAAGAGATTGAGTATTCAGGGTGAACTTCCAACCTCGGAAACAACGCCAACTCAATTAACCGCAAAATTAGATAATTTGCGTAGCGGAAATAGACAAATTCAGTCGGCTGAAGTGAATCTGACAGGAACAAGAAAAGCGCATTTATTGAAAGTACTTGGCAATAATAGTATTTCTAAGTTCTATGTTCAGTTAGCAGGTGGGTTTAACCAGAACAATGATTGGTTAGGTCAAATCCAAAAAGGTAGTTTTGATTCAAGACGTATTCGTCTTGCACAAAATCAAAATGCTCCAGTGATTTATTCTTCTGCAAGATCTGAGCTATATGTAGGTCAACATTGTTGGCAAAGTGCGAATAGCCAGCTCTGTTTTGATCAGCCAGTACGAGTAAGTAAGGCTCGCGGTAATATTTCGTTTGTAACTCAGAACATGGATTTAAGTGACTTCGCGGCATTTATGCCGGAAGGCTTGGCGATGACTGGACAACTAAATGGTTATGCCAAGTCAGCGTGGGTAAATGGTGGACATCCAAAACTTGATGCACGTTTAATTACGCGCAAAGGTGAAATTGGTTTGGCTGCTGAAGATCCACAAGATCCTGCAACCACGCTGGCTTATGATGAGCTGGGTGTTATTGCAAAAAGTGTATCTGAAGGACTGTTATTCCGTGTTGATGTGAAAACACCTGATATTGGTACGGGTTATGCGAACGTCATTATCAATCCATTCCAGCCATCAATGCCAATGCATGGTGAAGTCGCATTTAATGATGTTCAATTAAAAGTATTAAAACCATTTATTCAAGATGTCCGTAAACTGAGCGGGACCTTAGCCTTGGCTGGTAAAGTCAATGGTACATTAACTCAGCCACAATTTACTGGTGAAATGCGTTTGAAAAATGGCGCAATCAGTATGATTTCGCTTCCAGTTAATTTAACGAATGTTCAGGTTTACTCATCAATTCGTCAGGACATGGCAACAATTGATGGCGCGTTTAACAGTGGTCAAGGTGTAGGACTTTTAAAAGGTAGTTTTGAATGGAAAGATTCGCCGCGTCTTCAATTAAACCTCAAAGGTGATAATTTACTTGTACGTCAGGCTCCGTTAATTACTGCAATTGCTAATCCAAACCTTACACTTGATATGTATCCTTTCGATAAGCGTTTAAGCTTAAAAGGATCGGTAGATGTTCCTCGTGCACGTATTTCAATGCCAGAAACAACTGCTCCAGTCATTAACACCTCATCAGATGTTCGCATAGTTCGACAAGGCCAAGATCCGCTTGCAATTTTACGAGCTGCTAAACCTTGGGATATTCGGGCTGATATTGCTGTTAATATTGGAAACCAAGTGATATTCCAAGGCTTCAACAGTAATATTCCATTAGTTGGTCGTTTAAATTTAAGCCAACGTGGCTACGAGACTGCAATGCGAGCGAATGGAGCAATTGGTGTCAGCCAAAAAGTGAAAATCGAAGCCTACGGACAAAGTTTAGATTTAAATCGAGCAATTGCGCGTTTTAATGGTCCATTGGCTAATCCGACTTTAGATATCGATGCAAACAAAAATGTTCAGGGCAGTATGGTTGGGGTGCGTGTTACAGGTACTGCAACATCGCCAAACATTCAGGTTTACAATGATGCCGGACTATCTGAGCAAGAAGCATTGAATGCGCTCGTTACGGGCCGTATTAATGAAGGTTCAAGTGGTTTAAGTAATGCAGAAGGATTTAAGTCCGATGTAAATAACACCATTGCTGCCGCAGGGATTAGTATGGGCTTGGGTGGTACACGTGCTTTAACGAATCAGATTGGACGTACTTTCGGTTTGAGTGGCTTAGCTCTAGATGCACAAGGTACGGGTGAAGATACGCAAGTAAGCTTAACGGGCTATATCACACCTGATCTATTTATTCGTTATGGTGTTGGCGTATTTACTCCAGTGAACAAACTGACTTTACGTTATCAAATGAATCGACGTTTATACTTAGAAGCAAGTCAGTCTTTAGAAAGAGCGATCGATTTATTCTACAATTGGCGCTTCTAGTAGACGGAAATTAAACATTAGAAAGTACTTTAGTACCTATAATGATTTGATTAGTCTCAAGTAATAATGAAATAAAAGCTCACTTCTTAGTGGGCTTTTATTTTAAACATTTCTATAGGTTTTAAAAAAATTGAATATTTATCGATATAGAGTATCGATTCTCTTAAAGGGAACCAAAGCTTGAACAGGCTTTTAATTAAAGAAAACTCACTTGAAAATTACTATTTTATAAATTAGTTTTCAGAATCATTAAATGAAACTAAATTGATAATACCTTGTTGATAAGTGCAAATAAGGTGGTTTTTTCCAAGGATATACCAGTGAAAATAGATACTTCTGTTGAAATTAAATATGACAAGGAAAACGATACAAATATTAAATATCGTGGGCTAATTCAAAAACTAACAGCAACATTGTCATTGACGCTTTTGTCATTTGGATGGGGCTCTACCGTAAATGCTGCACAACAACAAATTGCTTTAGTGGGAACATGGACATCGATTCCTAATGCACCACTTGCGCAAAAACCAAAACAAGCCAGTGAAGGTTTGTACCAGCTTAAAGTGAATAGCGATGGAACCTTAACTCCTATTAATGTCTTGAAAATGAAAAGTCCTTCTTGGATTGTGAAATCGAAAGATGGCCGCTTTGCCTATACCACTAATGAAGAAAATGAAGGAGCGGTGACTGCGTTATCCATTCAAAATGGAAAGGTGGATGTGTTGAACACAGTGGATAGCCATGGTGGACATCCAACACACGCATCAATCAGTTTAGATGGCAAATTCCTATTTGTGTCGAACTATTCCGCATTTGATAAGGGTCGTGGTGGGGTAGCTGTTTTTCCAATTTTGCCAAACGGTCATTTAGGTGAAAAAGTACAAAATATTGTTTTTAGCGAAGGTTCTGGTCACGTCAAAGGTCGTCAGGACAGTGGTCATGCGCATTCGACCACATTTAGTCCAGATGGTAAGTATCTATATGCAAGCGATCTTGGAAATGACAAAGTCTATACTTTTCACTATAACCCGAATAAGCCTCAACCACTCCAAGCAGACAATAGCCGAGATGTGACTTTTACGCATGGTTCTGGCCCGCGTCATATGGTCTTTTCACCAAATGGCAAACATGCGTACGTTACCGCAGAAATGCGAAGCGAAATTGTGACATTTAATGTGCAAGATGGTCATTTGAAAAAAGTGGCTGAATTAAAACTAATTCACGAAGACAAAACACCTGAATTTAAGAGCGCGAGTGGAATTATCCTCAGTCCAAATGGCAAATATGTGATTGCTGCCAATCGTGGTGCAGACAACAAACTTTTGGTATTTAAAATTCAGCAGAATGGATTGCTAGCTAAACCAGTAGTTTATAAAGCTAATGGTATTGAACCACGTGCTTTCTCATTCGATGCGTCGGGTAAATATCTGTATGTAACCAATGTTTATAGTAATAACATTAGCTTGTTCCGTTTTGATGTCAATAAAGGCACCTTAAAACCCGTTGGTGATGCAGCAAAAATATCAACACCGACGGATATCAAATTTTTTAATTAACTCAAACTCGCATTTCTAATGCTTGATATAAAAAAGGCCGAGGGGGAATCATCTCATTTTTTTTGACTGTTTTTGCAAAAATGATGATTTTCCGTATGATATGGGCAGCAATAATTAGTGTAGTGAAATGATGAAAAAGATTTTATTGATTGCAGTGAGTTTATTTTTTGTTGGTTGTTCAGAAAAAAAGCCATTAACACCTGAAGAGCAATGGCATGGCTTTTGTACTAGCGTAGGAAATGCGGCTAGAAGCATTGTTTTTGATCGTCAGCAAGCAATTGAAAAAACTCAGGCTGTTGAGCATGCAAATAAAATTGAAGATGACATTACCAAAAAATTCATTCTTAATATTATTGACAAAGTCTATGCAATTCCAAAAGAAGAATTAACTCAAGATTCTCAAGCACTCCAAGAAAAAGTTAGAAAGCAAGCGATGGATGAATGTTTGATAACGCCTCATGACAAAATGCCAAAATATAAATCGTTCTAATTGTGTAAGGTTATTGAATTTCCTCTCTTGAGGGGTGTTTTTGCTCAAAAACAATCCAAATTTGGCTAATTTGTTTGTTATTTATACACAGGTATTTAGATACAAAATAATGGGCATCACGGAGAAATACCCCGTTTTCATTAACTTTTACCTTGAACTCTAGTAAACTTTTGTAGTCCATATTACTTGTGAAGCTTTTTAAGAAAGCTGGAATTTGCAAGTAATTTTTCAAAAAAAGAGGAATGAACACCGTGCTAGAAGCTTACCGCCAACACGTTGAAGAACGTGCCGCACTCGGAGTCCCACCGAAGCCACTTGATGATGCTCAAACAGCTCAGCTTGTTGAACTATTAAAAAATCCACCAGCAGGCGAAGAAGCGTTCTTGGTTGATTTGCTTGAAAACCGTGTTCCTGCAGGTGTTGACCAAGCAGCTTACGTAAAGGCAGCGTTCTTGGCAGCGATTGCAAAAGGCGAAGCAACTTCACCACTCGTTTCTAAAGAACGTGCAGTTTACTTACTTGGCACAATGCTTGGTGGTTATAACGTAGCACCACTTGTTGAGCTTCTTGACGATGCTGAACTTGCAAACCTAGCTGCTGAAGCATTAAAGAAAACACTTCTTGTATTTGATGCATTCCATGACGTAGCAGATAAAGCAAAAGCTGGTAACGCTGCGGCTAAAGCTGTTTTACAATCTTGGGCAGAAGCAGAATGGTTCACTAGCCGTCCTGATGTTCCAGAAGAAATCAAAATCACTGTGTTCAAAGTAACTGGTGAAACAAATACTGATGACTTGTCTCCAGCTCAAGATGCTTGGAGCCGTCCAGATATCCCATTACATGCAAATGCAATGTTGAAAAACGAGCGTGATGGTATCAACCCTGAAAAACCAGGTGAAGTTGGTCCATTAAGCCAAATCAAAGAACTCATCGCGAAAGGCAACCAAGTTGCTTATGTTGGTGACGTTGTTGGTACAGGTTCTTCTCGTAAATCTGCAACTAACTCTGTACTTTGGTTCTTCGGTGACGAACTTCCACACATTCCAAACAAAAAAGATGGTGGTGTGTGCTTAGGTTCTAAAATCGCTCCAATTTTCTTTAATACAATGGAAGACGCAGGTGCATTACCTGTAGAAATCGACGTTGCTAACATGAACATGGGCGACGAAGTTGTATTGAAAATTGACCACGCTGCTGCAAAAGTTACTGCTTTTAAAGATGGCGTACAAATTTCAGAAGCAGAACTTAAAACTCCAGTACTTTTAGACGAAGTACGTGCTGGTGGTCGTATTAACTTGATCATTGGTCGTGGTTTAACTACTAAAGCACGTGAAGAATTAGGTCTTGCACCTTCTACATTGTTCCGTACACCTGTACAACCTGCTGACACTGGCAAAGGCTTCACGCAAGCTCAGAAAATGGTTGGTCGTGCATGTGGTTTAGCTGAAGGTCAAGGTATCCGTCCAGGTACTTACTGTGAACCTAAGATGACTACAGTTGGTTCTCAAGATACAACTGGTCCTATGACTCGTGACGAGTTAAAAGACTTAGCTTGCTTGGGCTTCTCTGCTGACTTGGTAATGCAGTCTTTCTGTCACACTGCTGCGTATCCAAAACCAGTTGACGTAACAACTCACCATACATTACCTGACTTCATCATGAACCGTGGTGGTGTATCTTTACGTCCAGGTGACGGTATTATCCACTCTTGGTTAAACCGTATGTTACTTCCAGATACAGTAGGTACTGGTGGTGACTCACATACACGTTTCCCAATCGGTATTTCATTCCCAGCGGGTTCTGGTCTTGTTGCGTTCGCAGCTGCAACTGGTGTGATGCCACTTGACATGCCAGAGTCTGTACTTGTTAAGTTCAAAGGTAAAATGCAACCTGGTATCACTTTACGTGACCTTGTACATGCAATTCCTTACTACGCAATTCAAGCGGGTGACTTAACTGTAGAGAAGAAAGGTAAGAAAAACATCTTCTCTGGTCGTATCCTTGAGATCGATTTGTCAGAAATGGAAAATGACTTGACTGTTGAACAAGCATTCGAACTTTCTGATGCTTCTGCTGAACGTTCTGCAGCAGGCTGTTCAATCACACTTTCTGAAGAGAAAGTTGCTGAATACTTACGTTCTAACATCACCATGTTGAAGTGGATGATCGCAGAAGGTTACGGCGATGCTCGTACAATGGCGCGCCGTGCTGAAAACATGCAGAAGTGGTTAGACAACCCAAGCTTGTTAAAAGCTGATGCTGATGCAGAATACTTAAAAGTTTACGAAATCGATCTTGCTGACATCAAAGAACCAATTCTTTGCTGCCCGAACGATCCAGACGACGCGAAACTTCTTTCTGACGTTCAAGGCGACAAAATTGATGAAGTATTCATCGGTTCTTGTATGACGAACATCGGTCACTTCCGTGCAGCTGGTCAGTTACTTGATAAAGTACCTGGTGGTTCATTGTCTACTCGTTTATGGTTGGCTCCACCAACTCGTATGGACGAGCACCAATTAATGGAAGAAGGCTTGTATAACATCTATGGTCGTGCTGGTGCGCGTACAGAGATGCCAGGCTGTTCATTATGTATGGGTAACCAAGCACGTGTAGCGCCGAACACAACATGTGTATCGACTTCTACTCGTAACTTCCCGAACCGTTTAGGTCAAGGTGCAAACGTTTACTTAGCTTCTGCTGAGCTTGCATCTGTAGCTGCGGTTCTTGGTAAATTACCAAGCCCAGAAGAATATCAACAGTACGCGTCGCAAATCGACAGCGCTTCTGCTGACATCTACAAATACTTAAACTTCGACAAGATGAGCGAATATACTAAAGAAGCTGATCAAGTTGATACTAAGAAAATCCAAGCTGCTCAATTGACTTAATGAGTTAGGATCAAGAAAAGCCGAAAGGCTTTTCCCTAGCGCAAGAGCAAATCTATGATTTGCTTGAGCAAAAAGCTAAAAATAAGGGCTGATTAATCAGCCCTTATTTTTTGAAATAATTTCTAGTTAATCTAAAATTTGATACCAAGCTTTAAATCAAAAAATTGTAGTGATTCCTGTACTATGCATATCTAATAATTTTAATGGTTATAGTCCAGTAATTTTGTCTTTACAATTCAATCAATCCATCATTTAATTATTGAAAATTAGCGACTTAAAAAGTTGATTCAACTAAATGGCTAAACAATCACGTTTCTTATGTATTGGTGGATTCCTTAACGGCTCGGCTGTTAAAGATCAAGGTGATAGTTTTATCTGTGTTGAAAATAATAAACACGTAACCTATCACAAAAAGGAAATTTTCCACCCAGACTCGTGGGATCAAGATTACTACGTCTGCGAAACTACAACAGACCAACAAGCACGAAATTGGGTTTATGATATCAAGCCCGATTAATTCAGCAGATATAATTTAGTACTTCTTAAAATAAATATATGAAAAAGCCCCATCATAAGGGGGCTTTTTTAAAAACTAAAACAATTCTACCAATAACCCAACACTTTCCACCAAAGCCCGCCAATCACTACAAAAATAATGATATTAACCACGCTCATGACAAAGCCAGCTTTCCACCATTCACCAAGTGTGGTGTAGCCTGAACCAAACACAACAGGGGAAGTGCCAGTCGCATAATGGGTTAAGGTCATCATAATGCTAGAAGCTGCTGCCATCATTAAAGCAAAGAGCATTGGCGGTGCACCAAGTGCAAGTCCTGCCGTATAAAAGGCTGCAAACATAGCGGTAATATGCGCCGTGGTGCTAGCAAACATATAATGTGCATACAGATAAGCAAGCATTAATAATAGACAAGCAGGCATCCAGCTTAGACCTAAATGACCAATACTAGTTTCTAAAACACTCGAGAACCACGTGATTAAACCAAGCTTATTTAAATAAGTTGCCATCATGACTAATGCAGCGAACCAAGTAATCGTATCCCATGCGTTCTTTTGCGTAAGAATATCATCCCAAGTTAAAACACCTGTAAGTAACAATAATCCTAAACCAATAAAGGCAGTCGTCGTTGGGTCAACAGCCCAAGCAGAGCCAAAAATCATGGCGGGAATACCTGCCCATAGCATCAATAAAATACCGAATACACCAAGCATGATGATTTCATTTTTACTGACTGGGCCCATTTCTTTTAATTTACTTTTAGCAAACTGAGCCGCATTAGGCGTTTCTTTGACTTTGGGTGGATACATCAAATACATAATCAAAGGCATAATAATTAAAGCAATCAAACCAGGCAGTAACATTGCCAATGCCCAAGTGCTCCAACTTAATGAAATTTCACTATTGGTCGCTTTTGCTACTAAATCAACGACTAATGGGTTAGGGGCAGTGGCCGTAATAAACATCGCAGAGGTAATCGGGTTGGCTTGGTAGTTAACCAATGACAGATATTTTCCCATCCGACCTTCGGTACCTTTAGCAGGATCAGAATCATAACTAGTAGAAATTGCCAGTACAATCGGATGAATTATTCCGCCACCACGAGCCGTATTACTTGGCGTTACAGGGGCGAGAATGAGTTCTGAAAGTACCATGCTATAGCCAATCCCAATGGTTTTCTTGCCCCAAACTGCGATAAATAAATAACCTAACCTTGCACCCAAGCCAGTTTTTTGCAAACCTTTAGAGACCATGATTGAAATACCAATCAACCAGATGAGTGGGTTAGCAAAGCTACTAAGGGCATCTTGAATTGCACCGCTTGGGCTCGTGTTAGTCACGCCAGTAATAGCGACTAAAGTTATTGCAATAATGGCAATGGCACCAATTGGCATCGCTTTACCGATGATTGCGGCAATTACACCTACAAACATCGCTAACAAATGCCAAGCATCAGGATCAACACCATTTGGTACAGGAATAACGAACCAGATTAACAATGTAATAAATAAAGAAATAAGTGTAGGGAGGGCTTTAAATCCCATGTAATTTCCCCTTGTTTTCGTATGATTAAAAATTAAAGTTCTTTATGAGTAAATCGCTAAAGACATAAGTATTAAAGTTCTATTATCGATTAAATGATTCAAGAATTCAAAAAATCACAAGCGATAAGTACTAACTTTCATTTCTATGAAAACGTCATTCTTTTAAGTTAAATATTTCTTAATTTAAACCTAAATTATTAAGTTTTTCTGAACTTTTAGTTCTGAAATGGATGTCAGAATGATAAATTCTTTGTATAGATATCAGTCTAATAAATAGTACTTAGTATGGTTAATTTTAGAAAAAGCTATAAAGATATCTAATTAAATTAATATATTTTAATACTAATTTTTAGAAAATATTAAAGATCAAAAAATAAATTATATATCTAAATTAAGGTATAACAGGTATAAAAAATTATTAAATAAAATAACTTAGATATAATATTGGGCAAAAATTGGTCTTTCTGAGTTGTTAATTTTATTGAAAGCGTGAAATGAGTCATGAGTTTATTTAAAAACGTTAAATATATCATTTTAAAATTTAATATATATAAAATTGAATATAGTAGTAGTAATTAACTGGTTTTTTGTTTTAAAATAATTAAACGAACTTAAAAATAATTAAAAAAAATATGGGTATTTTATATAGGGAATTTGAGAATGCTAAAGACAATAGTTGAATTTAAATTTGATGATTATCAACTATATGAACAAAAAATCCACTCCAACGAAGGAGGAGTTTTAGTTCAAAAAACTGAAGACATCGCGCAATATATTTTTAGTATATTGAGAAATAGATATCATTTAAATGTTGAGCTGTATAGTGAAAATTGGGGATGGCAAATTGAAATTCCATTGCCTGAAATAACGATGTATCTTGGAATAAGTGTCTATGAAGAATATAGAAACGGATTCGCAATTTTTATTTCACCCAATACACCTATTTTAAGAAAGTTTTTATTTCGAAAAATTGATATTACCCATCATATTATGGTGCTGCAAAATTATATAAATATTATCTTAAAATCACATCCGGGAATCTATGATGTGATGTGGTGGAGAGAAAATGAATTCCGATGTGTAGCGGCGAGCTGAAGTAGAAAAATATAAAATTTTAATTACCGAAGCGTGTTAAGGAAAATTTATTAAAGACCGTATTGGTGAATAGGCAGTGAGAGCTTACTATATCTTCAATATCAAGTGGTCAGATCAATATGCAAAATTCAGCGTTGAAGGGATTGCGTAAGTTTTTCTATAATAATCTTCATAATCATGACTATGAAACTACGGTAAGTAGATGTATTAATTATTTTTTAGTTGTTTTAATTGTTGGCAACGTCGCTGCCGTTTTATTAGAAACAGTAAATGATTTATACACAAGTTATCGTGTTTGGTTTGACTATTTTGAGGTTGCTTCAATTGCAATTTTTAGTATTGAATATTTATTAAGATTGTGGAGTGTTGCAGATCGAGATACGACACAATCTGCGTGGAAAATCCGCTTGAACTGGATGAAAAGCGGAGAAGCAATTATTGATTTGATGGCAATTTTACCTGCCTATCTCAATTTCTTTGTACGAATTGATCTTCGTATGCTCAGAATCTTACGTTTGCTTCGTTTATTAAAATTAACACGGTATTTTATCTCACTACAGATACTGTTATGCGTGATCAAACGGGAGAAAGGTTCTTTTCAGGCAGTTATTTTTATTTTAATCATTATGATTATTATGACTGCTTCTGGAATTTATGTGGTTGAAAACAAGGCTCAGCCAGAAGCTTTTAGTTCAATACCTAAATCTATGTGGTGGGCTGTAGTGACTTTAACCACAGTGGGTTATGGCGATGTAACACCAGTGACCAGTTTAGGAAAGTTACTGGGGGCACTTATTACAATTTTGGGTGTGGGTATTGCGGCTTTACCAGCTGGTATTTTGGCATCGGGGCTTGCAAATGAACTTAACCAGCGTAATCAACGTCTAGAGCAAGAATTTCGTGAATTACTTCAAGTACGAGGTATTGATATTTTACATGATGAAGTTGAAATAGAACGAATCCGTCAAAAAGTTGGTCTACCCAAAGAGCAGGCGCATAACCTGATTGTTCAAATTATGCGAGAAAAAGTATTAGAACAAGAAGAATCTGTTAGAGAGAAAAAATGTTATTGCCCACACTGTGGTGGAAAGCTAAATGATTAGAAATAATAAGTTAGCGTCTTCTTTGATTAAATTTACTTACTGGCTTTTTCAACAGCAAATGCAATAAGTAAAATGATAAGACCACCGAGACTCAAAACAAAACCTACCCAGATTGGCGCGATCCAACCCATTTGGTGGCTGAGTACCCATCCACCTAAAAATGCACCTAATGCATTGGCCATATTAAAGGCAGAGTGGTTAAGTGATGCTGCTAATGTTTGGGCATCGCCTGCAACATCCATTAGACGGGTTTGCAAAGCTCCACCTAATCCCATTACAGTGAGACCAATTAAAAATAATGAAGCAATAGCACTATAGATATTACTCATTAAGAAACTGGCAACAACAAAAGCGATAGCTGAACTAATTAATACACCTACAATCGTTTTGTTTAGGTTTTTATCTGCAAGCCATCCCGCTGCTAAGCCACCAATAACCATACCGATACCCCAGATAGCTAAAGCGATAGGGACAATTTGGATATTAACTTTTGTATATTCAGTCAAAATTGGTGAGACATAACTATAAACAGAAAACATGCCTCCAAAACCGATAGCTCCTACCGCTAGTGTTAACCACATATTAATATTTTTAAGACCAGCTAATTCTGTTTTTATACTGGCAGTAGCTTGGACTGGAATATTGGGTACAAAGAAACCAACAGCAATTAAAGTGACGAATGCAATGGTTGCTGAAAACTCAAAACCAGCTCTCCAGCCAAAATTTTGACCTAACCACGTTGCGAGAGGAACACCAATTACAGTTGCCACTGTAAGACCCATCATCATTTGGGCAACCGCAGAAGCTCTTCTGGATGGACCCGCGAGTTCTGCTGCAACTAAGGCACCCACTCCAAAATATGCTCCGTGTGGTAAACCTGCAATGAAACGTGAGATTAAGACAGTTTCAGGTGTATGAGCTAAAGCAGTACACGCATTAGCAATACCATAAAAAAGCATCAAGCCTAGTAATAAAGTTTTTCTAGGTACTTTGGCTCCGAGAATAGCAATGATAGGAGCGCCAATAACTACACCCAATGCATAGGCACTAATAAAATGGCCAGCTTCAGGTACTGTAATATTTAAATTATTTGCAATTTCCTGAATCAGTCCCATTGCGACGAATTCGGTAGTTCCAATACAAAAACCACCTACAGCGAGAGAGAAAATTGCTAAAAAGAGAGAATAGTGTTGATGTGTAGAAAGGGGAGATTGCGGGGACGCCATAATAAGTTAAGGGGAAACTCAAAAAAGGGAAGTATAAGGGAAAAGAGAACAAAATAATAAAAAACTGAAATATTGAGAAAATGATTACATATTCAAATGAAGTGAATTTAAATTTTTATATGGAATAATTCATCGAAAAACTTTTAAAAATTATATATGATTAGCGCGTAATACTTTAAGCATTACAACAAGTTGTATAAATATCTAAAAAAAGAGATGCTAAAACGTGAGAAAATTATTTATTACCTGCCTTATGGGTATGGCTATGTTATCTATGTCTGGTTGCGCAGTATTTATGGCGGGTAATCAACCAAGTAAAAAAAATTTAAATGTTCTAAATCCAGGCAGTTCTCGTAATTATGTGATTGCTGAGTTTGGTGCGCCTGTACTTTCAGAATACCGTGATGGAACACGCGTTGAGATCTATACTTTTCAGCAAGGTTATTCAAAGTGGGTGAAAGTCGGCAGAGCTTTTGGTCATGGTGTGGCAGATGTGGCTTCAATCGGCCTTTGGGAAGTATTTGGGACTCCGACAGAAGCATATTTTAATGGTAAAGAAACTTCATACGAAGTATCTTACGGACCAGATGATTTAGTGAAAAGCTATAAGCTAATTGATTTCGAGCAGACATTTCCAAAGATGAAACAGCAATAAAATCAAATTAAATAAGAAAAGGCCTTCGGGTCTTTTTTTATGTAAAATTAAATTTATTAATGATAATAAGAATTATTTTTATTTGTGTATACTGTATTCGCTTATATTTTGTCTAATTTTTAACTTTGCATACAACAGGATTTTGTAATAATGAATAGATTTCTAATGACGTCACTTGCATTGATATGTACAACAGGCTTTGCTCATGAACCTTATATAGCACCTGTAGCTTATAAAACTCAACAGACTCAAGTACCTGTAATTGCTGGTTATGCTGAAGAAGCATTAAATAGTGAATATGCTTTAAAGGATGCCAAGCTTACTGTAATTACACCTAAAAATGAGCTTAAAACTGTCAACTCAGAAGCTGTGCATAAGTCTGTAACTGTTTTTGATATAGATCTACCTGAAGAAGGTACATACATTGTTCAAAATCAGACGAGTTACCCTTTAAAATATGTATTTGACCAAAAAGAATGGCATCTATTTTTTGAAATGCCAGCTGATAAAGCTCCACCGAAAGCCGAACGCGAATATTTGATTCCGGCTGACCTTAAAACAAAAACAATTAAAACAGAGCAAGTAACACGAGAATGGACGTTACAAAGTTATCTTTCTAAGGGAAAAATTTCAGATATTCAGCTTCCTAATACACCGATTAAAGTTAGTTTTTCTGTGCATCCAAACCAGATTAAAGCTGCTCAACCAGTTAAATTAGCTATAACTGAAAAGGGCCAGCCTTTAGCTTATGCTGAAGTTAATGTAAGAGAAAAAGGTGCAACTGACAAACAAGTGCAGCATTTTAAGGCTGAAAAGAATGGTCAGGTTGAGCTTAGCTTTCCAAAAGCTGGAGAGTACTTAGTAGAAGTAACAGCTCCCCTAAACTTGAAAGTAAAACCTAAAAACCAGAGTTATACGATTATTAGCTTAAATGTATTAGCACAATAGTTTTTAGTTTTTTATAAAAATAGACCTAATAAAGGTCTATTTTTATCTTATGCTTTTTAACCCCTTTAAAAATTTTTATAAAATCGTTTTAATTTTCCTTTATTTTTGAAGATACCTAAATTCATCCCATGTAAAAATAGTGAAATAAAATTCATGTTGAGACAAACTAACTAATTTTGTGTTAAAGTGAATAAAATTCATTAATGAAGATTTGTCGAAAGTTTTATGGAAAAGCAAACATGAGCTTTACCCATTTATAGATAAATCTCTTTTTGTAGGCTTGTGCCCATGTTAGAAATACGCCACCTTAAAACTCTCGTTGCTTTACGCGAGCATGGTTCATTAGTTTCGGCAGCAAATGACCTTTGTTTAACGCCATCTGCTATTTCCCATCAATTAAAAGAATTAGATCATTGGTATGGGGTAGAGGTTGTTAATCGTCGAAGCAGACCTGTTAGTTTTTCTAATGTTGGACAGCGCTTATTAAAGTTAGCCGATGATGTTTTGCCACAAATTCAGATCACCCACAGTGATATCACGCGTATTGTGCATGGGCAGACCGGCAGAATTATTTTTTCATCGGAATGCCATAGTTGTTTTGACTGGTTAATGCCTTTATTAAATCAGTATCGTCAGCAATACCCAGATGTAGATTTAGACTTCGCTTCAGGTTTTGAAGCCAATCCGCATGAACTCTTACAAAATGCAGAATTTGATTTACTGATTACAGCTGACCCAATTGCGTTAAAAGGAATTGAGTATTTTCCGATTTTTGAATACGAATCACGTTTAGTCTTATCAAATACGCATCCTTTGGTACGAGCTGAAAATATTACAGTTCAAGAGTTGGCCGAAGAAGTTTTAATTACTTATCCTGTTGATAAGCACCGTTTAGATATCATGTCTAAACTTTTCATTCCTGCGAATATTCAGCCTAAGCAAATACGAACAACTGATTTAACTCAAATGCTTATTCAGCTTGTTGCAAGCGGACGAGGTATTGCTGCTTTACCTGATTGGGTGGTAAATGAATATGAACAAAAGGGCTGGGTCACAAGCCGCCGTTTAGATTGTGTTTCTCCTACAGGTTTAAGACGAACTTTATATGCGGGTTATCGAACTGAAGAAAAAGAGAAAAGTTATTTTGAAGGATTTTTAAAGCAGTTAGAAAAGTTCTCTTTAAAACGAAACGCTTATTATTCTGGCTAAAAATAAAAATTTAGCCTAAGTGTTAAAAAGGTGCTTAATTGCACCTTTTTTATATCGACTTCTTATTTACCAATAAATAAAGAGAGTAAGCCTGCTGCAATCAGAGGACCGACTGGTACACCACGGAGTAAAGCAACACCAGCAACCGTACCAATCAGTAAACCTGCAACCACATCAGGTTGGCTCGACATTAGTTTTACTCCACGACCACCCAACCAAGCGACTAATAAGCCAATTGCAATAGCCAAAAGTGATTTAAAACTAACAAATGACTTTAAAATACTCTCCCCACTGAGCTTTCCACTGGCAATAGGAGTAAGTACACCAATCGTTAAAATAAGAATTCCTAAATTAAGACCGTGAGCTTGAATATAGGGGAAAAACTCATTTAATGGCGTAATTTTAACGACAATGAGCACACCAGCTGCAATCGTTACAGCTGCATTTTGACTTAATAAGCCGCAGATCAACAGAACGAGTAGAACAACTAAATTAACATCAAATTGGGCAAGCATGGGGAGTGCGGAGGAAGTAAATAAATGGAATTGTATAATATTTAAGACACGTAATGTGAACGCTTTAAAAGATATAGCCGATTTTAAATCTTATTTTTAAGAATAAATGATTGTATATCTCTCAATCCTAAAGAGTTTTAATTTCTGGTTACGCTTGGAAACAATGTTATATAAATTAACAAGTTAAAAATTTTAGTTTTTAAAAATTATGATATAAAAATAGTCATTACTCATGAGTACAGGATAGATTTATGGACATTATAGATATCAAAATCAAAGATCAGTTTGACCAGGTTCATGATGCAAAAGCGCAACTAAAGAAAAATTTAGTTGAACATGAAAATGAATCGTTAAAGCTAAGCCAACGTATTGAACATATTATTGTTGATAATGAAATTATTCTGCCTACTACCGAATTATTATTTGAAAGTGAAAAGAATGAAAATATTTATCGAGTAGTTGAAGAGTAAAGTGTGAGTTGAATGAAGTAAATGTAAAGAGCTGCTCGTAGCGTTTAGTAAAAAGTGGAAACTACGTTAAAATAACAGCTTAGTTCTAATGAGAAAACTTCATGCTGCTGGAAAAAATTTTACAATCACAAGGGTTTGGTTCTCGTAAATATTGTCAGCAGTTAATAAAAAACGGATCTGTAAGTATTGATGGAGAGGTTGCAGATGATCTCAAAAAACAATTCTCTCCAGAAAATTTAGAGTTTTCTCTTTTTGGGGAAACTTATCAATATCGAGAAAAAGTTTACCTTGCTCTAAAAAAACCAAAAGGTTTTGAGTGTTCACACCAGCCTCATCATCATCAAAGCGTATTTAGCCTTTTACCAGAAATTATGATTCAACGTGGTGTGCAGGCTATTGGTCGCTTAGATCAAGACACAACCGGCTTACTTTTACTTACTGATGACGGTAAATACCTTCAAGCTTTAACTCATCCTCGTAAACATGTACCAAAGGTTTATCATGTTACGACTATAGATCCGGTTAGACCTGAGCAAATTGAAATGTTGAGCCAAGGCGTAAATTTGCATCAAGAAAAAGGTGTTTTTGCTGCAACAGATGTGGAGATATTAGAAACGCATCAATTAACCATGACGATTCATCAAGGTGTTTATCATCAAGTAAAAAGAATGATTGCAGCTGTAGGAAATAAGGTAGAAGCATTACATCGCCATCAAGTAGGGCAATTGGTTTTACCTGAACTTGAAGATGGAGAGTGGGTTTATTTATCTGAACAACAAAAACAGCTCGCTCAAAATATCATTTGAGAAAACAATGGAAGGTTTGGAACTCACTATCTCGAATAAATCCCATTTGTTCATATAAACGATGAGATTCATGGTTGTTACTTTGAGTTTCCAAACTAATCCGCAAAGCATTTTCTTGTTTTGCAAATAAGATTGCTGTATCGATTAGCTGTTTAGCAGAACCTTGACGACGAAAAACGGGCGTAACATATACATCATCTAAAATATAGTAAGTTGAACAAGCAACTGAAGAAAAACCTAAATAGAGTAAAATAAAACCCGTGATTTTATCGTCTTTAATATGAATGAAGAACACACTTTCTCTATTCTCAAAACGTTGTTTAAGGAAGTGAAGTGATTCATTAAAATTAGAAGAGGCCCCATAAAATTGGCGGTATTCATCAAATAAAACGGCGAGTTGCTCTAAATCTTCAAAAGTCGCTCGTCTAACGATCATTTGGCACTCCTTGTAACTTATCATTATGTTTTTACAAAGAGAGCATAACGAAAAAAACAGCTTTTTGACGTTAAAACTTGTTTATAAATGCAACAGTGTTAAGTTTTGTCGCTTTCACCAAGAAGTGCATTAAGTTCTTCAAATAAATCTTCATGGTCATCATCTTCAGCTAAAGTTGATGGATTTTGGTTCAATGAAGATGCTTTTGCTTTTCTCAGCTTTAATAATTGTTCCATATTAATATTCTGATTTTCGATAGCAAAAGGAATAGATTTAGTTAATACGACCTGTTTAAAAAAAAGTCGTACTGCTTGGGCAGGGGTAATTCCCAGTTGTTTAAAAACAGCAAAAGCCTGTTTTTTTTCTTGGGAGTCAAGTCGAACCTGATAAACTTCTGTTTTTCGCATGAATAACAAAACCAAATGATTTTTAATTTTTAGGAATTTATTTTAAACCATCGCAATGTAATTTCAATGCTTTTTGGCATAAAAAATAATCTTTTTGTCATTACGGTTACATTACAATGTCAATTCAAACTCAGAATTAAAAGACATTCCCTCTTTTGTGAGGGGATCTATAAATGAAATGTGCTTGGCTAGCAGCTGTAATGGTTCCGAGAAATCATCTTCAGCCTTGTGTTGAACTACTGGATAAAATGGATCATTTTTAATCGGAATTCCCAAATGGCTTAAATGCACGCGAAGTTGGTGCTGTTTGCCTGTTGTCGGTGTTAAGCGATATTTTGCCCAAATCTGGTTATGCTCGATAAGCTCAATATAAGTCTCGGTATTTGTTTTTGCATTTTCTATAACTTGCATAGTGTAAAAAGGATGACCTTTATCTAAATACAAGTGTAATGTCTGAGGAAAATTTAAATCTTTTTTATAAGGTGCAACAGCGTGATAAATTTTATTAACTTGGCGCTCTGCAAATAATTGTTGGTAAATACCACGCGACTCAACCCGTTTGCAAAATAGAACAACACCAGCAGTTTCACGATCTAGACGATGAATAGGGGTTAAAAATTCATTGCCTGTTTGTTTTTTAAGACGGACTAAAAGCGTTTCTTGAACATATTGTCCAGTCGGGCTAATCGTTAGAAAATGGGGTTTATCGACCACCAGTAAATCATCATTCTCAAATAAAATCCGATGTTCAAATGGAACATGTGGTTCATAAGCCAGAAATCGATAATAAAAAATATGGGTATGACTTTGGTATGGACTGTCTAATGTTAGTTTTTGTCCATTTGCCCCATAAATAAGTCCATCTTGAAATCGTTGTTGCCACTCTTGCACTTTAATATGTTGGAAATGTTGGCATAGATACTCATAAATAGTTTGAGTATTTGTTTGTGCAGGAAGATAGACTTGGCTTGCGCTCACACCATCAATCATAGGTGGCAAAAAATCGTTCGGACTAGACATAAAAAAGTGTAAATATGTAAGGAAATTGATATAAAAAAAGCCAACTTCTAGGGCTTAAGTAGGCTTTTAAGGCAGGGCAATGTTATCATATCGATTATTTCAAATCATGTTATGTGTGCTATGTCGTATTCATTGAAATTGGTCTTAAATCATGAAGAAGATACTGAGCGTTTAGCTCAAGCTTTGGCGCAGCATGTTCAGTCGGGTGTAATTTATTTAATTGGGGATCTAGGTGCGGGTAAAACCACACTTACGCGCTATTTCTTACAGGCTTTGGGCCACAAAGGCTCTGTTAAAAGTCCAACTTATACACTCGTTGAGCCATATAAAATTAATGATAAAGAAATTTTTCATTTTGACTTATATCGTTTGAATGACCCTTATGAACTTGAATTAATGGGAATCCGTGATTATTTAGATATCACAGACGCATTATTTTTATTTGAATGGCCATCAAAAGGTGGCGATGAAATTCCAGAGGCCGATATCATTATTGATATTCAAAAGTCAGATGATGAGTTGAGCCGTTTAGTAACCCTAACTCTACCTACAGAACATTTGTATCAGACTTTGCAGGAACAGCTTCATGACTGATGAAAAGCTAACACAACGTCGTATCCATACATTAGACGCAGCGTTAGCCAACCAGATTGCTGCTGGTGAGGTGATTGAGCGTCCTTCATCTGTTGTTAAAGAATTATTAGAAAACTCTATCGATGCCGGTGCAACTGAACTCATTGTGCGAATTGCTCAAGGTGGTTCAACCCTAATAGAAATTATTGATAATGGGCATGGCATTCATTCTGAAGATTTAGCACTAGCTGTTATGCGTCATGCCACAAGTAAAATTAAAACGGCAGAAGATTTACACGCTATTGTAAGTCTAGGATTTCGTGGGGAGGCACTTGCTTCGATTGCTGCTGTTTCAAGATTGACATTGACCAGTAGCCAAGATGAAAGTGGTATTGGCCATCAGGTTGAAGTAAACGGCACAGCATTTGATCATCAAGAAGTACAAGCTGTTGCTGCTCAAAAGGGAACCCATATACGTGTTCAGGACTTATTTTTTAATGTTCCTGCACGCCGTAAATTCTTAAAAAAACCAACCACTGAATTTGGCCATATCGAAGAGATTGTTCGCCGTCTAGCTCTAACACATTTTGATATACGTTTTGTGCTTGAACATAATGATAATATTAGAATTAATTTACCTATAGCAGATAGCGGCGAGCTCCGTTTTCAGCGGGTACAGCAATTATTAGGTTCGCAATTCGTACAAAATGCATATTGGATGGATGCTGAAAGTATTAGTATGCGTTTATCGGGTTGGCTTGGCCATCCTTCAGATGCACGTGCGCAGGCTGATATGCAATATGTCTATGTAAATGGGCGTATTGTCAAAGATAAAACAATTTCGCATGCGTTACGCATGGCATATGACGGTATTTTACATGGTCATCAACATTCATCTTATCTACTCTTCTTAGAAGTTGATCCTGAAAATATTGATGTCAATGTTCATCCTACAAAACATGAAATTCGCTTTTTAAATCAAAGAGAAGTGCATGAGTTTGTAAGGCATTATGCAAAAGAAACTCTATCGCAATTTCAGACAGCGAGTGCTGATTTAGCTCAAGCGATGAAAGTAGATGAACAATCAGATTATTCAGTACAGCCGCAGCCGAAATATCAGGAACAATTTTCATTGCACCGAGCAAATGAAACTTTAAATGCAGATAGTGAGCCACAGACTCAGCACGCACCAACAGAGTTATTAACCGATTTTAATGCTAGTCGTCCGCAAGCTGTTCACTATGCAGATCAAACACCAAAATATAATGGTTCTGCTCAATTAAATAATGCGTTAAAGACATACTTAGCGCCTCTACGTGACCAACCTGCTACTTTTTCATTAAATGAAAATATTGAACCAGTAACTAAAGTTGATGAATTTCCTTTAGGTATCGCAATTGCTCAACTTCATGGAATTTATATTCTAGCGCAGAATACCGAAGGGCTTATTATTGTTGATATGCATGCGGCACATGAGCGTATTTTATTACAACAAATGAAAAATGCTTGGGATAAACCTGAATTTTGGACATCTCAGCAATTACTTATACCTAAAGTCATTTCTATTAGCCGTATGCAAGCCGTTAGGGTAGAGGAGTTAAAACCTCAACTTGAGCGCTTAGGTTTGGAAATTGATTTATATGGCGATGAGCAAGTTATTGTTCGCGGTGTGCCTGCCATATTACAAAAAGCAGATTTTGAAAATCTTATTCCAGAACTTTTAAATGATTTAGATCCAAATGATGAAGCCCAAGGGTTACTTCAAAAAAGGGACGAATTATTAGCTGGAATGGCATGTCATGGGGCAGTGCGTGCACATCGACAACTCAGCCTTTCAGAAATGAATGCTTTACTTCGTCAAATGGAACAAACTGAATTTGCGAGCCAATGTAACCATGGGCGGCCAACTTGGCGTGCATTTCCATTATCTCAATTAGATAAATTATTTGCTCGAGGAGAGTAGTTTTACATGTCAAATCAATTGCCCGTCATCAATTTAATGGGACCAACTGCGAGCGGAAAAACCGCTTTGGCATGTGAATTATACGAGCGTGGAAATTTTGAGCTAATTTCTGTTGATTCTGCGCTCGTCTATAAAGATATGGATATCGGCACGGCTAAACCAACGCGTGAAGAGCAAGCGCTTTATCCTCATCATCTGATTGATATTATTACGCCTCTTGAAGTTTATTCAGCTGCTCAGTTTGTTGAAGATGCATGTAAGTTAATTGATGATATGCATTCACGTGGTAAGACTCCTATCTTGGTTGGAGGCACCATGTTGTACTTTAAGGCATTATTAGAAGGGTTGTCTGGTAATTTGCCGAGTGCTGATGCTCAAGTTCGCGCAGCAATTGAAGAAAAAGGTTTAAATGAAGGGTGGCAGGCCGTTTATGATGAGTTGGTTTCTGTAGATCCTGCTGCTGCTATAAAATTTAATGTGACTGATAAGCAAAGGATTATTCGAGCCTTAGAAGTTTATAAGATTACGGGTGAACCAATTACTAAATTGCAGGCAGAACAACCAAAAAACGTACCATATCGATACATATTTCATAATTATGCTTTACTTCCAGATCGGGTAGAATTACATCAACGCATTGAGCAAAGATTAAGCAAAATGTGGGATATCGGTTTTTTGAGTGAAGTTGAAGCTCTAATTGAAAAATACGATTTAGATGAAAATTTACCCTCAATGCGTTCAGTGGGTTATCGACAAGCACTAGAATTTCTATTAAAAAGTGACTTAAGTCTCAAAAGTAAACGTGAAATGGAGGATAAAGCTTTATTTGCAACACGACAACTTGCCAAACGTCAATATACGTGGTTACGTTCTTTGCAAGAAATACACGATTTTAAAACTTACTTGACGATAAAGCAGGCGAAAGAAGACTTGCGAAACTCTTATGGATAAAGCAAAATTTGCACACTGTCTTTTTATAATTTTTAGTTGAAAAATAAAGATAGTTTTTTTGCGCTGATTTAAAAATTTTTTTTTGGAGTTAAAAATGTCTAAAGGTCAAACTTTACAAGATCCGTTCTTAAATTCTCTCCGTAAAGAACGTATCCCTGTTTCTATTTTCCTTGTGAACGGTATTAAATTACAGGGTCATATTGAATCTTTTGACCAATATGTTGTTTTATTAAAAAATACAGTAAGTCAAATGGTTTACAAACACGCTATTTCAACTGTTGTTCCAGCTCGTAACCCACGCCCAGCAGGCGCGCAAGGTACTGGCTTCCCAGCACAAGGTGGCGCACAAGGCGGCTTCGGTGGTCAACCTACTGGTGGCTTTGGTGGCGGTCAAGGCGGTGGCTTTGGTGGCGGTCAAGGCGGTGGCTTTGGTGGTAGTCAAGGCGGCTTCGGTGGTCAAGGCGGCTTCGGTGGTCAAGGCGGCGGCTTCGGTGGTCAAGGTGGCTTCGGTGGTCAAGGTGGTTTCGGTGGTCAAGGCGGTTTCGGTGGTCATCAAGGTGGTTTTGACAACGATACTAAATTTGAAGATGGTCAAGAAGACGAAAATAATCGTTAATTGAAATCTAAAAAGAAGCCAGTCAGATAATGACTGGCTTTTTTTTATGTTTATTTATAAATTAATTTAAAATATTTAATTCAACAGTAGTCGTAATTTGATCATTATGGCTGATATATCTAAATAAATAGAGTTTTAATCGATGCTATTAATATTAGCTGCTGCTTTAAGCAGTGTTTTGGTGTCCATCCTCTTAAAAAACTTAAAGAAAAAAGGTTACCAGCCGCTACAAATGATTGCATGGAATTATGCGAGTGCAAGTCTTCTTTGCTTTTGGTGGTTTCAGCCGGATATTCAACATATTTCAATAGAAAAGACGCCTTGGTGGTTAATTGTTGCACTAGGAATGATTTTGCCCAGTATTTTTCTATGTTTAGCTAAATCATTAGAATATGCAGGAATTGTTAAAACTGAGGTTGCACAACGACTTTCCGTGGTACTTTCTTTACTCGCCGCTTATTTCATTTTTAATGAGCAATTTAATGCATTAAAGCTGTGGGGAATAGGTCTAGGAGTTTTTGCAGTCTTACTCGTCTTATTTGGACAAATGAATACTTCTTCGAATCATCAATCTCGAAAAGCAATTGTTGCTCTATTAAGTGTTTGGTGTGGATATGCCGCGGTAGACATTCTCTTAAAATATACGAGTAGTTTAGGTCTTCAATTTACACTCACGTTGAATCTTATTTTTATTACAGCTTTTATATTATCAATTTCATATTTATTAGTGCAGAAAACTCAAAAATGGCAGCTTAAAAGTGCTATAGCTGGATTAGTATTAGGTGTTCTTAATTTTTCAAATATTGCTTTATATGTGAAAGCTCATATCCTTTTAAAGGATTCACCTGCAATTGTTTTTGCAAGTATGAATATTCTCGTTGTGTTATTAGGAATTGCAAGTGGCGTTATTTTGTATAAAGAAAAATTAAAATGGCCTACCACTTTGGGTATTTTATTAGGGATCAGTGGTGTACTTTGTTTAGCTAGGGCAATGAGTTTATAGTTCAAGAGAGTTGAATCTCTTGAACTATTTTAATTTTATAAATAAGTAAAAATAACTTCATCTGGTAGACGCGATTTAGGAAGTTTGGCATTGAAATCGTTTTCACTGCGATAACCTAGAGAAACAATGACTGAACTACGCAAGCCCTTTTCAGTTAACCCAAGCTCAGTATTTAAAATATCTTCATCAAAGCCGCCCATTGGTGTTGCATCAATTCCTTCTAAACCCGCAGCAAAAAGTAGTTGCCCTAAAGCGATGAATGTTTGATTTTCCATCCACCCAAATAAATTTTTCTGCTCATTTCGATAGAATTCAACATAGCCATGGCGAGTATCTTTTTGGCCGAGCTTTGCTTTTTCATCTTTAAAACGACCGCTCAAATCATCTTGTTCAAGCAATTGATTTAAGTATTCAGCTGAAATATCTGTTCTTGTGCAAAAGATAAGTGTGTGATGACTCGAGTACTTTTGGAGCGTTGTAGGCATATTTACCTGTTAAAGCTTTTGCAATTCGTTCTTTAGCTGCCTGATTATCTGCAACTACGAAATGCCAAGGCTGAATATTTACTGAAGAAGGGGTAAAACGTAAAATTTCTAATAATTTATTAAATTTTTCTTGAGGAATTTTCTTTTCAGAATCATACGCTTTTGTTGTATAGCGACTTTTAACAGAATTCAATAGGTCCATAGGTGTGCTCCATATCAATCTTATGGCAATTGAGAGAATTTAATCTTTGCCATCATACGCTATTTTATTCAAAAACATTTCCTATGTAATTTGATAAAGAAATATAATGTTTATATAAAAGTTTAGTAATTTATTGAAAATGATTGATTTACTGCCAACAGATGCAAAGAGTAAGCTGCAAGAAATTAGAATTGTTAAAGTCTTTATAATTTTAGCTTTTGTATTGAGTCTTCTTATTTTATACATTGATTATCACGATCATGCACATATAAGCTGGAGATTTATATTTATTGCCAGCATGTGTGTGATTTACGATTCTGATTTAAATAAAAAAATTAAAGAATTGAAAGTTGAAATAAAAAATGACTAATTACTAGTTAATAATTCCAGACAATCAATTCGAGCTGTTGCGTATTTGAGGATGGATCAATTTCCAAAATATAAGCCTGATCTTCACGCCAATCGCCAAGAACAATTCGTTGTTTCGCTTGTACCTGATGAATTGAAGGGCGGTGAGTATGCCCATGAATCAGTATATCTACATCTTCTAAAGCAGAAATAACAGCTTGTTCATTTACATCCATAATTTCATAGCTTTTTTGCTGTTTATCAGCGGAGCTTCTTTTGCGAAAGCCATTCACTAGTTTAGTGCGAAAACTGAGAGGAGTCCGGCGTAAAAGAGCAACTAAGAGCGGATTTCGAATAATCTTTTTAAATCTTTGATAAGAAATATCATCTGTACATAATGCATCGCCGTGTTCTAGACGATATTGATGTCCTGCGATATTGAGAGAATAAATGTCAGGGAGTAAGACGCCATTAAATTTATTGAGGAAAACTTGATTAAGCGCAAAATCACGATTACCGACTTGAAAGTAAACCCGATTCCCTTTTTGGTTAAAGTCTTTTAAGGCCTCAACAATTTCATCAAGCCATGGTGCTGAATAGTCATCTCCAATCCAGGCATTAAACCAATCGCCTAAGATGTAGAGTTGAGTATTTTTATGTTGGTAATGCAACAATAAGTCTAAAAACCCTCGAACGAGTCGAGGGTGTTCGGGTGACAAATGTAAATCTGAGATAAACAGATAAGTCACAGCTTTATCCTAAAATTATTCAGAAATAATTTTAGCAGATTCGATTACTACATTTTCTAAAGGAACGTCAGCGTGATAACCGCGGTTGCCAGTGCGAACACCTTTGATCGCTTCAACAACATCTAAACCTTCAACAACTTTACCAAATACAGCATAACCCCAACCTTGAGCAGTTTTAGAAGTATGGTTCAAGA
This sequence comes from Acinetobacter sp. IRS14, assembly GCF_034650275.1. Lineage (NCBI taxonomy): Bacteria > Pseudomonadati > Pseudomonadota > Gammaproteobacteria > Moraxellales > Moraxellaceae > Acinetobacter > Acinetobacter sp. IRS14. The sequence continues at coordinate 266,461 of NZ_JAOVFN010000003.1, forward strand.
AAGAGTTATTTTTTACATTGATGAAGAATTGAGCAGACGCTGAGTGAGGAGCTTGAGTACGCGCCATTGCAATCGTACCTTCGTCATTGCTTAAACCGTTATCAGCTTCGTTTTCAATTGAATCGCGTGTCGCTTTTTCTTTGAAGTTTTCATCCATACCGCCACCTTGGATCATGAAACCATCAATGACGCGGTGGAAAATAACGCCGTCATAAAAACCGTCACGTACATATTCTAAAAAGTTTGCTACTGTTTTAGGTGCTTTTTCAGCATTCAGTTCAAGAACAATACGACCTTTATTGGTGTTTAATTCGACTTGAGGAAAACTCATTACATTAATCTCCTAAACATGGGCTTATGACCATGGGTTTTTGGTTGAGAGAAGCATAAGCAAACTGTAAACTACAAGGCAAGTAAAAAACGTTAAAATCTTTGTGAAAAATGAAGATAGCGTTTAAATTTTTCGAAATTTTATCTACAAAGAAGTGATTGATACACTATGAAGCCTAATGATGTTGTCTCGAGCCTGCCAAATAACCCGACACCGAATACTCATGCCTCTGTCGATTCTGCGCAGCAAGAACAACAGGCTGGCTTAGATTTCGTTCGCCAAGTCATTACAGAAGACTTGGCTGCTGGGCGTGCAAAGCAGATCGTAACGCGTTTTCCACCAGAACCAAATGGCTATTTACATATTGGTCATGTAAAAGCAATTTGCCTAAACTTTGGTGTGGCTGAAGAATTTGATGGGTTATGTAATTTACGTTTTGACGATACAAACCCTGATGCTGAAGAACAAGAGTATGTTGACGGTATTGCTAATGATGTGAAATGGCTTGGTTTTAACTGGAATGGTGAGCCACGCTATGCATCGGGTTATTTTGATCAATTATATGCATGGGCTGTTCAACTCATTGAGCAGGGCGATGCTTACGTTGATTTACAATCTCCAGAAGAAATTAAGTTAAACCGCGGTAGTTTTGTTGAACCGGGTAAAAACTCACCATACCGTGATGCATCTGTTGAAGAGAATCTTGCGCGTTTTGAAAAAATGCGTAGTGGCGAATTTAAAGAGGGTGAAGCGGTTTTACGTGCCAAAATTGATATGGCAAGTCCAAACGTACACATGCGTGACCCAATTTTATATCGCGTATTGCATTCAGAACATCACCAAACAGGTGATAAATGGAAAATCTATCCAATGTATGACTATGCTCATCCATTGTCTGATGCGATCGAGGGGATTACTCATTCACTTTGTACATTAGAGTTCCAAGATCACCGTCCGTTTTATGACTGGATTGTAGAAAAGGTAAAATCTCCAGCGGTTCCACATCAGTATGAATCTTCACGCTTAAATGTGGACTACACCATTACATCAAAACGTAAATTACGTAAATTGGTGGAAGGTGGTCATGTGAATGGTTGGGATGACCCGCGTATGCCGACTGTAGTGGGTATGCGTCGTCGCGGTTTCACACCAGAAGGCTTACGTGAGTTTTGTAAGCGTGTAGGCGTGTCAAAAACTGACGGTATTGTTGATGTTGCAATGCTTGAGTTCTGTATTCGTCAATCTTTGGAAAATACAGCTGCGCGTGGAATGGCTGTTTTAAGTCCACTTAAAGTGACTTTAACTAATTTACCAGAAGATATGGATCTTACACATGCTCGCCATCCTAACGTAGATATGGGTGACCGTGTGATTCCTTTAACCAAGGAAATCTATATTGACCGTAAAGACTTTGAAGAAGTACCACCAAAAGGCTTCAAGCGTTTAGTTCCTGAAGGTGAAGTGCGTTTACGCCATGCTTATGTCATTAAATGTGATGAAGTTATTAAGGATGCAAATGGTGAAGTCATTGAGCTTAAATGTTCAATTGACCCAGAAACCTTAGGTAAAAATCCTGAAGGCCGTAAAGTGAAAGGCGTAATTCACTGGGTATCTGCAACAAAAGGTATTCCTGCTGAAGTACGTATTTATGATCGTTTGTTCACAGAAGCAGATCCTGAAACAGGTGATGATTTCTTAGCGAACTTAAATCCGGATTCATTACAAGTGTTAGAAGCTGTAATTGAACCGGCTTTGGCACAAGCGAGTCCAGAAGATCGTTTCCAGTTTGAACGCGAAGGTTATTTTGTTGCTGATCAACACGATCACTCACCTGAAAAACCAGTGTTTAACCGTATTCTCGATTTAAAAGATAGCTTTAAGCCTGAGAAAAAATAAGACGCGTAAAATGTTTTTGATCAAATAGCAGATATAAAAAAGCCCAACTCAGTTGGGCTTTTTTATATCTATTTCGTACATATATTATGCTTTAGGGGGCGTTGGCAAATAAGCTAAGCCGGATTAACCACATAAAAATAAAGGACAATGATGATAAGAATAATAGACGCTAGCGATAAATAGGTATTCACCGTATTAAAGCTTTTAATAAATTTCAGGATTTCCATAATGATTAACTATTTATATTTGTGAAGAAAAGAATGGTGAAGCAGTACATTTAATTTAATATAAAATGTTCCAAAAGATAGGTTATTACGCTATCTTTTGGTTAATAAAAAAGCATTTAAACTTATTTGTAGCAATAAAAAAGTGATTAACCACTATATCCAATTCGTTTAAGGAATTTTTGAATAACATCAAAAGCAGCATGTTCGAGGTTTTGAGCATATTGCTGATTTTCTTCGCGAAGTTTTGGAATTGAAATATTTGCATGACGAAGTTCACATGTATGACCAATGAGCCATTTTTCAAAATGTTCTTCAGTCGTTTCAATGTGGAACTGCAAGGCAAGAATATTATTACCGACTTCAAATGCCTGATTGGTATAAACATCAGAACTTGCTAATAGCACCGCATTTTCTGGAAGATCGAAAGTGTCGCCATGCCAATGTAGAACATGAACATTGTTAAGCAAACCAGATAAAACCTGATTAGCGCGTAAGCTTAAGCTGAGTGGACCCCAGCCAATTTCTTTTTGATGCCCTGCATATACTTTTGCGCCAAGTGCATGAGCAATGAGCTGTGCACCTAGGCAAATACCAAGTGTAGGCTTGTCAGCTGCTAAACGTTGTTTGAGTAAAGCGATTTCATCTTTTAAGAATGGATAATCGTCAGTTTCATAAACTCCGATTGGACCGCCTAAAATAATGGTTAAACCTTCATGTGAAAAAGCAGGGGTTAAATCATCAACACCTGCCTCAAAATAACGGACGCGAAATCCGAGTTGATAAAAGACATCTTCTAATGAACCTAAGTCTTCGAAAGCAAGATGCTGAATGGCATAAATAGTTTTTGGGAAGGCGTTTGTTGTGCTCATACAAATGATTCATAGAAGATCAATAGGTGGAGTATAGCGATAAATATAAAGAAGAAAATATCTGTATAAATCGTCAATACCTGAAAATTGATATTTTTCGTTAAAATGATGTTGTTATGCAAAGGATTATCTATTTATCAATAAATCCCTAAACATATTCTACTGTTTAAAATAATAGCTTTTGAGTTCCCTCAAGACTTAAATCTGAAAGTTGATGTTCATCTTTTAAATTAACTCCTGAAAAGCCGAGCTGTTTTGATTTTTTCATTAATGTCATTAAGCGTTGTACCGCAACTGGAATACTTAAGCCTGCAGAGCGGACATTAGAAATACAATTACGTTTAGCATCGAGGCAGCCTGAATATGCATTCCACGTGTAGTAAATTCCCATACTGTCAGGAGAGCTTAGACCAGGGCGCTCACCGATAAGCATCACTAGCATGGGTGCTTTAAAGATCTCAGCAACTTCATCACCTAAAGCAACCCGACTGCCTGTTGCCAGTGTAATGGGCGCAAGAGTCCAGTTTTCTTGCTGAACTTGTTCACTTAATGCAGTAATGAATGGAATAGCATTCGCTTCAATCGCTCTTGCAGAGAGTCCATCACCGACCACAATACAAACATCGTATTGTTGAGGGCCTTCTGCATACTTCTTAATTAAGACATCTTTTGATTGATCTGAAAGCTGACGTCCTAAATCAGGACGTTTAAGATAGACTTCCTTATTAGGAGCATTACTTTGTACATGAAGACTTTGCAGCTGTCTTTGCGCTAATTTTTCAGATAAATAGGTAACATCCATGTTTTGATAAACCGCATCTTTTGCTTGTGCATGCGACAACTGAAATTCAAGTAAGGCGCGTGTTGGGATACTACAACCCGCACGGCCCAGAGCAATACGGGCATCAGTAAACTGTTTAAGTTTTTCCCACTGATCTTGATGGGTAGAAGATGGATATTGAATATCACGGTTCAGTTTCATAGCATTCTCCCTAGTTCATGAGCAGACGAGAGAATTGGTCAGGCATGTGGTCTGCCCAACAAATTTGAGAGTTTTGCTGTTTAAAAATCCCTTGCTGTTCAAGCCAAGCAGAAAACTCAGGAGCGGGTTTTAAACCGAGGAGTTGTCTTAAATAGAGGGCATCATGGAACGAGGTCGTTTGATAATTGAGCATGACATCATCTGAACCCGGAATTCCCATAATAAAATTAATGCCCGCAGCACCAAACAGAGTAAGGAGAACATCCATATCATTTTGGTCAGCATCGGCATGGTTGGTGTAACAAATGTCGCAGCCCATTGGTACTCCGAGTAGCTTGCCACAGAAGTGGTCTTCTAGTCCTGCACGTATAATTTGTTTACCGTTAAAAAGATATTCGGGACCAATAAAGCCAACGACTGTATTCACTAAAAGCGGATTGTATTTACGGGCCACTGCATAAGCACGTGTTTCTAATGTTTGCTGATCAACGCCGTGATGTGCATTGCTGGATAATGCACTGCCTTGACCCGTTTCAAAGTACATAACATTTTGTCCAATGGTTCCACGTTTAAGTGCGAGCGTGGCTTCATATCCTTCTTGTAGTAAATCGAGCGAGATACCAAAACCTTCATTAGCCAGTTGGGTGCCAGCGATTGATTGAAACATTAAATCAATAGGCACATTTTTTTCAGTCAGTTGAATACCTGAGCTGATATGTGTGAGTACACAAGATTGTGTTGGAATTTGATATTCCTGAATCACATGATCAAGTAATTTTAGTAGCTCTGATAAATTATGAAGGTTATCTGTGGCAGGGTTAATACCAATCACTGCATCACCATTGCCATACATTAAACCATCTAAAATACTGGCAGAAATACCCAGTACATCATCGGTGGGGTGGTTCGGTTGTAAACGGGTAGAAAGATGACCCTTTAAACCAATCGTGTTGCGAAATTGGGTTATTACCTCACATTTGCTGGCGACATAAATCAAATCTTGATTGCGCATAATTTTGCTGACAGCAGCCACCATTTCTGGAGTTAAACCTGATACTAATGCTTTTAAGCTTTGGGCAGTGGCTTCTTCTCCAAGTAACCAATTTCGAAAATCACCTACTGTAAAGTGTGAAATAGGGGCAAAGGCTGCCAGATCATGTTCATCAATAATTAGTCGTGTAATTTCATCAGTTTCGTAATCGACCAGAACCTCATTTAAAAAGGTTTTAAGTGGTACATCGGCCAAAGTCATTTGTGCCGCAACATGTTCGGTTGCATCTCTGGCCGCTACACCTGCTAATTCATCGCCAGAACGTAACGGCGTTGCTTTTGCCATCAAGGTCTTCAAGTCAGTAAAGTGATACTGTTGATTGGCGACAATATTGCGATAACTCATAGTTGCATCCTTTTTTATAGTTCTTGTTCTGCGGCTTTAATATTTGCAAACTCTTCTTCTGGTGTACCTTTAACTAAATGATAACGGCTATAGAATAAAAAGTAAGCAATAAATACGACATAAATAGCGGCAGCAATAAACCAAACTTTTGGATTAACAACAAAGCCTGCAACTACAGCAGCGACTGCTAGAACTAAGGCAATACTTGAAGTAACGATTCCTCCAGGAGTTTTATAAGGACGAGGCATGTCGGGTTTAGATAGGCGTAGTTTGATGTGGGATAAAAGAATCAACACATAAGAAATGGTTGCACCAAAAACCGCGATTAAAATCAGTGAATCGCCTTCTTTGGTGAGTGAAAGCAAGAACCCAATAATGCCCGGAATAATAATTGCGAGATAAGGGGCTTTATTTTTATTGGTTAAAGAGAGTGAAGTAGGTAAGTAACCAGCACGTGACAATGCAAAAATTTGACGTGAATAGGCATAGATAATTGAAAAGAAACTCGCGATTAAACCTGCTAAACCAACAAAGTTAACAAAAGTCGCAAGCCAAGTGTTGGTGCCATAAACTTTAACCAGAGCATCGACAAGGGGAGCACCTGAGTTTTGCAAAGTACTTGCACCTGCTGCCCCCGCACCCAAGAATAAAATGAGCATGGCAAACGCCGTTAAGATGAGCATTGCTCCGATTAAACCGCGTGGGAGAGATTTTGCTGGATCTTTTGCTTCTTCGGCTGCTAATGGCACACCTTCAACTGCAAGGAAAAACCAGATTGCAAAAGGAACTGCGGCCCAAATGCCTAAATAGCCATGAGGTAGAAAACGACTTGCGCCAGCTGCTGCGCCAACTGGAATATCCAACAAATTTTGTGTATTAAAATGTGGAACCATTGCCATAATAAACACAACCAGAGCAACAGCTGCGACAAGTGTAATTGCGAACATAATTTTTAAGGCTTCGCCGGCACCTTTCAGATGTATGCCCATAAAAATGGCATAGCAGGCGAGGTAAATCATCCAGCCATTTATACCAAATAAAGATTCGCAATAACCACCAATAAATACGGCAATCGCCGCAGGAGCAATCGCATATTCAATTAAAATGGCTGTTCCTGTTAAATAGCCCCCAAAAGGACCAAAAGCAGCACGTGCAAAACTATAACCGCCACCTGCTGTCGGCATCATGGTGGACATTTCTGACATAGAAAGACACAGGCACAGATACATGATTGCAGCGAGTGCAGTGGCAATAAACATGCCACCCCAACCACCTTGAGCAATACCAAAGTTCCAGCCGGCAAAATCACCAGATATCACATAAGCTACGCCTAAACCAATCAGGAGTAACCAACCAACCGTACCTTGTTTTAGTTGACGCTGAGCAAAATATTCTGCTGATGAGACTTCTGTGCTTGAAGAAATGACGGAAGCTGTTTCTGGTTGATTCATACAATACTCCTGCGAGTGGGTTTGTATGAATCAATGCAAAAGCAATGCCTAAATGAAGCACTTCAGAGAGTAGATAGAGCTTTTTTATTCTAAATGATAAAAATTCAAGCTTAACAATCGGAAATAAAGAAGCCAGCAATCTAAATTACTGGCTTCTTATATAATTAATAATCTTACTTCTTTCTAGTGTTGATAGTTTGGTATCAACTTGGTGCGAAACTTAGAAGAAGCCCATTGGTTTAGTTGAATAACTCACCAACAAGTTTTTAGTTTGTTGATAATGATCTAGCATCATCTTATGGTTTTCGCGGCCAATACCAGACTTCTTGTAGCCACCAAATGCAGCATGTGCAGGGTAGATATTGTAGCAGTTTGTCCAAACACGGCCAGCTTCAATAGCACGACCAGCACGATAAGAAATGTGAGCTGAACGTGACCATACACCTGCACCTAAACCATACATGGTGTCATTGGCAATTTTAATTGCATCGTCAAAGTCTTTGAACGTTGTCACAGCAAGTACAGGTCCAAAAATTTCTTCTTGGAAAACTTGCATGCCATTGTGACCTTTAAAAATAGTCGGATCGACATAGTAACCATCGCCTACTTCTTTACGGCCGCTACCGCCAAGTAAGAGTTCTGCACCTTCTTCACGACCAGTGTTAATACAACGTAAGATTTTCTCTTGTTGTTGTAGAGATGCTTGAGCACCAATCATCGTTTCTGTATCAAGTGGATGACCAGTTTTAATACGTTTTACACGCTCGACGGCCATTTCCAAGAACTGATCAGCAATGCTTTCTTGTACTAAAGCACGAGAAGGGCAAGTACATACTTCACCTTGGTTTAGGGCAAACATGGCGAAACCTTCAAGCGTTTTTTCTAAGAAGTCATCTTCTTTATCCATGATATCTTCAAAGAAAAGGTTTGGTGACTTACCGCCAAGTTCTAAGGTCACTGGAATAATATTTTCAGTCGCATATTGCATCACCATTTGTCCAGTTTGAGTTGAACCTGTGAATGCGATTTTTGCAATACGTGGGTTTGTTGCTAATGGACGGCCGACTTCTGAACCGAAACCATTGACAATATTAAGGACACCTGGTGGTAAAATATCTTGGATCAGTTCAGCCACCAACAAAATACCCACTGGAGTTTGCTCAGCTGGTTTAATCACGACACAGTTACCAGCTGCTAAAGCAGGTGCAAGTTTCCATGCTGCCATCAAAATCGGGAAGTTCCATGGAATGATTTGACCAACTACACCGAGTGGTTCGTGGAAATGATACGCAATGGTATCTTCATCAATTTCAGAGATGCCACCTTCTTGAGCACGAATACATCCAGCGAAATAACGGAAATGGTCAATCGCAAGTGGAAGGTCGGCTGCTAAAGTTTCACGCACTGCTTTACCGTTATCCCAAGTTTCTGCAACAGCAAGCATTTCAAGATTTGCTTCTAAACGATCAGCAATTTTTAAAAGGATATTTGAGCGTACCGTTGGTGATGCTTTATTCCATGTCGCTTTTGCTTTGTGCGCTGCATCTAGAGCGAGCTCAATATCTTCGGCACTAGAGCGTGGAATACGTGTAAAAGCTTTTCCGTCAACAGGAGATACATTGTCAAAATACGCACCCTTTACAGGTGCAACCCATTCACCGCCAATAAAATTTTCGTATTGTGATTTGAATTGAACTTTTGAGCCTGGTTGATTTGGATCGATATAGCGCATATAAATATTCCTTTGCTTTTTAGGACTAAAGACTAACAAGAACCCTGTCAGTAGGTACTTTCGTACTTTGTATAATTAGGATATAAAGAAGAAGGTTGGAGAAAGGTTGGAATAGAAATGTGGATATATAAGGAATTTACAAATGTTCACAAAAAAGGATTTATTGCAGCAACGGACGTTGATTGATCAACTGCGCACGCAAAATAGTCTCTCTCCTCAGAATGCTGCCAAACTCGGCCAAAGTATTGCAAGCTCATGGGAACGGTCAGCTTCTGCTGCGATTCCTAAAGAGCGTTTTGCGGCTCCTTTAGTCGAAAAAAAATCTGCCTCACAAAATGCTTTAGATATGGCTTTAAGTCAGTGTGCTGACGATTTACGTCATATTGCAGAGCAATCTTCAATGGTGATTGCTGTCGGTGATATCGGTAGTACCATTATCTGGACGGCACCAAGTCCTCAAATGCAAAGTGCTGCTGAACGTGTACATTTTGTGCAGGGTGGTCAGTGGCGTGAAGAATTTGTGGGCACAAATGCCTTAGCTTTATCTTTAAAAACTCAACAATCAAGCTGTGTTTTTTCAAATGAACATTACATGGAATCGATCCACGAGTGGGTGTGCTATGCCGCACCGATTATCGATCCATACTCAAAACAAACCCTCGGTGTCGTTGATTTATCAACCACGTGGAAGAACCATAATAGTTTAGGAATATTGGCTGCTGAACGTTGTGCATCCATTATTCAGTCTGCTTTGCTAGAGCAGCAGCGCCAGCAATTACATATTCGTGCATTTTCGACGCCACAAGTTAAATTTAATGGCAAAAGTTTATTATTAACACCGCGTCAAATTGAAATTTTAACCATATTGGCGTTATGTCCACATGGTTTAACTTTAGAGCATCTTTATCAGGCGCTCTATGGCGAACGTAAAGTCAGTATGGGTACGCTTAAAGCTGAAATGTCTCAACTACGAGATATTTTGGGCGGTTTACTTGGTTCACGCCCATATCGTTTGCTGGTACATGTTGAAGCCGATTTTTTACAAGCGGAACAAGCACTGGATGCAGGATATGCGGCCTCAGCTTTGCAGCTTTATACAGGTGTGTTTCTGGCAAAAACGGAAAGTCCGTTTTTGTGTGCATGGCGCGACTGCCTTGAATCGCGTTTGAGCGATGCAATTTTTAAAACGCAAGAAACGGATTTATTACTTAAGCATTTAGCTCATTTCCCTGAAGCAATCGATGCGGTAGAACGTCTTATGGAGCTCTTACCGAGTGAACATCCTGCGCATCAATTACTGGTGAAATACCTTGACTCACCTAAGCTCAGTTAAGTGATTTTTTGATCCAGCCACTGGAACAATTGTTGATAGACTTGTTCTCGTACTGGCTGGGCTGAAAGGACTAAATCATGCAACCCATTGTGAATAGAGACAACAGAGACATCGCCTTTGATTTTTTTACCAAATTTTTCAATGTCTTTAACATCTAAAATTACATCGCTTTGAGTCGCATCTGTTCCCCATTTTTTAGGGTTTTTAGTCTGGTGAGAATGCATAATTAGTGCGGGAACATTGAGTTTGACCCCGCGATGTATCTCTTTTTGTGCTGTATGAATCGCATGTAGAAAGCTGAGTTGAACAGTAGGGGCAGAGGTAGGTTTCCAGTCCAGATTAAAGTCCCATTCGCCCTTGAGCTGTTTGTGAAGGCTCGCGGTGTACCATTTGTTTAATTGACTTGGGAATTTAACTTTTGGCAGATATTTTCCTACTCGACTGAGTACTGGAATACCAAATTTTTTCTCGACCAAGCTTAAATTAAAATCGTAAAACGGGCTGTTTGCCCAAAGTCCTTTAATCAGAGGGTGGTTTGGGTTATGGGCAGCATAAAGCGTCGCTGTCAAACCGCCAGTCGAATGCCCTGCAAGCAAGACTTGTGTGTGCTGTTCTTTGCCAATAATCTCTAATGCTTGTGTAATTTCAGCATCGTATTCATTTAAATCAAGCACATTATAGAAAATTTGATGAGGCAGCTTTGAACGGCCATATTTTCTTAAATCTAGCGCATAGAAGTCATAACCATGAGCATTGAATTGCTCAGCCATTTCGGTTTGAAAGAAATAATCTAAAAAACCATGAATATATAGCACGGCTTTTTGAGTCGATCGAGCGGCCTTTTTACGGACTAAGGTGGCTACAACTTTTCCTTCGTAATCGTTAGGAAAGTTGAGTGTGAGCTGTTCGTAGCCAGTACCTAAAATATCTGGAACATAATTTTGATTAGCTGAAGATGTATTCATTTTTATCGAGCTATTGTAATTAAGACATGCTGAGTATCCTTCAATGAAATGGGCGAATTGTCAATCAGGTTTAGAGAGGGTTGGAATATAGTTTCTAAAAAAAGGGAATACCGCTGGAGCTAAGTATTCCCGAAAAAAGTAAGTCAACGGTCGGAGGGATTTGACTTACTAGAGGGATATGCGATTACATCAGTATTAAAGTGCTGCTTTGAAAATCTCCACAACTTGTGCATGGTTTGCTTTACGAGGGTTAGTGAGCATACACGCATCTTTTTGAGCATTATCTGCCATGACTGCAAGGTCTTCAGTTTTTACACCTAGCTCTGTTAAACCTGATGGAATACCAATCGATGAAGACAGTTTACGAATGGCATCAATAGCAGCATAGGCAGCTTCCATCACTGTTAACCCGTGAGTTCTCACACCCATTAATTCCGCGATTTTTGCGTAACGATCTGGGCAAGCAATTAAGTTAAACTCACACACGTGTGGTAACAAGATTGCATTACATACGCCGTGAGGTAGGTTGTAAAAACCGCCCAACTGATGAGCCATTGCGTGGACATAACCTAAAGATGCGTTGTTAAATGCCATGCCTGCTAAGTACTGTGCATAGCTCATCGCATCACGTGCTTCGATGTTTTCACCATTTGCGACAGCAGGTTGGAGCCACTGGCTAATCATCGTAATCGCTTTTTCTGCACACGCATCGGTAATTGGGTTGGCCGCCGTAGAAACATAAGCTTCAACCGCATGAGTTAACGCGTCCATACCCGTTGCCGCTGTTAAACCAGCCGGTTTTGCGATCATGAGTTTAGGGTCATCAATGGCAATGAGTGGGGTACAACGCCAGTCGACAATTGCCATTTTTACGTGGGTGTCTGTATTCGTAATAATACAGAAACGGGTCATTTCAGATGCGGTACCAGCCGTTGTATTTACTGCAATCAGTGGTGTCATTGGCACTTTGCTTTTATCAATGCCTTCGTAATCACGAATATGACCCCCACCAGCAGTGACTAAACCAATCCCTTTTGCACAGTCATGAGATGATCCACCACCTAGAGAGACAATAAAGTCACAGCCATTTTCGTTATAGGCATTTACACCGTTATGAACATTAATATCGGTTGGGTTAGGTTCTGCACCCGGAAAAATATGGCTCGCAACGCCTGCTTCAGTTAAATAGTTTGCGATAAGATCTGCGACACCAAATTTAAATAAGCCTTCATCGGTCACAATTAATGCTTTTTTTGCGCCGAGGTTTTGTGCCTTTGTACCAATTTCTTTGGCACATCCTGGTCCAAAGAGTGATACACAGGGAATATAAAAACCGTTTGTTTGATCTGCAATATTTTTAAAAGCCATGGAGTGATTCCTTCTTCCATAAATCCATTGTTTGTTATTACAGGTGAGCCTCACCATGGGGCTAGTATTGTGATGTGAGGATTATTTTCCTACCTACCAAAAACCTACCAAATATTATTTTATTATTAGTTATTGATTTATAATGATTTTACAGAAATTCTGGCGCATTCATTTAATTTTTTCGGGAAAGTCGTTAAGCTATGGGCTGTTGAAGATGTACTTATGAGATTATGAAACAGGAAACTGCGCTTAAACTGCTTAAAGCAGGTGAAAATGTCTTTTTAACCGGTTCGGCTGGTGCAGGGAAAACCTATACACTTAATCAGTACATCCAATACTTAAAAGCACGTAAAGTGCCTGTGGCAATTACGGCATCTACAGGTATTGCTGCAACACATATGAACGGCATGACCATTCATACATGGGCGGGCATCGGTATTAAAGATCAGTTAACTGACGATGACCTAAAACGTATGAAAGAGCGTAAATATCTCAAGGAACACCTTGAAAATGCGCAGGTTCTCGTCATCGATGAAATCTCAATGCTGCATGCTAAGCAGCTTAATCTGGTCAATCAGGTTTTAAAATATTTTAAAGAAAGTGATGAAGCATTCGGTGGCATTCAAGTCATTGTGGCTGGAGATTTCTTTCAGTTGCCACCCGTTGGGCGTAATAGTGAAGCCAACCGTGACAAGTTCTGTTTTATGTCTGATGCATGGGTCGAAGCCAAATTTCGCGTATGTTATTTAACAGAACAACACCGTCAAGATGATGAAATTCTAAATCAGATTTTAAATGCTATTCGTGCGCAGAATATTCAATCAAATCATTTACACGCATTACGTCAATCACGCTCGCATGATATTGGTGAGACTTTTACTCGTCTTTATACGCACAATATGGATGTCGACAATATCAATTATCAGCACTTAAATGAAATTGATAATGAAGGGCATCAATTCAATGCCGTTTTAGATGGTAATGAAAAGTTATTAGAAACTTTAAAATCTTCGGTACGCGCACCAGAAGAACTCACACTGAAAAAACATGCCAAAGTTATGTTTGTCAAAAATAACTTTGATATGGGGTATATCAACGGGAGTTTAGGTGAAGTCATTGGCTTTGAAGAAGATGACGAAAATGGGTTATTGCCAAAGGTAAAACTAACCGATGGCACGACTTTGCTGGTTGCTCCTGAAACATGGTCAGTTGAAAATGAAGCAGGCAAAGTGATTGCAAGTTTTCAGCAAATTCCACTTCGTTTAGCGTGGGCAATTACCATTCATAAAAGCCAAGGCATGACTTTAGAAGCTGCTGAAATTAACCTCACGAATACCTTTGAAAAAGGTCAGGGTTATGTAGCATTGTCGCGTTTAAAATCTTTAACTGGTCTTAAGTTATTAGGGATTAACGAGCAAGCTTTAGAGTTAGATAGTTTAGCTGTAAAAGCTGATCGTCGTTTCCAAGAGCTTTCTAAAGAAGCTGAAGACAACTTTGCAGATGTAGATTTAACCGCTCAGCATAAAGCCTTCATTCGTCACTGTGGCGGCACCTTAAATGAAACTGAGATTTCTCGTAATGAGAAGAAACTCGCAAAAGGTGGAAAGCAAAACTACGCTACGGCAACGCTAGACGAGACACGTGCGCTGTTTGAAGAAGGCTATGAAATTGAAGACATCGCGCATGAACGTGGTCTGACACCAGCAACCATCATTAATCATTTGGCTCGACTTCATAAAGAACAAAAGCTAGATATTTCAGTTGCCCATCCGGGTGAAGAAGTAGTCGAAGAAATTCGCAAAATTTATAAGAAGCTGAAAAAACGTCAAAATCCAGATCATTTTTCTGATGATGGTTCAATCAAACTAAGACCAATTGTTGAAGCAACCAGTCCTCGAATGGGATATGATCAGGTTCGATTAGCTTTATTATTTATTGAGTAAAGTTTAATTAGCTTAATTACTTATTACATAAATTGAGGTGGCTATGCCGCACGTTGTAGTTGATTATTCAGAAAACTTAACTGGATTAAACGCAAAACAATTACTTGAAGAAATTAATACCACACTGATTGAGACAGAGCTATTTAGTCCAGAAGACATTAAAAGCCGTGCGCGTAAAGACGAGATTTTCCTCATTGGCTTAGGGGCTGATCAAGCTTATATTCATGTAAAAGTTTATATTTTGTCGGGAAGAACTGACGAACAAAAACAGCTAATGGGTGACCAGCTATTAACGGCGCTCAGCAATAAAAATTACCTACAGCAAGAGTTTAATAAAGAAATTCAATTGTGCGTTGAGCTTGTCGATATGCCAAGAGAAGATTATTTCAAGCAAGTTGTATAACACTAAAAAGCGCAATTTCGATCAAGAATAGAGATCAGCACTATGTAAAAGTAGTGCTATCGAATGAACAGACATAAATGTATGGCTGTATATATACAAAAGCTGCAACTGGTTTGCGATTATATTCAAAGACATTTAGATGAAGATTTAGATGTTGACCGATTGAGCCAGATTGCGGCCTTATCTAAGTTTCATTTTCATCGTATTTTTGCCATTCATATTGGTTTAAATGTGATGAAGTTTATTCAACTTTCTCGTTTAAAGCGGGCCTCTTTTCAATTGGCTTTTGAACCAGATCTCAAAATTATTGAGATTGCATTGCAAGCAGGGTTTGATAGTCCCGAGGCATTTACTCGTGCATTTAAGCGTTCATTTGATCAAACTCCTCGGGCTTTTAGAGATAAACCGGACTGGGAATCTTGGCACCAGAAGTTTGTTTTTACACTTCCAAAAAGTGAGCTAAAAATGAATGTAAATATTGTTGAGCGTCCTGTTGAAAAGATTGCCTATCTGTCTCATTTAGGCAGTCCAGATAAAGTCTTTGAAACCGCTGCACGTTTTATTGCTTGGCGTAAAGAAACAGGTTTGTCGCCTGTGACCAAGTCTAGAACTTATGGTATTCCGTTTGCTGACCCTGAGCAGACTCCGTCTGACGAGTTTCGATTTGATATTGCTGGTTCAATTGAAAAGGCTGTACCGGAAAATAGTTACGGCGTACTAACAGGGGAAATTCCTGCAGGTCGTTATGCGACCGTAAGACATTTGGGTAGCCACGACCAGATTAAAGATAGTGTTTATTACATCTTTAGAAACTGGTTACCTGAGCAAGCCGAAGAAGCAGGAGAATATCCAGTTTTCTTTCACTATCATAACTTTGTGCATGATGTGAAAGAGTGTGATCTTATTACAGATATCTACTTACTTTTAAAATAAGAGTAGTGGGATAAAGGCATAACTTGCGGTTATGCCTTTAAACCTAATAGCTTTATATTTGCATATTGCTCAATAAGATTGTCATCTAACATATGGATATAGTCCATAAAAATGGTACTAAAACTTCCCATCGTTTGTGCCTGATTGGCAGCAAGTTTACCCGCAATTGCAAAATGCACATGGGCTGAAAGCGCTGCAATGGTTGGAGTCGTTACCGCACTATATGCAGCGATTAATGCACCTAAAGCACAACCAGTTGCTGTAATTTTGGGTTGTAAGGGGCTGCCACCGTTAACTTGAATAACGACATCTAGCTCTTTAGATAAAATGTAATCTGACTCACCTGAAATTGCGATACAGTCGGTATGTACTAATAGCGCGTAAGCTTGTCGATAGGCATCATCACTACTTAGGGTACTATCAACACCTTTAGATTGAACTTGATTACCTGCAAGTGTACTGATTTCTGATGCATTACCACGAATAACACTAGGCTTAAACTGTAGAAGCTCATCTGTCATTTGACTGCGCCAAGCTAAAACTGGCCCATAGCCCACCGGATCAAGCACCCATGGAATGTTATTAAGCTGTGCTGTTTTTGCAGAGATTTGCATGGCCTGCATTTGCTCTGAAGTTGGGGTGCCTAAATTAATGCTTAAAGCCGATGAAATTTTAGTAAAACTTTCTGCTTCATAAGGATTATCAATCATCGCAGGTGAAGCACCAGAAGCGAGTAACACATTGGCTGTATAGTTAGCCGCAACGCTATTGGTAATACATTGCACAAGAGGCGTTTTTGCCTGCATGCTTTGCCAAGCTTCAATGACCTGTTCAATCAAACTAGATGTCGATGTCATATTATTATCCCGAGTAAGCTAAAGTGATATAGATTTAGTGGGTAAAATAGTGGTCTTGATGCTTACATTTTTGGCAAATCAAAGAAACATAATCTGCCGCATCATAATCAACGGTTAAATCATTTGAACCACAATGCATACAACGTTTGACAGAATAAAAATTTAAACGTGGTTCAATTTTGCGCCATGCTTTCCATACAGGTTGTACAAATATCTGTTCGTCATAACCTAAGAAACGGTTAAGCAAAATATAACTCATTTTACTATAGGGAATATTATGAGGACGCGGCAGCATGGAGGTTTCCCACTTTTCAGTTAAGGCTCTCTCACGATATTGCTCTAATGTTTTCTTTAACAAATTGGTGTTAATAAATTTCTCATTGCGAGGTTGCAATGCTTTTTGTTTATAAAGATATTCGAGTGCCGTTTGAATCAGATAATAGATCTGTCCAATCGCCAATGATTCCATTAAGCGGTAGCAAAAGCTTTGGAAATTTGAATTCCCAGCAATCTGGATGCCCCAAGTTCGACAATAAAATTGCATGAACTGGATAATTTCTTGATAGAGCACCTGAAAAAGTACATCTTTAACTTCATCTGCACTACGAAAGGGAACGCCGAAACTTAAATTTTCATAAAACCAATTACGTAGTTGCTGAGCCACACTAAATAAACTTGGATCGCTGTAGCCATCTAAACGAATATTTAAATAAAAACACTGTGGATCTTCAGTTTGATCATTTGCATTCAAAATGCCATCTTTATGTAGCTGTTTAATTAAATAGCTCTGAAACATCCAGTTAGGAGTGATGTGATGATATTTAATTTTGTCCCAATGAATATATTCATCATGAGTGATTTCTTCACGCGCATATTCATCTAAAAGACTCAGTAAGAAAAGTTTATGTAAGAAGCTGAGCTGTTCCAGACTGCGTTGTGGTTGTTCTTTTGATTTAAATTGGCGTTGTTCTTGTAAGCGTGTTTGCTGTAAAAGCTTTTTCCGTTGTTTTGTGCATGTCTCACAGTGGCACGTCATTTTTTCATCTTTAAATATGCGGTGCTGACAATGACTACATTCATGAAATTGAATGTCTTGTTCAAATTGCTCGGCATCTACCCAGTACATTGACGCTTGGCAGAGAGGACAATGGCTACTTTCATCCAGTTGTTTCTGTAGAATTTGTAAGGCCATTTTGCTCCGAACATAAAATGAAAAATGATGGGGCTATTATACACAGCCGTACTGTATATGGCTGAGATTGCGAGCTCCGTTTGTTGTTAAAATAAAAAGACCTAAAATCTATGTGAGAATTTTAGGTCTTCATATCGAGTTAAATTGTTGATTAAACAGGGCACGGCAAGTTCTCATCATTCTGTCCAAGTTTTTTGGCATTAATAAGTGCCTGTACTTTTTTACTTGGTAATTTTACTTTGCCTAGTGCATCGTAAGTATTCACAATGGAGCTAACCTCCTGAGTCGTCATAGAAATACCTTCCGCAGTTAAGAACACCGCAATCACATGGTGATCGAGTCCAGCTGCGTGTAAATCATGAATCGCTTTAATATTTTCTAAACGATGAAAATGTGCTTTTAATTCCATATTGACACCTCTTGCTCTTATTGAAATACCCATATTGGTCTATTTAAATAGGCAAGAACCATGCCCAAAATGTAAGCTGACTCTAAAAAATGTTAAAAGCTAAAGGTGTTTTATTTTTATTGTATAGATTGCTTATATAAACAACGATTATCGTAAATTTGGTCTAATCTGTGCTAATAAAACCCGATTCTAATTTGAAATGTATCAATGAAGTCCCATTAATTTTATAAAGGTAAGCAAATACAGTATGTATGACTTGGCGTATGATATTTCATGGCGACTCATACTGCCGTTTTAGACGAGTATATAAGGAATAAAGATGAATATTGCGGCGCAGCCTCCAGTTCAGGCAGATCAAACAGTTTATTTAAAAGATTATCAAAAACCTGCGTTTTTAGTTGAATCAATTAATCTTGATATTCAAGTATATGATGATAAAACGATTGTTGATTCAACATTGGTGATGAAGCGCCAAACTGAGGGCGATCTCGTTTTACTTGGTCGTGATCTTGAGTTGCAATCTGTTCAGTTAAATGGACAAATTCTTACTTCTGCACAATATTCACTCGACAGTGAGCAATTGGTGATCACTAACGCACCAGCTGAAGTCATTTTACAAACACAAGTCATTATTCATCCTGAAACCAATACTCAATTAGAAGGTTTATATAAAGCCGATGAGTTGTTTGTAACCCAAAACGAACCTGAAGGTTTCCGCAAAATTACGTTCTATCCAGACCGTCCAGACGTACTTTCAGTCTTTACTACACGTGTAGAAGCAGACAAAAAATATCCAGTGCTACTTGCCAATGGTAATTTGCTAGAAACAGGTGAAGTTGGCGAAAACCGCCACTTTGCCATCTGGCAAGACCCGACTAAAAAACCAAGCTATTTATTTGCTTGTGTCATTGGTGATTTAGCTGTACTTAAAGATCGTTATACGACGTCTGAAGGGCGCGATGTTGCTTTGGAAATCTATGCGATTGAGAAAGACATTCCAAAATGCCATATCGCGATGGAAGCATTAAAGCATTCTATGCGTTGGGATGAAGAACACTATGGCCGTGCCTATGACCTCGACAACTATATGATTGTTGCGGTAAGCCAGTTCAACATGGGTGCAATGGAAAATAAAGGTTTAAATATCTTTAACACGTCATGTGTACTTGCTGATGAAGAATATACGACTGACGCAGCGATTATGCGTGTACAGTCTGTGATTGCGCATGAATATTTCCATAACTGGACAGGGAACCGTATTACTTGCCGTGACTGGTTCCAACTTTGCTTAAAAGAAGGTTTAACGGTATTCCGTGATCAATCTTTCTCTGAAGATTTACAATCTGCGGCAGTTCAACGTATTGATGATGTCGCTGTACTTAAATCTCATCAGTTCCCTGAAGATGCAGGTCCATTGTCGCATCCGCCACGTCCAGACCACTTCGTAGAAATTAATAACTTCTATACAGCAACTGTTTATGAAAAAGGTGCGGAAATTAACCGTATGATGTCGACCTTACTGGGCAAAGAAAAATACCGTCAAGGAACCGACGAATATTTCCGCCGTCATGATGGGCAGGCTGTAACTGTAGAAGATTGGGTTGCTGCTTTAACAGCGGGCTCTGGCGTAGATTTATCTGCATTCTTAACTTGGTATAACCAACCAGGTACACCAAAGCTTGAAGCAAAAGGTGAATATGATGCAGCAGCACAAACTTACCGTTTAAGCTTTAAGCAAAGCCTGAAAGCACATCCTAAATACCCAAATTTAAAAGCTGTTCCGATTCCTGTGGCTTTAGCACTCTTTAATGCTAAAACAGGCGAGCAATACACATTGCACAGTGACAGCCTATTTGTAAACGATGTTAAAGATGGCGTGTATCTATTTGATCAAGATGAGGCAAGCATTGAGTTTACTGGCGTGACTGAGCAACCAGTGGTTTCGCTACTTCGTAATTTTTCGGCTCCTGTAAATCTTGTATTTGATTATACCGATGAAGAATTAGCTTTCTTAATTCAGCACGAAACGAATGGTTTTAACCAATGGCAAGCCACCCAAACCTTGCTTGAGCGTATCTTGTTAGAAGACCATTCAGCTGATGCTTACATTCAAGCTATTCAAAGCACTTTACCTGAGCTAGTTGGTCGTGACCCGCTTTTAGCATCGCGTTTGTTTGATGTGCCAAGTGAAGGTTACTTAGGTAGTCGCATCGATCAGAACTATGCACCATCTGATATTCATGTAAAACGTGAAGCCTTGCTGAATCGTTTGGCACAAGAGTTAGGTTCATTCTGGAAAGATACTTACCTTACGCTTGATCCAGACTTGCAAAAAGAGTTTTCTTTGGCAATGGGTGTGCGTGCATTAAAGAACATTATGCTGATGATGATGGCTCGTCAGGGCGATCAAACTGCATTTGAACTTGCACACGTGCAATATCAAAACACAGGTAATATGTCTGAACGCTTAGGGGCGTTACGTGTATTGGTTTGGCAAAATGCGCCTCAAGCTCAAGATGCACTTGCTGATTTCTATGACCGCTTTAAAGATGAAGCCTTGTCTTTAGATCAATGGTTCATGATTCAGGCAGCAAACCCAAATGCGACAGCAGAAACAATCGAGTACCTGACTCAACATCCTGACTATGATTTAACAACTCCAAACCGTATTCGTGCGGTGAGTGGAGGGCTGTCAAATAACCCAGAAAACACTTGGGGCTTTGGTGTAGCTCACTTTATTAATCTTGCACAATATCTAGATGAAAAGAACCCAATTTTAGGTTCACGTCTGTTACAGGTATTGTCGCGTTGGTACACACTTGCTGAACCGCAACGTACTCAAGTGCAACAGGCTTTACAAGCATTGCAGCCTAAAGTGAAATCGAAAAATGTTTCTGAAACTTTAAATAGCATGCTGAGCATTTAATTATTTAAACTTACTAAATAAAGGTCTCGTAAGAGGCCTTTTTTATATTTCTTTATCAAAAATTGAAGTTTAAAAGAAAGAAAATTATTTTATCGGGGGTGAACTGTTGTTCCTCTACTCGTCAATTTTCTTTTTATTTAAATTGTAATATTTAATGGTTTATTTTAAATATATCTTTAAATGGAATATGTGAAATTAAAATTTAGATAGAATAATAATATAAGAAATAAAATTATTAAGTCTGTAAGTAACCTTGACTACTTACAAAACTAGCTACATTTATTGACATATTTATTTAAAATTTTTTAAATAAATTTTATGACGTATTTGTTAAGTTGCTTTAAATCAATAATTTAAGGTTTTAAAAAATTACTAAATGTGTATTGAGTGTTAAAGTTGGTAACTTGGTGTTATTTTTTTGAAATTGGAATAATAACGCCTGCATGTTTTTTAATTGTTTTTATGTATGATGTCTAAAATAGGGTAAAAAAATAAACTTTAAAAAGGAGCAGTCAAATAAAAAATGATTGTAAGAATAAATGTTAAATTTTTTATATCTATTAGTTTTTATAACTTAATTTAAAAGGTTTTGACTATGAAAAAGACTTTTTTTCATTTATCACTCATTGCTGTAGGATTATTTTCTCTTAATACAGCAAATGCAGCAACAGCAACAGGTACATTAACTGTTAAGGCAACAGTAACGAACAGTTGTGTATTAAATACCTCAGCAACAGGCACTACAACAAATGCCGTTATAGACTTTGGAACATTAAGTTCTCTTACTAGCAATGTCGATGCAGACACCACAACGACAGGCGGTACTTCAATCAAAGTCCTTTGTAACAACACTGTGCCGTGGACCTTGGCTTTCGATGCTGGGCAACATGCTCAAACGACCCAACGTCGTATGATTGGTGGAGCAACAAGCAACGAATATATTCCTTATAACCTCTTCTCAGATACTGCGCATGGTACGGCAATTGGCATTGCAACGACTGCCTATAGTGGAACTGGAACCGGTAATGTCCAAACGGTTAACGTGTATGGCCGTATTCCAGCTGGGTCTACACTACCGAGTGCGGGTAGCTATCTTGATACGGTAACAATAACAGTAACTTATTAATTTTTATAAATTAGAAATATTGTTAGCCCTTTTGAAAGGGCTAACACATTAAAAAAAGTTATATTTGAGTAAATCATGAAAAAAAATATCTTTATTATTACGGGATTATTCTTATCGTTATCTAGCACTATTAACGCCGCGACAATCCGTCTTTCACCTGTAAATGTGGAAATATTAAGTAATCAAAATGCGTCATCAATTAGTTTATTTAACCAGTCAAATGAAAGCACTGATTTGCAGATTCGCGTATTTGAATGGACTCAAAAAAATGGACAAGATCAATTAACACCTACAGATGAGATTGCCATTAGTCCACCTTTTTTAAAATTACAGTCTAATGATTCTTATAACTTACGTGTAGTCAGAATTAATCCAACACCTATTTCTGGTGAAAAAACCTATCGTATTATTATTGATGAGTTACCAAAACCAATTGATAGTCGTAAAGCAGCTCAGGGCATAAATGTATTATTACGCTCATCATTACCCGTGTTTGTAGTTAATAAAGATGCCATTACCAAACTTAGTTGGAAAATTGATCCTAATCAAGAGGCACCTTCCTTAAACATAAGTAATATTGGAAACCGACATGCGCTCTTAAATAATTTAATCCTTGTTGATACAACAGCGAATAAAAGTTACCCGATTAAAGTAAATACCGTAAATGGTTATATTCTTGCGGAGCAGGCACGAAGCTACTCTATTCATAATTTTACATATCAGCCAAATCATAAATACAGTGTATCTCTGACAGTTAACGGTAAGAAAACCACACTTTAAGAGGCTTATATGAAATATATTATAGGTGTCTTATGTGTGGCATATCTTCCGGCGTATTCTTTTGCCGAGCAACTACAAGATAATACGAATACTGTAATGCCGAGTGTTCCCGAGTCTATAGATAGCACTAAGAAATATGCACAGGGAAATACAAGTGACGATAAGCAAAATATTAATTTTACCCAGCTTTTTTTAGTTGTTTCTATTAATTCTAATGCCTCTGAAGACTTAGTGGCTGTGAAGCAATCTAAGGATGGAAAGTTATATATTCGCTCTAGTGCCTTAAAAACTTTAAGGGTGAAAATGGATGAGCAGACTCCTGATAACCAATGGGTCTGTATTGATGAATTAAAAGGAATCAAGTTTAAATATCTAGAGAATGAACAGGCTCTAAATTTACAAGTTCCGTCGAACATGTTGACGGATTATTCAGTTGACTTAAATGGCCAGCAAGTCACCAGCCCTCATTTGCTGAAAATGAAGCCCTTAAACGCGGCTATTCTGAACT
>NZ_JAOVFN010000004.1:0-278287 GCF_034650275.1 Acinetobacter sp. IRS14
GTCCCTATCGTCTAGAGGCCTAGGACATCGCCCTTTCACGGCGGTAACCGGGGTTCGAATCCCCGTAGGGACGCCATTATTCTATTTTTATAAAACTTCTTTTTATTTTCTTAATATTCTATTTATTGCTTTAACCTCTCTTATTTCCAAATAAAATACATTTGTATTCAAATATCACTAATCCAGTATTTTCTTTACATAGATTTACAATATAATAATTCTTATTTTTATACTGATATTTATTATCAACAAGGTTTTAAATGGATCTTAAGCTTCGTCTCCTCTCCCTGAGCATTGCTCAACTCTATTGTATCTCAACTGCTGTTGCAGACACTGACAACTCTTCAACCACTCTTGCTACCATTACAATTAAAGCTCAACAAGCCGCTGATCAAACTTACAAAGTAGATAATTCAAGTAGCGCAACACGCACCGAAGTCGCATTAAAAGATACGCCGCAATCTGTCAGTGTAGTGACTCAAAAAGTAATTGAAGATATTGGCGCAACACGTTTAATTGAAGCGCTTGATTTAGCTGGCGGCGTTACTCGTGCTAATAACTTTGGGGGGCAAGGCTTAACAGGGTTTAACCTTCGTGGTTTCACTAGCGGTGAGTTTTACCGTAATGGATTCCCAATTAACCGTGGTTATCCGAACGCTCCAGATAGCAACACGATTGAACGCGTAGACGTTTTACGTGGTCCCTCTTCTAGCTTGTATGGCCGTGGTGATCCGGGTGGTACGTTTAACTTAATTTCTAAAACACCAAAGTCTGAGCAACAAACTACTTTAGGTGCCCAGCTTAACAGTGAAGGTTTATATCGCACCACTGTCGACACGACAGGTACTATTCCAAATGCAGAAAATATTGGTTATCGCCTCAATGTGATTGCAGAAGGCGGTGAGAGTTATCGCGACAATGTCGAATCTAAACGTTACGGCATTGCGCCAGTCATTCAATGGCAAGCTTCCGACGCGACTAAAGTTACCTTTGAAGCCGATATTTTAAGAAATCAGCATCCGCTTGATCGTGGACAAACACGTTATCCAACACAGAAATCTTTTAATAGCTCACCAGAAACCTATTTATGGGAAACAGGTAAATACAACAACCGGCTTTACAATGATAACAATATGACTCAATTACGAGTCGAGCACGACCTTGGAAATGAATGGAAGCTGAATGCTGGTGTGCAATATTTAAACGGCAAATTGTATGGCTATGCGGTAGAAGGAAGCGGTGTTAATAAAAATGATATAGAAAAAATTAACAGAAATTACAGCTATCGGGAATTAAAGTGGCAAGATACTGATGCGCAGATCAATCTAACAGGTAATTTCCAACTTTTAGGTTTAACACATACCTTAGTGACTGGGCTTGAATATGAAAATTATGACTATAAGTCATACATTATTCGTTCAGACCCAAATTCAAACAACTATCCTATTAATATCTATGATCCAGTTCTAGGACAGCCTTTACCTGAACTTAATAGCGTAGCAACACATGACCGCGAAAATTTAAAAACAACTGCCCTTTTTGTACAAGATCAAATCGATTTAAACGAACGTTTAAGTGCACTATTGGGTTTACGTTTTGAGCACTACGAACATGATTACAAAAACCTATTACCAAATACGGCAAACTGGAATACCAGTCATGATGCATTTATTCCGCGTTTAGGTTTAGTTTTTAAAGCGCGTGATGACCTTTCAATCTATAGCAATGCTGCAAAATCTTTTAAACCAAACACGGGGGCTAGCCGTAATGGAGAAGGTTTTGACCCAGAAGAAGGCATGGCTTATGAGTTAGGCTTTAAATGGCAAGCACTCGACAATATGCTATCGGTTGACTCTGCTATTTTTTATGCAAAAAAAGAAAATGTATTAACCCTCGATCCTGTAGATTCAGCCTATAAAGTTGCTGCTGGCGAAGTTCGTAGCCAAGGTATTGAGCTAAATGTTGCAGGGCAAATTACTCCAGCTTGGAAAATTATTGGTGGATATGCCTATACAGATGCTGAAGTGACTAAAGACAACACTCTAAAAAAAGGAACGGCTTTAGCCAATATTCCAAAGAATAGTTTTAATCTTTTAAATATCTATGAATTTCAGGATGGCCCTTTACAAGGCTTAGGTCTGGGCATTAATCAAAAATATATTGATAAGCGTGCGGGTCAAACAGCCAATAGCACTTATACAATGAAAAGTTATGCAGTTACAGACTTGGTTTCTTATTATCAGGCAACACCAAAACTTCGTATTAACTTAGATCTGAAAAATCTTTTTGACAAAGTTTATGATGAAAGCGCTTTCAATCTATATGCGTATCCAGGTGAATCGCGTACTGTTCAATTGGGTATGAGCTATACGTTCTAAATTGAACTATAAAGACATCTGATATACAGCAGTTTCAGACAAACTTGTAGGTCAAATCTCGTTAGAGATATCAAACAATAAAAAGCCACTGCATTTTTAAGGCAGTGGCTTTTTATTAAGCTACTTTTATAGAAAAAATATAATTTACTGATTTATAAATATTTTTATAATTAAATTATGTTCTATACTCAACATAGATCAAAACTATAATTTGAACATGACATGCAAATTCGATTATTTCACCTAAAAAATTCGCGCTCTCAACGCATCATTTGGTTTTTAGAAGAATTAGAACTCAACTATGAGCTCACTATTAAAGATCATTCAGTTATAAGCAAAGATAAAAACTCACCTCATCAATTATCAAAATTTCCAACTCTCGAAATTATTGAACAAGAAAAGACTTCAGTCTTAGCCGAAACCTCAGCAATTTTAGATTACCTATCTCATTTACATCCACAATTGGGAACGAGCAACCTATTAAACCAACAACTCCTAAATTTTTATTATTGGAAAAATTATTGTGAGGCAACATTCATTCCCGATTTAGTACTCAAACAAATCTTTCACCAAATTGCACAACATACACCGTTCCCAATCCGTTTCATTCCTAAACTTTTAAAATATGGATTCGATCAAGGCTATCTCAATCAATCACTACAACAACAAATGAGAATGATTGATGAACATTTAGAGCAACACGCCTGGTTTGCCGGAGATCAGTTTACTATTGCTGATATTTTGATGTGGTTTCCATTACTGGCTTGCTCACAAAATTACAGTCAGTTTAAACATATACACCGTTATCTTGCTCAAATAGAAAACAGACCGGCCTTTAACAAGGCTTTAATTAAAGGCCAATGGTCTGCTTCTACATTTAACGCTTACTGGACGACTGCATGGTAATGAAATTATGCAGACTTACGCGAATTCACTTGTCCTTGAATCACCGCTTTAATATTGCCTTTGGCATAATTTAAAAACACCACAAGTGGTGAAAGTTTTGGATTTGGTTTTTTACCCTTACCAATGGTTTTAAATTGAGCGGCATACCAAATAATTTCCATAATTGCCATTTTATCAACAAAAGGTAAGCCCGTTTTAATCGGTTTTACGGCATAACGCACGTCTTGCCCTGCAATTAAACGTTCTGTTAAATCAGTTTCAACTGCAAATGGGCGAGCAATACCAATAAAGTCACATGCGCCACTTGCGAGTGCAGCATTCATGCCCTCTACAGTACGGAACCCACCTGTTACCATGAGCTTACATTTAACATGCTGACGGATTTTCTCAGCAAAATCTAAAAAGTATGCTTCACGCGCAATCGTGCTTGCTTTACGTTTATCCGCTTTAGCCCCAGCCATTGCTGGTGCCTCGTAAGTACCACCTGAAATTTCAATTAAATCGATACCAGCTTCATCTACTGCTTTAAACACTGAAATCACATCTTCTTCGCTAATACCGCCACGCTGAAAGTCGGCCGAGTTAAGCTTCACAGAAATAATAAAATTATCTGAGGTTGCGTCACGTACCGCCTTATAAACCTCTAATAAAAAACGGCTACGATTCTCCACTGAACCGCCCCATTGATCTGTACGCTTATTGGTTAATGGCGATAAAAACTGACTAATTAAATAACCATGTGCACCGTGCAATTGCACCCCTTCAAAACCTGCTTTTTCACAGATCTGAGCTGCTGTCGCAAAACGATTAATAATATCAAGAATTTCATCATGAGTAAGTTCACGTGGCGTTCCAAACATGGTTGCTAAAGCTGGGCTAAAAGGTACTGCCGATGGTGCCACAGTTTCTTTATTTAAACCTTTGGGACACTGACGACCTGGGTGTGACAATTGAATCAGTTGCACCATGCCATATTTTTTACCTAAGGCAGCCCACTCTTTTAAGCGATCTAGGTCACGTTCAGTTTCAATAACCACAACACCCGGTTCATTCTTTGCTCCAGCATTTACCATGACATTGCCCGTAATGGCACAGCCAAGCTCACCTTTTGCCCAAGCACCATATAAGCCCAAATGTAAATCATTTGGTTGGCCTTCATAATTTGCAAGCGCCTCACTCATCGCACCTTTAATAATGCGGTTTTTAAAGGTGGTATTACGAATTGTGATGGGTTGAGCAATCTGGTTCATGGTTAACCTCTTTTTTTGAATTATAGAGCAATTACTCTAATTTAAATGAGTTATTGGGCGTGTCAAGACATAATCGATAACTGACAATAGCACATGTCAATTTTAAAGAATATAAAAATATGCAACTTTTTGCATAAGATAAATTTTTTAATTATTTTATTAAAAAACAAATAATTAAAATAAAATATTA
The DNA here is from genome assembly GCF_034650275.1 of Acinetobacter sp. IRS14. NCBI lineage: Bacteria > Pseudomonadati > Pseudomonadota > Gammaproteobacteria > Moraxellales > Moraxellaceae > Acinetobacter > Acinetobacter sp. IRS14. The sequence continues at coordinate 4,725 of NZ_JAOVFN010000004.1, forward strand.
AAGAGATGCTTTAATTAATTGTCTAGTATATTCAGTTTGAGGCTTAGAAAATAGGAGTTCAGTTTCCTGATATTCAACAACTTTAGCATGACGTAATACCATCACTTTATGGCACAGTGATTTCACAATATTTAGATCATGACTAATAAAAATATAACTTAACTGCTCAGTTTGCTGTAATTGTCGCAACAACTTAATCATGGCTTTTTGCGTGGTCCGATCTAAGGCCGATGTAGGTTCATCCAAAATTAAAAGTTTCGGCTGAATCACCAAAGCTCTAGCTAAGGCCACACGTTGACGTTGGCCACCTGAAAGCTCATGAGGATAACGATGTTGAAAATCTTTAGCCAACTCAACTTTTATCAAGGCAGATTCAACTTGTTGGATTACCTCTTTTTCATTCACAGCTTTTAGCTTTAATCCTTCAGCAATAATCTGTCCTACCGTCATACGTGGGTTTAAACTGCCAAATGGGTCTTGGAATACAAGTTGAAAATCTGATCTCATCAACCGTAGCACTTTTGGCTGTAACTGATTCAAATCTTGCCCTAAAAAAACAATTTGCCCTTTACTCTTAACAAGCTGAACCAAAGCAAGGGCTAAAGATGACTTACCCGCACCACTTTCACCAACCACTCCAAGTGATTCACCTTGAGCAAGATCGAAACTCAAATCTTCTATTGCAGTGAAATATCCTTGAATGCGATTTAAAATTCCTTTTCTTATAGGAAATTGCAAGCTGAGCTGTCGAACTGATAAAACATTCTGTTGAACGGGTCTAGACTCTACACTTCCAAAATCATGATCTAATAACTGTGCTGTATAAGCTGTTTTAGGGTTTGCAAAGATTTGGCTCAGTTCCCCTTGTTCTACTACACGCCCACTTTGCAATACAATCAGTTTCTCAGCATAGCGATGTACTAAATTTAGATCATGGCTAATTAAAATAAGTGCCATTCCATATTTTGCTTGTAAAGATTTTAATAGCTCTAAAATCTGTATCTGTAAGACCACATCCAACGCAGTAGTAGGCTCATCTGCAATTAAAACTTTAGGCTGAAGCGCCAATGTCATCGCAATCATGACACGTTGTTTTTGTCCACCAGAGAGCTCATGTGGATAGCGTTTTAAAATTTGTTCTGGTTCAACAATTCCCACATCTTTTAGTAGCTCAACTATTTTCTTTCTAACTTCAAGTTTTGAAAAACCTGATAAAAGAAGGTTTTCTCCTACAATTTTTTCAACCCGATGTAGCGGATTTAACGCAGTAGCAGGTTCTTGAAAAATCATAGCGATTTGTCGACCACGTAAATATGATTGAGCTCTCTCATCTAACTCAAGCATGTTTTTTGAGCCAATCCAGACCTGACCCGTTACTTCTAATTTTTCTTGCAGCAATCCCATTATTGCTAAGCAACTCATCGATTTACCTGAACCACTCTCGCCCACAATAGCGAGTGTTTCACCTTCGCTTAAGTAAAAATTTAGATCTTCTAATAAAACTTTTTGGTCTTTGGTTTGAACCGAAAGATGCTCTACCTTTAACAACGTTGAGGTGATATTTAAATTATTTTCTTGGGTCAAACGCATCACGGGCCGCCTCCCCAATATAAATTAAAAGTGAAAGAACGATAGCCAGACTAAAAAAGCCAGAAATTGCTAGCCATGGCGCATCTAAATTATTTTTACCTTGTAATAATAACTCGCCTAATGAGGCTGCATCGGGCGGCAGTCCATACCCTAAAAAATCAAGAGCAGTTAAAGCACTAATATTGGTCGTTAAAATAAAAGGTAACTGAGACAAACTCGAACTGATCGCATTGGGCAAAATATGCTTAAAAATAATAGCGCGATCGGTCACTCCCAAAACTTGGGCTGCACGAACATAATCCAACTGGCGAGCTTTTAAAAATTCTGCTCTGACAATTCCCACCAAAACGGTCCAGCCAAAAAACAACATAATGAAAAATAGCCAATATACATTTGGAACAAACATACTGACTAAAATCATGACCATAAAAAGCATGGGTAAGCCATTCCAGACCTCAACCAAACGTTGTCCTAATAAATCTATCCAACCACCATAATAACCTTGAATAGCACCTACAGTAATTCCAAATAAAGCGGAACAAAAGGTTAAAGCTAAACCGAAAAGTAACGATACTCTTAAGCCATAAAGAATGCGGGCAAAAACATCCCTTCCCTGATCATCTGTTCCCAACCAATTTTGCTTAGAGGGTGGTGATGGCACAGGAACGGCCAAGTCTAAATTGGGAGTTTGATATGAAAATTGAATGAGCGGCCAAACTGCCCACCCCTTAGTCTCAATAAGCGCTTGTACGGCGGGGTCTTTATAATCAGCTTCTGTTTCAAACACCCCACCAAACGCAGTTTCTGGATATGTTTTAAACACTGGCAAATAGTAAGAATCTTCATACTTCACTAACAATGGTTTATCGTTAGCAATCAACTCCGCAGCTAAGGACAAAATCAGAATAAGACTAAATAAAATAAAGCTGGCCCAGCCCAATTTATGCTGCCTAAAACGCTGTAATCGTGTACGCACAATTAAAGACATTATTTGCCTCCTTGTGCATCAAAGTGAATTCTTGGATCAATCCATTGATACAACACATCACAAATGAGACGTAAAATTAGGCTAAATAAAGTAAAGAAAAATAAAACCCCAAAAATAACAGGATAATCACGCTGAACAATTGCTTCAAAGCCCAACAACCCCACCCCATCTAAATGAAAAATAATTTCTACAAACAGGTTACCCACAAAGAAAATACCCGCTAACACCTCTGGTAATCCTGCGAGTACAACTAAAATGGCATTACGAAAAACATGCCTATATAAGACCTGTTGGCTATTCAAACCTTTTGCATAGGCTGCCAAAACGTAGGGTTTATTGAGTTCTTCTAAAAATGAGTATTTAGTTAAATAGGTTAAACTGGCAAAACCACCTAATACCATCGTAATGAGCGGCAAAGTCATATGCCATAAATAATCGGTAACTTTGCCCCAAAGACTAAGTTGATGAAAGTTATCTGATACTAAATTTTGTAAGGGAAACCATTGAAAATAAGAGCCGCCTGCAAAAAAAACAACTAACAAAATGGCAAATACAAAACTTGGTACAGCATATCCCACCACAAGAACTAACGAGGTGGACCGATCAAACCATGAGCCTTGCTGTCTTGCTTTCTTAATCCCAAGTGGAATAGAAATTAAATAAATCAGAAAAGTGCTCACTAGCCCAAGCGAAATCGAAACAGGTATTTTTTCCCACAACAATTCCACGACTGGTTTATCTTTAAAGAAACTTTGTCCAAAATCTAAAGTTAAATAGCCTTTTAACATTAGAAAAAATCGTTCAGGGGCAGAACGATCAAAGCCGTACTGAGCCTTAATTTGCTCAACCATTTCAGGGCTTAAACCTTGAGCACCTTGATAATAAGTTTCTGCACTTAATGCACGACCAATTCCCAAATCGCTTTGTGCCTGATGTATTGCTTGCTCAACTGGTCCACCTGGTGCAATTTGCACAACCACAAAGTTAATCAATAAAATGACAAACAATGTGGGAATCATTAAAAGAAGTCGCTTGAGAATATATGAACCCATATAACAGGATTTCCTTTATGGCAGGTGCTTTTTATTGTTGATGTAAATATTTAGCAACTGTTTTAGCTTTGTTTGCATCACTCCACCAATATTCTATTCCGGAAGAAAGTGCTGGTTTAACTTTAGGTTGTTGATACATATTCCAATAAGCATACCAGTTTTCACCTTTACCATAGGTCGGAATTTGATAATAACCAGCTCTAAGCAATCGATCGAGAATGTGAGTATAAATAATCTGTTGTTCACGGCTTTTACTTGCAACAAGTTTTGAAATCACTTGATCAATTATTGGGTTACGAACCCCTGCATAATTGTAATTTCCATCCTGCGCTGCGGCGATAGTTCCCCAAAACTGAGTTTGTTCATTGCCTGGGTTGAGAGATTGCGGCAGATTCATTGTGGTCATATCAAAATCGTAACGACGAGTTCTTTCTAAATATTGCGGAGCATCGACCTGACGCAAATTAACTGCAATACCTAACTTTTTTAGGTTACGAATAAAAGGTAAAAGTGTTCGTTGTTTACCATCTTGCTGAATTAAGAACTCAAGCTGAACTTTTTTGCCTTCTGGCGTAAATAATTGCCCTTCTTTAACTTTATAACCAGCCTGTATGAGTAATTGTCTGGCTGTTAACAAGTTCTGACGGTTGAACCCACTTGCATCCGACACTGGATATTTCCATTCAGCTAAAACACCTTGTTGCATGAGTGGAGATAACTTAGGCAATAACGGTCTTAACAACTCTAATTCAGTTTTTGAAGGTCGACCCGTTGCTGCTAATTCACTATTTTCAAAATAACTTTGTAGGCGCTGATATTGTCCATAAAACAAAGCTTTATTTTGCCATTCAAAGTCATAGGCATAGGTTAAAGCTTGTCTAAAACGAATATCATTTAAAGGTTTTCGTCTGGTGTTAAAAACATAACTTTCAGTGGCAATCGGGTTATGGTGACGAAACTTATATTGAGTAACCAACCCTGCTTTTACGGCTGGAAAACGGTAATCTGTTACCCATTTTTTAGGATTAGTTTCTTCATGCAAAGTGTATTGCCCAGATTTAAATCCTTCAAAAGCAATATCCCAATTTCGATAATAGACATATTTTAATCGGTCAAAATTATAACGCCCCTTGTTAATAGGCAAATCTTTTGCCCAATAATTTGGGTTTCTTTTATAACTAATGCTTCTACCTGCATCAACTCGTTCAACTACATATGGCCCCGAACCAACAATCGGCTGTAGGGTAATTCGGCTAAAATCTCTTTTTTGCCAATCCGCTTTTGAATAAATCGGTAAGGTTGCCAAAATGAATGGCATTTTAGGATTATGGTTAGACTTAAAACTAAACTTTACTTGATGAGCATTAATGACTTCTGTTTTTGCCAAATCAGCAAGGTACATCTGTAAACCTAAATTGGACTTCGTCTGATAGGCATCAAAACTAAATTTAACATCTGCCGCAGTGACTGGCTGTCCATTACTAAAACGCGCTTTAGGGCTTAAATAGAAAGTAACAGACTGCGTTTTTTCTGGGTCATAACTTACTTTCTCGGCTAAAAGCGGATATAAAACCCCGACCTCATCTAATGATTGAGTCATTAAAGTATCAAAAAGATAATTAACGCCCTCTGTAGCATTCCCCTTACCATTCATACTATTGAGGTTATCAAAAGTTCCTTGAGCGGCCTGACTTAACAGACCACCTTTAGGAGCATTCGGGTTTGCATATGGCATAGCCATCGTTCCTAAATATTTAGGTTTGGAATGAATCGCTATATATGAAGTGGTTTGCTGTGCAGAAAAAACTGCATGCGAAACGACACTGAGCCCGACTAGCAGGCTCAGTTGAAAAGATGATTTATGCATAAATTGCTAATTATTTTATAAATTAGGCACTTTAATAACATCACCAATGCGAAGCTGAGTAGAAGGTGTCAAATTATTTAGCTCAGCCAAGAAATTGGTTTCTAAACCGTATTTGCTAGCAAGACCAATTAATGTATCACCACGCTTCACTTTGTATTCCACAACAGTTTTTGGAATTACAATATTTTGGCCGCGCTGTAAATTAGCACTCGCTTTTAATGCATTCATTTCAGCAAGTTCACGAACTGAAATGCCTGCACGGCTCGCAATACTATTTAAAGACTCACCAGATTTCACAGTATATCTTTCAGTGTTTTTACCAGCCGCAACTGTTTTAGTTGAAGACTTGGTGTCTACTTTAGCTGTTTCTACTGTAGGTACATCACCTGTTAGCTTTAAACGTTGCCCGACACGAACGCTACTGGTACGTGAAAGACCATTTAATGATGCAAGGTAGTCCAACTGTAAGTGGTAACGGTTAGCGATATTACCTAAGCTATCACCAGATTTGACTGTATACGTTTCTGGTGTTTCTTCTTTAGTATTTTTAGAAGGCTTTGTTGGTGCTTCTTCTTCAACAGTACCTGTTAGTTTTAAACGTTGACCAGCACGTAACCCAGCAGTACGAGACAAACCATTTAAGTCAGCCAAATAACCTGTTTGCAAGTTATATTTACTCGCAATCGCATTTAAGCTATCACCTGACTTTACAACGTATTGTTCTGGAACACTTAACCCTGCTGGTACTTTTATCGTTTGACCAAGCTGTACATGACTATTTGCTTTTAAGTTATTTAACTCGGCTAACTCAGCTAGGCTAATTTTTGATTTCGTTGCAATACTCGATAAAGTATCACCACGCTGCACTTTATAGCCTTCTGTTTTGTAAGAAATACTAACAGCAGCTTTCTCAGATTTACTAGAAGTTTTGGTTTCAGCAACTTCATCTACAGAAATATCTTGTGTAGGTACATTAATTTTTTGGCCAGCCATCAAGTTACTACCAGCCGATAAACCTGGCGTTAATTCAGCAAGTTCTTGATTAGAGAGCGCATAACGATCTGCAATTAATTTAAGGTATTCACCGCGCTTCACAGTATAACTTTTCGTTGCTATACGCTTTGCATTTGCTTGAACTGCTTTCGGCTCGACTTTAGCACTTGAGCGACTATTCTTTGGCTCTTTTAACAGTAATTTTTGCCCAACAAATAGACCATCTGTTACTGATAAATCGTTATATTCAGCCAATTGTCTTACTGACAAATTAAACTGATTAGCAACACCACTTAAACTGTCGTTAGCTTCAACTACATATACATCTGGTTTAGCTGTACTTTTAGAAGTAGTTTGAGTTTCTTGTGGTTTAGCATCATAGAGGTAAAGTGTTGAACCCACATATAACGTCTTTTCAGGGTCAATCTGGTTCCACTTAGCAACATCGCGCCAGTTTACGCCATTTTTCATTGCAATAACGGCCAACGTATCACCTGGTAAAACGGTATAAGTACTGCGCTTACCTTTAGGTTGTACAACCACTACATCAGTATCAGTCTTGATGTAAGGTTTGTCTTTATTACGCTGTCCGTCTTCAGAGTTAGCTACAGTCACGTCTTCAGCTAAAGTTTTTGGATAAGCAAAACCTCTACTGACCTCTTTACCTTGTTGCTCTGCAACTGACTGGCTCGTCTGAATTGCGGTTAACCTAATTTTGCCATCATACGGATCGACAATTTCAGTTCCTTTAGGCGCGATTGCTTTTAATTCAGCAACGACTTGATCTTTTTCAGCTTGTGTTGGTTGCGGCTCTAAAGCTTGTTGAACTGTTTCTTTCTCACCTTCAGCTCGTACTGCCGCTAAAATCTTCTCACGCTCTGCAGCTGAAATTGGTGGCTCCATCTTAACAGGCTTTGTAATGTTAGCTGCATTCGTCACAGCTACAGGAATACGCGGCGCACTTGGTACATCCGCTGATGCTGCAAAGGCAGCTAACGCATCTGAACCACGTGGTGTAGATTTTGAAATCGTTGAAGTATTCTTCACTGGTGAAGAAGGTTTAACTGGCTGAACTTGTGTTGTTGGTGTTGTTCTTGTTGTCACTGTAGTAGATGGACTAACAGTTGTAGGTGTAGACGGTGAAGTTGCATTTGCCCACCAACCTGAGCTACCACCCGTTTTTTTCCCTTTTAATTTATTATCAATTGAAGGACTTAAATCTGCTGGAATCAAAATACGCATTGGACTCGCAGGGTCTACTGCTTCACCACGATATCCTGGGTTCAATGCATAAAGTTCTGCACGGCTTAATCCTGCTGTAGAAGCAATTTCATTTAACGTTAAAGGTGCAGATAAAGTCACTTCACGGAAATGGGGTCTATTTGCAATAGGTGGTAGTTCTACACCATAAGCCTTTGGATTTTTAATAATTTGAGCAACAGCTAAGAAACGTGGAACATAGTTCATTGTTTCTTGAGGCAATTTTAATGACCAATAATCAGTTGGCAAACCAGCAGCTTGGTTGCGGTTAATCGCCTGCTGAATACGTCCAGGGCCAGCATTATAGGCTGCTAACGCAAGTTCCCAAGAACCAAATTGGTTATAGAGGCTTCCTAAAAACTCATAAGCTGCGCGAGTCGATTCAACCACATCTCGGCGCCCATCATACATACCAGTTTGCTTTAAGCCATAAATACGACCAGTACTTGGAATAAACTGCCAAAGGCCCGCTGCTGCTGCACTACTTGTTGCAGCTGGGTCATAAGAACTTTCAATTACCGGTAATAATGCAAGTTCTGTCGGTAAGCCACGGCGTTCAGCTTCTTTCACAGTATGGTACAAATAACGACTGGCACGAGCACTCAAGCGATCAAGGTAAGGCTGACGAGAAATAAACCAGCTACGCTGAGCTTCAATACGTGAATCCCAATGATTCAAGTCCATTTTGAAACCAACAGACATACGCTTCCAGACATCACCATGCTTCAAAATAAGCAGACGATCGCCTTCTACAGCGCGCATATCGGTTGCTGAGAGTAAGTCTTCCAAAGAGTCAAGACTACTCGCATCTAAATAACCTGCACCACTGACCTGTTTCGATTTTGAGGTTTTTGCAGATTGCGGAGTCGATGAACAGCCTGTTGTAATACCCAACGCAGCTAAAGCAGAGCTAAGTACGGTAATTTTGAACAATGATGCCGCAGATGGCTGCCACACAAATGTGGTTGGTTTATACATAAAAACTTCCAAACAACTCGCGTAATATTTTTTTGGGGTTTGGCCACAAACCCTAGGTCTTCGATGCCATTGTAGTAAAGCGTGCAAGATAGACAAGGCAATAATTTGATGTCATTTGCATGGAAATGTTACAAGAAATTAAAAAAACCTTGCTTTGTAACGATGGAACCGAACTTTTTGCGTATACAATACACCATATTCAGTTCTTTTTCTTTTAGTTTAGGTTTCGATTTATGTCTCAAACAATCACACTGTATGTTGATGGTGCATGTCGTGGCAATCCGGGGTTAGGTGGTTGGGGCGCATATGTCATTACCGAGCAGGGTGAGCATAAATTATTTGGTGGTGAACCTGAGACAACCAATAACCGCATGGAACTCACTGCTGCGATTGAAGGCGTTTCATTTTGCCCACCCGATGCTCATTTAATTATTTGGACAGATTCAAATTATGTGAAGCAAGGCATTACTGAATGGATTCATGGCTGGAAAAAGAAAAACTGGAAAGATGTAAAAAATCCTGACCTTTGGCAAAAATTAGATGCTGTATGTGCAGGTAGAAATATTGAGTGGAACTGGATTAAAGGCCATGCTGGACATGCAGGCAACGAAATGGCCGATGAGCTTGCAAATATCGGAGCCGATCAAACCGCACTTCAAAAAAAAACAGTTCAAGCGACTGCCCTGCAAGATATAAAAAAGCCTGAAGAGGATTGGTTGCTTGATGACCCTTTTGGGTTTGATATGGCAGAAGTAGCCGAAGAAGATAATATTGATCTTGAACAGCCCGAAGAAGTTGAGATGATTATTGTGGAAGAAGAAGTTATTGAAGTTGAAGCTGCTGAGCCAGAAAGTAAGCAACCCGTTAATAATATTCATCCTCAAATTGTTGTGACTGAAGCCAAATTACAATTACAAGGGCCTCGACAACTGATTCTCGATACGGAAACCACTGGTTTTTATTTCCAAGATGGCGACCGAATTATTGAAGTGGGCGCTATTGAAATGATTAACCGGAAACTTACCGGTAGCTCAATTCATATTTATATTAACCCGCAAAAACCAGTGGGTGACTCAGAAAATATCCATGGTATCAGTGATAATTTCTTAAAAGATAAACCGCTCTATGCAGAAATTGCTGACACGCTCTTTGATTATCTAAAAGGTGCAGAGATTATTGCGCATAACGCAACCTTCGATATGAACTTCCTAGATATGGAGTTTAAACGCGCTGGCCTTCCCGCGCTTTCCGAAGTATGTGAGGTAACAGATACGTTAGCTTTAGCAAAAAGCAAACATCCGGGACAAAAAAACTCGCTTGATGCCCTTGTAAGACGTTATGAAATTCCGGCACGTGACCGTACCTTCCACGGTGCATTACTCGATGCTGAAATTCTTTCAGACGTTTACCTAGCAATGACGGGTGGACAGGTTTCTTTTGATATAGATGCCTTATCCCAAAGTGAAAATAGCCAGAACACAACAAATAAAACTAGGATTCAAATTGACCTACCAGTTATTTACCCTTCTGAAGAAGAGCTAAATACACATGAGACTTGGGTCAAAGAATTTGAGAAAAAACATGGAGAACCTTGCCTTTTTGCAAAATAAATTTTTGATTCTTTAGCGTTTTTAGCTTTTCCCCTTTGTAAGTTAAGTTATATTAGTCACATAGATTTTTAGCTCAAATTACCGAGCACTACGAATATAACAATTGATTTTTTTTCAAAGGGGAACGTTTATGTCTGAGCATACTTCGATTCATTTCGATCCAACAGCTTTACTCATCATCAAACATGAAATTGATCGCTCAATAAAACTGGTTGAAGGTGCAGTAAGCACCTTAATTGAAGAACAAACGCTCCCTTTTGGTATTGATGATGCATTAGAACAATTTAAGCAATGCACTCAAGTCCTACGTTTAATTGATATCCCCTATCTTGCAAAAATCACTCAATATTCAACTGAGCTGATGCAAAAAATTATTGCGAAACCAACGCAAATTAATACTGATGATGTCGTTGCGCTGAGTGAAGGCACGACCATGGTAAAACGATATATTGAATTTATCTGCTTGCGTGAATTACAAGTCCCTCAGTTTCTTCTTAATACCTTAAATAATTTAGAATTAGCTTTAAATAAACCACTGACGTCTTCTGGACAAGCGATTGCTCCTTTACTTGCAAATGCTTCGCTTGAACTTCCATTCCCAGAAGTATTCATTAATGAAAAAACTCAGTTTATTCATCAACTCTATAAACTATCTCTTCATCAATTTTTAAATAAAACAGAAGCTACTCATCATTATCAGGCTTTTAAACTGATCAGTACTTATTTGGTCAGCTTGGCAAAACACCAGCCAAGCCAACAATATTGGCAACTCGTAAATTATGCTTTCGACCATATTGATAACCTGCTTTTAAATGATTCACGCCTACGTGTACTCATTAATATTGAAAGTTATATTGGTCAGTTCTTAGCAACGCCGGAAACTTTCAAGCCTGATTTACCTGCACTTGCAGATATTTTAAGTATAGTGATCGCTCAAGAAGATGAAGTTGCTCACCATATTCGCAACCAACTTCATATAGGCGATGAAACACCGACAGATACGCAACTACTGGTTTTAAGCCGCCATCTTTTTGGTCCTGATTTCGACACCATGCACGCAGTCAGCCAATTAATTTTGAGCGAAATGAACAAAGTGCGTAACGATATTGAATATAACTATCAAAATATGTCGACTGAAAAAGCACAACAATTGCAAACGAGTCTTTTACAGCTCGCTTATACATTCAAACTACTTAACCTTGATGAAGCCTCAGTTGAGCTTTCTCAACAAGCGAGTAGTTTAAGTCAGCTCAATATATTAAGTAATGAAAACTATGCACAGCAGCTCATGGACAGCATTTTGTCTGCCATGAACTCAATTGGTATTTTGGTCCGCCAATATACATCTAGTCGCTTACAACTTAGCGTGAATAATACGAATATTTCTTTAGATCGCCTTGATGAAGCACATCAAGCCTTACTCACCGAGACAAAAAATTTAATTGATTTTATTTGTCAGAGTCTTACGTTATATGCAAATGATTCAACACAGAATATTGAAGCAATTGCAGGTTCACTAAAAGAGCTAGCAGGCGCGGCCGAATTTCTAGGAAGTACCATTCAACAAGATGCTTTACTTGAAACTGCTCAATTTGTTCAACAACAACTTGAGCAAAACCAACCTTTTAATACAGACCAAATTCACTGTATTTTTAACGTATTAGCGGGCCTTGACATGTTGGTTGACAATTTAAAAAATAAACAACCTGTTCTACAATCTATGTTTGATGTAGCATTGTCGAGTAGTCAACAACTTCAAGAAAAGGCAGCTTAATGTCTGAATTATCACTTGCTTATATTTTTCATCATCAACAATTACTGGTTGATCACAACCTTCAACTACCCAAAGTCGAAAAGTTAGCAAGTGATTTACTTTTCACTCATGATGAGCAGGTCATTGCACGTGACTTGCTTGCTGAGGAACCCATTCCCGAAGGCTTACAACTGGTTCCAATTCGCCAACTCATTACAAGTTGGTCGAAAGAACAGTTCTTGCAAGCAAGCCGCGCTGTACAGTTACTTGAATGGCGACGTAATCATAAGTTTTGTAGCCACTGCGGACACCCGACAGAAGTTCATCCAACCGAATACGCAATGGTGTGTCCTTCTTGTCGCTATCATCAATACCCTCGCGTAAACCCATGCATTATTACGGTCATTACTCGAGGTAATGATGAAATCTTGCTAGCGAAGTCAGTCCACAATAAAACCAATATGTATGGTTTGATTGCAGGTTTTGTTGAAGTTGGTGAAACTCTTGAAGAAGCAGTACAACGCGAAGCTTTTGAGGAAGTAGGCCTAAGACTCAAAAATGTTCAATATATGTCAAGTCAACCTTGGCCTTTCCCAAGTAACCTGATGGTTGCGTTTAGAGCAGAATATGAGTCTGGTGAAATTAAGCTGCAAGAAGAAGAAATTGCAGATGCACAATTCTTCAAAATTGATCAATTACCTGAAATTCCATTTAAAGGTAGTATTGCTCATTCAATGATTATGCAGATTACCCAAGCTGGGTAATCTGCCGTGTTTTAGGCGATATTCTCGTTTAAAACACTTCTTCAAGAAAATGCAAAATAGTTCTTTTAGTCCTGAAGTAATGACTAATAAAACTAGAGAGACTGGCCAAAATTGTAATATGCCCAGTTTTAGGAATCACGGCGATATGGCTGTGATTACCCTTCTCTCTAAGCGCTTGATCCATATCTAAAGTATTGTGTTTTTTTACAATCTGATCATTTTCAGCCATCAAAAGGTAATGTTTAATATTATTTTGATTAACGAAATAATATGGCATGACTTCTTTATAAGAGGTGCTTTGATCAAAAGCATCTTCGGCCAGTGGATCACCTTTATAGTCAAAATGATATGGGCCAGCTAAACCGATTATTGCCTTAATTTTCCCTAAACACTCAATTTTGGTTGAATCAGGGTGATAAACAGCAGACATCACATTAAATGCCCCTGCCGAATGCCCCATAAGTACAATATTTTCTGTAGAAATTTCCAGTTTTCCCTGATTTTGATGCAAATAATTCAATGCTTGAGTCAGGTCATCAACAAAACTTGGGAAAATATTTTTAGGTGCTAACTGGTAGTTAATAACAGCAACGTCATAGCCTTCTTTGGCAAAGGTCTCACCAATAAAAAGGTAATCTCGTTTATTACCATGTTGCCACGCCCCACCATGCACAAAGACAATGAGTGGCTGATGAGATAGTTTTTTAACAGATCTATAAATATCCAAACGGTGGCGAGGCTTTAGCCCATAACGAACATTTGGAACCTGTTCAAAACCATCTTTTGGCGTAAAACGGTTTAAAGCAAAACTCCCCAAATCATACAGGCGGAACTCTTTATAGAGAGTTCGCGCCTGTTCAATTCTGCTTTGTAGTTGTTCAATCAGATTCATATATTACTGTGCAGTCGAAGCAGGATCTGTTTGGTCAGGATCAATTGCAACAGGTGTTTGAACTGTTGGCTGAGCAATGACGTTATTAATAAGTGGTGTAGTCGTTGTGCTACCAGTACTCGCTGCTGGAGCAGGCGCCAAATCAACATTATCAATGAGCGTCACAATTTTGGTCACGTTACCAACATTTTGAAGCACATTATTTAAATCATTAATTTCAGCGGTATTTAAACGGCCCATCACATATAAAACACCATCTTCAGTATGGACAAGTACTTTACTGTCCGATACAACTGGCGCTTTCATTAAAAGAGCACGTGTATTTGCTGTTACACCCGCATCTTGCATGATGGTGTTATAGCTAACTTTGTTACCCACCGTAATATAGTTATGTACGGCTTTCACATCACTCATGGCTTTAAGATTGTCTTCTGCCAATTGTTTCAAGTACGGGTCAGGCACTTGGCCAGTTAATAAAACTGTACTGTGGAAGCTTTCAATATTAATACGTGACTGCTTGAAACGTTGATCAAGTTTATAAATGTTGATATTCGCTGTACGTTTAATTGAAGAGTCAATGAATACTTGGCCTAGACTGCGGACACCGCTATCTGTGCCCACTGGAGCTGTGCCTGTTCCACCAGAAATAAAACTTGCGCAACCTGATAAACTTGCGACACAAAGCATTGTTACAGCAATACGGTTTAACACTCCACCAGACTCCTATCAATTTCTTGGCTTGATCATAAAGCATCAGACTTAAATTTGCTCAAAAGAGTAATGAACTCTTAATCCAAAGTAAATGCATTTTCGATCCATTGCAGATCATAATGGAATTTTGAAAAGTCATGCTGTACTGTTTTTGCAATTTTCTGTGGAAAATCAAAACAAATCACATCAAAACGACAATAAAAATCCTGATAAGATGGATAGCGCTGTAAAAAACGCATCGCCGTTTTGATAATTTTCTTCTGTTTTGTCCACGTTACCATTTCACAAGCTTGTCCATAATTTCCTATAGTACGTGCTTTTACTTCAACAAAAACTAACTCTTGCCCTCTTTTGACGATTAAATCCACTTCACCACGGCGTGAATGATAATTACTCGTCACCCATACATAGTTTTGTGCTTGTAAAAGGTTTAAAGCAGTTTGCTCTGCCCATTTCCCCAACTGTTGCGCCAATAACATTTTTATTTTCCCCAATGAAAAGCATCTCTAGATGTTTTTATAAATAAGTTATTTTCTTAAATTCATCTGACATATCAGATCTAAATCGAACAAATGAAAATCAGATCATTTTCGAAAAGCCCAAGCTAGCAGACATTGTTCACGCCCAAATCATAATTTCGGTTAAACTACCCGATTAAAATTGTTTATCTGTACGGAGTAAAACCAAATGAGTGCTCAGTTATTTGTTGTAGCCACCCCAATCGGGCACTTAGATGATATGACTTTCCGCGCAATTGATATTTTAAAATCAGTTTCTATTGTAGCTGCCGAAGATACTCGCCAATCAGCACAATTATTTAAGCACTATAATATATCGACTCAACTTACTGCATGCCACGACCACAATGAAAGCAATAAAATTGAGCAGTTAGTTCAAAAATTACTTGCTGGCGATAGCGTTGCTTTAATTAGTGATGCAGGTACACCGCTCATCAGTGATCCAGGCTTTAAATTAGTCCGTGCTGCTCAAGAGAACGGTATTAAAGTTGTTCCAGTGCCAGGCGCATGTGCTGCTATTGCTGCTTTAAGTGCGGTAGGTTTACCGAGTGATCGTTTTAGCTTTGAAGGATTTTTACCATCTAGAGCTTCACAACGTATTTCTCAATTAGAAAAACTTAAGAATGAAACCCAGACCTTAATTTTCTATGAAGCACCCCATCGTATTTTAGAGTCTATTAAAGATATGGCTCAGGTATTTGGTGAAGACCGTCCAGTAGGGTTTGCACGTGAAATTACCAAAACCTTTGAAACCATCAAAAAAATGACCTTAAAAGATTTGGTCAGCTTCATTGAAAACGACCACAACCAAGAAAAAGGTGAAATTGTAGTGGTTGTGGGTGGTGCAGCTGCAAAAACAGATCTAGAACAAGAAAAACTAGATGAACTTTTAAAGCGTTTACTTCAAGACTTATCTGTTAAAGCAGCATCTCAACTTGCTGCCGATTTAACAGGAATTAAGAAAAAAGTCGCTTATCAACGTGCGCTCGAGTTAACTCAATCTTAATTTTTTAATTAGATATGGTGATGACAAATAGCCTGTGTCATCACCATCTATTAATTTTGCATAACAAAATATAAGAATAAGAGTACTAATATGAGTGAACAAATGGGCAAACTTGGCCCTCATGAAGGACAAGAACTAGAATTATTACTTTCAGGCGAGAAATCTATCGCTCTATTTTACGATCTATTACCTGTCAGTTTTTTAAAGCATCTCGAACAAGGTACTTTATCAATGCTGAGTAAAGATATTGAAACCTCCCTACCTTTACCCTTTTCAATTATGCTGATCTATAAAGATGCAGCTTTAGCAGATTTAAATGAACTCATGATATGTATTGAAACTTTATTTAAAGAAACTAATTTTGAAAAATGCGTAGAGCTTGAACGAAGAATTGGACAACTTTTAGGTTACTCAGCGCAAGATATAGAGTTTTATATTCAGCATATTTCCACTCGCCATTTAAAGAGAAACCTCTAAAACTATCTCAATATGTGTTTTGCTGACTCGACAATAGTTTCCGTCAGTGCATCCAACTGTTTAGACTGCCTTTTCCAATGGTGCCAATATAACGGAATGTCGAGCCCAGCCTCAGGTATAACATCCACTAAAGTTCCATTGCTTAGTAAAGATTGAACCTGAAGTTCAGGCACCATGCCATATCCCAAACCTAATTGGATTGCTTTCACAAACGCATCTGTAGCAGGAATAAAACTATAAGGATAGCTCTGCAAAGGCAAACCATAATATTTCAGTAATACCTCCGAATGCATAAGATCTTTATGGTTAAAAATTACAGCTGGTGCATTTCTTAAAGTTTCTCGGTTTACGCCATGTTTAAACCAGTCAGCTGCAAACTCAGCAGAAGCCAACATTTTATAACGCATTTTCCCGAGTGGTTGAGCTAAACAGCCTGACATGACCTGTTCTTCTGCCGAGATGCATGCGTTGACTTGCCCTGTTTCTAATAAAGTATGCGTATGCGATTGATCATCAATTTTTAGTTCTAAGATTATTTTTTCTTTAAAAAGTGTTTGCTGAATGCTCGGTAAAAGCCAAGTCGCTAGCGAATCTGCATTGGATGCTAGAGCAATTTTATAGAATTCCGATTCAGATGATTTTCCCATCAAACCTTGTAATAAGTTTTGCTCCATTAATCTCGTATGACGTAAATGTTGCAATAACGTTTGCCCAGCTTGTGTAAGTGCACATGGACGCCCACGGATAATTAAAATTTGGCCTAAATACTTTTCCAAAGCTTGCACACGTAAGGACACTGCCGAAGGCGTAATATATAAATGCTCACCTGCTGCATCAAAACTTCCCACTTCTGCGACTGCAAGAAAGGCTTCACACTGTTTGCTATCTAACATATCAAACCTAAATATTTTTTAGCCAAACCTAAATATTCTTAATTTTACTTATTTCTTAAGAAAAAGTCAGATAATTCCCACATCTGATTTTTCCACCTTATTGTTATGTTCTCTCTTAGTATATTTTTTAAAGGTTTCGGTATTGGTAGCGGGCTTATTGTAGCAATTGGAGCTCAAAATGCTTTTGTTCTAAAACAAGGTCTTAAACAGCAATATGTATTTTGGCTATGTTTAATTTGTGCGCTGTCCGACTCAATTCTAATCGCGTTTGGTGTATTAGGTTTTGCCGAAATCATGACAGCATCACCCATCTTAATTACGGTGGCTAAATATTTAGGGGCAACGTTTTTATTGGTCTACGGTGCGAAAGCATTCTATGCTGCCTTGAAAACTACCCAGAGTATGGAGCTTGATAGCAGCCAGAAACAGACCTTAACCCAAGCATTAGTGACCTGTCTTGCCTTTACTTGGCTTAACCCACATGTCTATTTGGATACCATTGTTCTGATTGGTTCAGTTGCAACCCAGTTAGAAGACAAAATTAGTTTTGCTTTGGGCAGCATTGTTGCCTCTTGGATTTTCTTTTTCAGTTTAGGTTATGGTGCAAGATTATTAAAACCATTATTTATCAATCCTAAAGCATGGAAAGTTTTAGATTTTATTATTGGTTGCGTTATGTGGAGTATCGCAATATCACTACTTATCTAATGCATTCAAACAGTAAAAAGTACCACGTATGAATGGTACTTTTTATGCGCTCATAATTATGCTTGAGAACCCAACACCAGTTTTGACTGTTTTCTTTCTTGCTGTGATTGTTTTATAACAGCGTAACCAGAAGACACACCCAAGTACGCAATTACAAAGGCAACAAATAAATCGGGAAATACACTCCCTGTTCCAAAGACGCCAACGGCCGCTAAAATCACAGCAATATTGGCAATAGAATCATTTCTGCTGCACAACCAGACAGAACGCATATTGGCATCTCCATCACGGTACGCATAGAGCATAAGCGCGACTGAAACGTTAGCAATTAAAGCCATCACGCCAATTGCTCCCATCACCATAGGCTCAGGTGGAACACCATAAAAATATGACCAAACCACTTTTGCAATAACAAAAATACCGAAAGCGGCCATCGTTATTCCTTTAAGCAATGCAGCTGTTGCGCGCCAATATAAACTCATCGAAAGCACAACTAAAGATAAAGCATAATTTGCTGCATCTCCGGCAAAATCTAATGCATCGGCCCATAGCGAAACAGATTGAGCCTTATAACCACCCAATATTTCCACCACAAACATCAAAGCATTGATCACAAGTGCAATCCATAACGCTTTTCTAAAACGTGGACTCACTTTCTTTGAAGGAGAACATGTTGAAGCACAACCACATCCAGCCATTTTATTTCCTCAAAAACTCTTTTATAGTAATTAAAAACCCTTGAGTAGCTCCAGAGTCAAGCCTTATGAGTCTTTCTATTGGTCAATTATCAAAAAAAGCGGATGTTCCAATTGATACGATCCGTTATTACGAAAAAGTAGGTGTGTTGGACCGTATTCAACGTTCAGAAAATAATTATCGTGTTTATACCGAGCAGACCCTCAACGATCTATTGTTTATTAAGCATTGCCGCGAATTAGATATTTCACTCAGTGATATTAAAACGTTAAAAGAAATGAAAGCTCAGCCTAAACAGGCATGTACAAAAATTGATAATTTAGTAGATAAATACTTAAATGAAGTAACTGAAAAAATTGAACGATTATTACTTTTAAAAGAATCTTTAATTGATTTAAAACAGCACTGCTCTACCAATCGAACAGTAGATGAGTGTGGAATTTTAAAAGAACTGCAAAGCTCGCCTTAAACCTATTTTGATAATTTCATACAAATAAAAAAGCACCACTCATGTGATGCTTTTTTAAGATTAATGGTCGCTATGTTCATCAGGAGGAACTTCGGTAATTCTACCACCTCGAGCTAAAAATGCGGCAACTTCATCTTCCAACGCTTGGCGCTGTTTCTGTTTAGCAGTTACAGTCAGCGTTTCTGCTTCGGCAAGGTCAGTATCACTCAAACTGCCTGCTTCTTCATCAGCTGCACCGCTTTCGGCTGCTTTCGCTTCATCTTCATCTACAGCAGAATCTTCTGCATCTTCATAATCATTGATATCTGACATTTCACACTCCCCAGAATGATTTTATTGCATCATTGCTATGGTCCCAAGACCTCAGAAATTTAGCAATCTCTTTGCATTTAGCAAAGAGCCAATTTGGTCAATTCCGTATCTTTTATGACCAAATTGGTAATGATATATAAATGATTGTTCAAAAAATATCTACTGGTATTTAATTCACTCAGTAGAGTATAGACCTAGTAAATATTTTAATGCTTATAGCGGGTACTTTGTAAAGCCCCTAAACCATTTGCTTGTTGCATAAATCGGTCTTTTAAAACCGGAGTCAGCTCAACTTGCTTAAGCCCCATATTGCGAGCCCACACGACTGAAAATAACTCACTGCTTTCAAGCCAACCAATTGCCGACATGCTATGCATCATTGCATCATTCTGACCTTTACGGCGATGTTCATAGCGCAATAAAGTTTGCTCATGTGCCCATACACCACGGTTTAAATCGTGAAGCAATACATCACACAGCACTGCCGCATCAAGACAACCAATATTTACCCCTTGCCCAGCAAGTGGATGAATCACATGTGCTGCATCACCAATCAAAGCTAAACCTGCTTTTACATATTGTTTTGCAGCGCGAGCTTTGAGCGGAAATTGTGCTCTTGAACGAACTTCTAACACCTCACCCAACATGTGTTGGCTTTCTTGAGTTAAAAGCTGCATAAACGCTGTATCGTTTAAAGCTGAATATTCATCGGCATAATCATCTGGTAGTGTCCAGACAATGGATTGCCAATATCCATTTTCCGTTTCTTCAAGACTTGCCATTGGTAAATATGCCAAAGGTCCTGTAGGTAGGAAAATTTGACGGGCAACATAATGATGGGATTTTGCTGTTCTGATTGCACAGCTAATGGCTGCTTGTTTGTAATCTAGTACATCAAGGTCAATAAAAGCCTGTTCACGTACAAAGGAATTCGCACCATCTGCACCAATAAGCAGTTTAGTTTTAAGTGTAGTACCATCTGCTAATTGAATATGCCAACATCCAACACCCTGCTCAATACGTGTAACACGAACTTGAGTACGGTAATCTGTAAGCTGCTGCAACATTTTTTGCTGAATAGCAACGTTCAGTACACTTGGTTCCACCATAGAACCTAAGGCTTGCTCAGCTAAAGGCTGACGTGCAGAATCTTGACCAAAATTAATTTCACCATAGCCATTAAGATTCCAGACCTGCATGCCTGTATAAGGCATTTGGCGTGCAAGATCATCCCAAACATTTACCGTTTTAAGCAAATGAATGGTCGCTTGGCTAAGTGCTAAAACACGTGGATTCATCACGCTTAATGTTTTCTCAACATCAAGCACCGGAGCCGCATCAAGCACTGTGGGTTGTACGCCACCTTGCGCAAGTAATAAAGCAGTTAAACCACCAACCAATCCACCACCAACAATGACGACATCCAACACTTCACTCATGCTTTTAACCCCATTGCATAGTTAGCCACCAATGGTTTTACACCTGGAATAACATCAAACGCAATTAACCCTGTATTACGAATTAATTTTAATAATGGATTTTGGTTACTAAAACCACGTACTACAGTGTCACAGAACTTAATTACGCGCTGCTGATCTGATAAACGAGCTTGCTCATAGGCAAGTAAGTTATCAGGGTTACCTAAATCATCAGAAGTGCTTAACTGGTTCACTAAATAACGTACTAAAACATCTGCATCACGTAAGCACAAATTAAAACCTTGTCCTGCAACCGGATGAATTGTATGCGCTGCATTACCCATTAAAATAACGCGACCAACAGCTTGTTTATGTGCAAGCACTTGTGAAAGTGGATAGCTAAAACGTTTACCCGTTTTTTCAAATTTACCCGCTCGGTCACCATAAGTTTGTTGTAAAGCACTTAAGAAATGCTGGTCATTTTCATCGCCCAACCATTCATTTTCAGTGCCTTTTTTCACAGGCCACACCACTGAGCGGCGGTACTCACCTGGTAAAGGTAATAAGGCTAAAGGACCTAATGCGCTAAACCGTTCAAAACCTACCTGTTCATGCGGTTTTGATGTCTGAACCGTAGTCACAATTGCAACCTGATCATAATCATGAACATCAACACCCACACCAATTGCCTGACGACAAAAAGAATCACGTCCATCAGCCGCAATTAATAATTTTGACTCAAGTTTTAAGGTTTCCTCACCACGTAAAGCTTCAATATGTACTAGTTCGGCATCTTGAGTTAAAGCGGTAACCTGTACACCATCAATGAGTTCAATCAAAGGTTGCTGACGCACTTGAGTTAAAAGCACACGCCCAAGCCAAGCATTTTCAATTACCTGACCAAAGCTTTCGACTTTCTCTTGTTCTGCAATTAAACGTGCTTTACCAAAACTACCTTGCTCAGTAATGTGGACTTGCAAAATTGGGGTCGCATGTTGCTGTAATGCATCCCATAACCCTAGCTTCTGATAAATCTGTACGCTACGACGCGATAAAGCCGTATTACGCGCATCAAAACTCGAATGGTAAGGGGCAACATTTTGATCATCATAGTTTGGGTATTTCACAGCTTCTAATAGCTTTACCGCAATATTAGCCTTCGCGAGCATGAGTGAAAGGCTCAAACCCACCATTCCCCCACCTACAATAATCACTTGTTGTTGCATCGAGTTTTGCTCCTTTGGCGAATACGTTTAATTATGCTTTAGCTTGCGCCATTAAATGTTCAATATCTGCAATATCTTTAACCACATTAGCAGTTAAAACCCGTGGTCCTTTCGAGGTTGCGACCACATCATCTTCAATACGAATACCAATACCACGCCATTTTTCATCTACAGTTTCATCATCTGGTGCGATGTATAAGCCAGGTTCAACTGTAATGACCATACCCTCTTCATATTGACGCCAATCTTCACCTTTTTTGTAAGACCCAACATCGTGTACATCCATGCCTAGCCAATGACCTGTGCCGTGCATATAAAACTGACGATATGCTTCAGTTTCGATGAGTTCGTTAACATCACCTTTGAGCAAACCTAAATTAACTAGACCTTCAGTTAAAATTTTAACTGCTATTTCATGAGGTTCACGATATGAATTACCAATACGAACTGCGTCAATCGCTGCATATTGGGCAGCCAATACAACTTCATATAATGCTTTTTGCTCAGCACTAAATTTACCATTGACCGGAAAAGTACGGGTAATATCCGAAGCATAGAACTCATATTCACATGCAGCATCAATTAAGACTAAATCACCATCTTTAAGTGGCTTGTTATTTTCAACATAATGTAAAACACAAGCATTAGCCCCACCGCCTACAATACTGTTATAAGACGGAACACAGCCATTTTTCCCAAAAATATAATTGAGTTCAGCTTCAAGAGCATATTCCATCATTTCTGAGTGTACCGTTTGCATCGCACGCGTATGCGCTTCAGCACTAATATTTGCAGCAATTTGCATTAGCTCAAGTTCTTGTGGTGACTTAACTAAACGCATTTCATCAACAATACGGTCGAGCTGTAGCAATTGAGCGGGAGCGTTTTCATGTCGGTGCTCGGCATCTGCTTTTTTAATCCACTGGCTCACGCGCGCGTCAAACTCAGCATCGTGCCCAATCCGATAATAAAGACGCTCTTTATTTAATAATTTTTCAATAATTTCTTCATCAAGCAAATCAATTACATATGCTTCATCAGCATCGTAGTCTTCAACTGCACCATCAACTCCGGCACGAAAACCATTCCAGATTTCCATCTCGCGATTACGTTCACGGCAAAAAAGACTATAGCTATATTCTTCATCGTCGAAGGTTTCAATGACAGCAACTGCCTCAGGCTCAGCAAAGCCCGTCAAATAGAAAAAACTACTATCGGCACGGAATTTATAATCCGCATCACGATTACGGTACATTTCCTCACGTGTTGCAATAATTGCAATGCTGTTTGGACCCATTTTTTCTGCCAAACGGTCTCTACGATGTCGAAAATCAGCTTGAGGCAATTTCATAATGATCTACTTGATTTAGAATTTTAAAGTCAAAAAATAAAATACAACCAATAACACAGCCTCAATTAGCTTGGGCGATGTGGAGTAAACATTTCTACAATATTTTGTTCTGTGTCTACAGCAGCAGATTTACTTTTTGCATGAAATTTTTTCAATAAAGAACTTTCAGCTACAGTAATTTTTTTTCTGCCAATAGACAAACTTACAGGGATTAAGCGTACAAATTCATATAACTCTTCGTAGCTGCTTTCACCTTCTTCATCATTGTCAGAGTCTTCAAATTCGACTGCTGCAATATCTTGAAGGTTCTCAATCAACTCAAGTTCATCTGGACGAATATGACCCGATGCCAATCCAAAACCTAATACAACGCCTGCACACCAATCTGATAAAGCTTGTACACGCTCTTGAAGTAGATGGTCATCGTCAGGAAGCATAGGTAAATAATCTAATTCATCTTCAGATAACGCATGAATAACATCTTCTGCTTCATCAGTTAAAAGCGTTAGAGCATCTTCACTTAACTCTGGCACATTAAGGGTTGTTAAAATTTGTGACCATTGTTCACGCGTTGGCGCTTCTGTCACACAAACAATACCTGTTAATAGACCATGTAACTCACTAGGGCTTGAAATTTCTTCAATTCCTTCAAAATGAGCGTTCCAATCTGTCCAGCCTGAAATATCGTCTTGCATTCGTTTATCCAATCTCTATACTTTGTATATATTACCTTTGATTGCAATTCTGTGCGACCTCGTTATGTTAGAACAATTACAGCGGCTACAAGCGCATATTAGCGTATTAAAAACACGCTTACATCATTTAGAGAGTGAACATGCGGCACTCTCGGAAGCTAAAGAACTGGCTGAAACAGAGCATCACGCACAAGTTGTGCAAAAAAATAGTATTATCACTAAAAAACAAGAGGAAATTGAGTCGGTAACTGAGCAACTATCTCAGTTAAAAGGTCAATTTCAACAGTTGAATCAGGATGCTAACACACTTGCGGAACGTTATAGCCGATTAGAAAAAAGTACGACTGATTTAAAAAATCGTTTTCAAGAAATTCTTGCCGAGCGCAATGAATTACGTGTTGCAAAAGAAAAGTTACAAGCCCACCAGCGTCAAACCCAACAAGAGCTTCATGATTTACAACAAGATCGTGATCGTTTGTTACAAAAAAATGAGCTTGCTAAATCAAAAGTTGAAGCGATTATTCAACGTTTAGGAATTTTAGGCACTGCTCAAGATCAGCATGCTCAAGAAATTCAGCAGCTTGCCCATCCTAATGCTGAAACTGGTGAGGAGACACAATCATGAGTGAACAAGTCATGGTAGAGCTTAGGCTGATTGAGCAGACCTTTAGACTCGCGACTACTTTAGATAAAAAAGATGAACTTGAACGTGCAGCAGAACTTCTCAATGAGAAATTTAATGAGATGCGTCGTAGTGCTCCACGTGTTGAGCACAACAAACTGGTCATCATGGTTGCTCTACAATTGACTCAAGAAGTACTGAGCCTTAATAAGTCTTTGCAAGAATACACTCACTGTGAACGTTTACTGCAAACAATATTGGATGATGTTGAACAAATTGTTTAAATAAATTATCCATACAAAAATGCCTTGCTCTATGAATAATAGATGCAAGGCGTTTTTTATTGGCACTATTAAACGTAATTGAAATTACTTTATGCCTGTTAATGTACAAAGCTTCATCAAACGCAAACTAAGTTTACAGTTCCAGAGGTTTAGGTGATTGCCAACATGGTCAGATCGGTTATACTTAAACTGTCTCTGGGATGTTCGCCAGCGGGTCTATTCCCCTGCCGATACTTAAACTTATGGATGTGTTCTGTATATTTAGAGTGTATGCCTACCCTCGTGTAGGAAACCCAGCAAGTATACGTCGCGTCCACCTTGAACTCATCGGGTTCAGGGTAACGACACATGCAGCGGCATCTTCGGAGCATTTATTTAATTATAAAAACAATAACTTAAGACAAGAATCATCATTTTAAAAACCTATTGTTTTCAATCAAATCAATCAAAAATAGGCTTATAGTAGGCTTCAGAAATATTGTGGTATATTGCTGCGTATCGTTTCGTACTTTTTAAGTCACCATGACCCAAAGATATAAACTTACAAAAACATTTATCGACAACATCCCGCTCGAAGAAACGGGAACTAAATTTTATCGTGACTCAGTTACTATTGGTTTTGGTTTAATTGCAACAAAGTCGAAAACTTATTTTGTTGAAACGAGAATGCCTGATGGACGCAACAAAAGGAAGTCCATTGGTAAACATGGTGTATATACTCTTGAGCAAGCACGTACTGAAGCTAAAAAAATATTGTTAATGATGCATCAAGGTATTGATCCAGTTGCTCAAAAAAGACAATTAAAGAATGACTTTAAATCCGAAAAAGAAGCAAACGAATTAATTCCAACGCTTGAACAAGCTTATGAAGTCTACAAAAGTAAAAAAAAGCTAAGCGCTAATACGATTGATGCTTATGACCGATGTGCCAATGATTATTTTAAAGATTGGAAAAACATCAAGATTACTGAAATTTCTCAGAAAATGACTTTAAACAAGCATATGGACTTATCTGAGAGAAGTTTAGCCCAAGCAAATCTTGCAATGAAGTTCTTATCAGCTGTCTATAACTTCAATGCCTCAATTCTATATAACGATAATGATGAAAAAATTATCACAGAGAAAAGCCCTGTTGGGGTTATTTATAAAGAAAAGAAATGGAACAAGATAAAACGTCGTAAGGGGTATATTCGAGCAGACCAGATACATGACTGGTCACTTGCTGTGTGTACAACTTGGTGGGCAGGCAACCAAAATTTAAATCATCGTGCATACACAAATCAGGACTTCTTACTCCTATTGATCCTAACCGGATTCCGCAGAGAAGAAGGTGAAACACTGGAATGGGCAAATATTGACTTAAAATATGGAACTATAAAAATTCAGGACCCCAAAAATCATGAAGACCTTCTCCTACCGATGG
The DNA here is from genome assembly GCF_034650275.1 of Acinetobacter sp. IRS14. NCBI lineage: Bacteria > Pseudomonadati > Pseudomonadota > Gammaproteobacteria > Moraxellales > Moraxellaceae > Acinetobacter > Acinetobacter sp. IRS14. Next base: position 31,281 of record NZ_JAOVFN010000004.1, read on the forward strand.
GAGAAATGCTTTGGTATATATTGGCAGAACGAAAAAAACTTGCTGGCAATAATAAATATGTTTTCGCTGGCGATACTCTTGATTCACATATCGTTGATAAGCGTGAAGCTCGTCATACGATAACTGAAGCAACTGGTATTCAATTTACATTTCATGACTTGCGGAGAACCTTCGGAACAATCGCAAATAGTTTAGCGATTGGTAGTTACACAATTAAAAAACTCATTAATCACATGATTGGTGATGATGATAATGATGTAACCGATGGGTATATCCAAGTAACTTTTGATGATCTTCGTAAAGCTATGAATATGATTGAAAATGTTGTCTTATCTGACATTTCAAAAGCTTTGATCAAAAACAGAATCTACTTTGAACAAAAATCGATAAGGAATATGCAAGAAAAATGGATTGAGCATAACAATAATATTATAAGCAGATATTCTGAATAGTTGGGCTGATTACGATGGTCCTAAATATTAAATTACTTACTGAAATATTGAGAATAAGCAAATGAAAGATTGGGTTTACTTTTATATCGAGCATACAATTAAGTATGGGGAACCCTTTTATAAAGAGATCGGATGGTCATTAGGTTTGCAAAATAATTATATAGTAATGAGTGTCATGCCAAGCTAGATATAGAGAAATGATACAACGGCGGCTTATTATGTTGAAAGCTGGGTTAATTAAAAATTTTATAGACCTTCAACAGCATCACACCTTTGACTAAAAACAAGGGCATCTCTTCATCTTTTGGAACATGTATGTAAATGAAAAATAATATTTTTATCAAAATTTCTTCAATTATATTTTTTGTCTTTATTTCATATTTAGTTTTGCTATTCCTTTATGATTTTTATTTCTATAAGCATCTTTACATTAAAATCTGCTCTATTTTTTATTGTTTCGAATTTATTGAATTCAAAGATTATGCTTCAATTTTAGCAACCCTCATTGGTTCTGCTTTTGTAGCTTATAGCTTGTTTTCATGGGCTGATAACTTTAAATATAATTTAAAAAAAGGGGACATTGATCGTTTCCGTATGACTACTCATAATTTCATGAAAACTATAAACATTATTCATGGCGAATACAAAGATATCTATTCTTTCATAATTAACTCTGAATCTTTAAAAGTAGATTCATCTAAATTTGAAAACCTCGTTGTTAACTTCAAGGGAAATTTAGATGAACTAAATATACTTACTTTTAAATTTTCCCAACAATATCATGAGTTTATTTTCGATAGTAGGTATTATCAGTTGCATGGAGGCAATTTAGATCTAGTTAGTTTGAAAGATAAATATAAGAAGCTAATGGAAGTTACGGGCTTTCTGTTAAGTGATCTTCATAATAATGAAGTCCAAGAATTTAAGATCCAAATTCCAGAGTTTGAAAGTCTTTATAATGAATTCGATAGTGAGCTTTCCAGAATTCTAGACAAAACCTATGAGATTCTTTTAAGTTAGTACAATATTGTACTTTTATATATGGATTGTGTGATGTGCTCAAACTACGAACCAATCGCAAAAGATAGAATTCACTTGCTGGATCTGTTTGAGCCAACATTTGAATATAAAGATCATATCTATCCTAACTATGAAGCTCCCCTTTTATTCTCGAAAAAAGAAGAAATGGAATGGCGTTTAGCTAGATTTGGCTTAGTCGCTCCATGGGTCAAGGAACTTAAAAAAGTTCATAACACTTACAATGCAAGAACTGAGACAGTTCATGAAAAGCCCAGCTTCCGCAATGCTTGGAAGAAAAACCAGTTCTGTTTAATACCTGCGGATGTAATTTTCGAACCGAAGTACATAAACAATAAGCCTGAATGGTGGGGAATATATCGGAAAGATGATATGCCTTTTACTATTGCTGGCATTTATGAATATGCAGTAGTGAACGGTGAAGAAATCAGATCAATGAGCATGCTCACAATTAACTCTGATCACCATCCTTTCATGAAGCAATTCCACGCTCCTAATGATGAAAAACGCTCTATTATTGTTATTCCACCAGAACTAAGAAATGATTGGCTGCATTGCAAACATGAAGAAGCTAAGCATTTTTTCTTAGATATGCCATTAGATGAGTTCGTAGCACAACCAAAAAATACATTAAAAAATAACAATTAAATAGTTAATAAAAATAACTGCCATTTTCGACAGTTATTTTGCAATATTATTAATCATCATTATCAAATAACAGTTGAATTATTATTGCGACTAATGAAAATATAACCGTTATTCCAAATTTACCATAATTTCTCCCAAACCATCTTTGTTCATTTACTTCATTACTAACCCTTCTCTCTCTGAAGCCCAGCCAATCTAACCAGTCGTAACTAACTGGTTTAACTGAATAAAAATCTAAAAGTGGATAAAAACAGAAGCTCAACAAAATACCGAAAATAAGATAAAACCAAATTTTTTGATATCCCATATCATCATAAAATTTGTATAAAAAATAACAGCATAGTGACCACATCACTAATAAAAATAAAGTATAAATGGCTGTTTTTAAATCAAATCCGAACTTTATGCTAAAATAAAAAATTATTGCTGCTGCTATGATTAATAAATATGAAAAAATTCTCATTAAAATAAATTCCTTGTAAGAATTAAAATGAACAAATCAATACTAATGAACTTTCTTATAATATTAAAACCACCTATTTGTAACTAGATATTTCAAGTCAACAAACCCTTTTTAAAAACATTATCGGTCTACATACAAAAGACTAATCTGTCTAACATTATAATAATTATTATCTATAATAAAATATAAAAGATTATAAATATTATTATAAAATTCAATTTCAATTAAAATAAAAACCAATAAAAACAATATGTTAAAAATAAAAATAAAAATATTTATTAATTATTTTATTAATATTTAGTGTTACAATAATTAAAATTTAAAAAAGTTTTAAAGAAAAAACTCATTAATAAAAAATGCACTATATACCGCATATTAACAATAGTATTTTTTATAATAATTTTTTTAGTGATACAAAAGCTAAATTTTTTTCAATTTCATATGTTCACTTTCTGACCAACGGTATGATTAAGCACGTCAGTTTGTGACTTCTACTTGTTTATCCACAATTTTTTTAATTTGAATTTAAACCAAGCTCTAGCATATCATTTGAATTTGTAACAAAATCAAATTAGGGGAATGCTATGAGCGAAATTGCACCATCCATCATCCAGATAAAACCGTACCTCACACAAGGCGCTGTTTTATCTGAAGCCTTGTTAATCAAGCAAGTTGTACCATCAACTCACCTGCTTGTCCCTTACGCTCTAGAAAAAATTTCCGCTGGCTTCCCCTCTCCTGCACAAGACTATATAGACAAAGCGCTCGATATGAATGAGCACTTAATTAAGAATGAAACTGCAACCTTTATTGTCAAAGTTGCATCTTTATCTATGTTGAATGCAGGAATCGAAATTGATGATGAACTAATTGTCGATCGTAGTTTAGATGCAAAGCATGGCGACATCGTTGTGGCTCTAATCGATAATGATTTTACGGTTAAGCGCTTAATGATTGAAGAGTCTAGGAAATGGCTCAAAGCCGAAAATCCAGAATATAAAAATATTTATCTTTCAGATGGACAGGAATTAATAGTTTGGGGGGTTGTCACTCATATTATTAAAATGACAAGAAGAACTTCATGAAGCATGAGAATAAAGTCTTTTTCTTGATTGACGTCAATAACATGTACGTTTCTTGCGAAAGAGTCTTTGATCCATCTTTGAATGATAAGCCCGTTATTGTGCTCAGCAATAATGACGGATGTGCCGTTGCTCGCAGCAATGAATCTAAAGTGTTAGGCATTAAAATGGGGGTGCCGTTATTCCAAATTAAAGACATAGTTCAAAAACATAACGTAATCGTACTTTCAAGCAACTATGCAATGTATGCAGAAATGTCGCGGCGCTTTCATACGATCCTTGCTTCTTATGTTACAGATCAAGAAGTTGAACCATACTCAATCGATGAATGCTTTGTAGATTTCACGGCTTATGAAAAGAACTTTGATTTAGAAAAAATCGGGCAGCAAATGCGCCAACAAATTTGGAAATGGTTAGGCCTCCCCGTATGCGTCGGTATTGGAAGAAGTAAAACTGAATCGAAGATAGCTAACCATATAGCTAAAAAGAATCCGGGCTTTAACAGCGTTTGCGATCTCGTCAATATGGATCCATGCAATAAAGAATATTATTTCTCATTAATTGAAGTATCAGAAGTTTGGGGCGTTGGCCGTAAGCACTCAAAGAAATTGCAAGGTATGGGAATTAATACAGTCCTTGATCTAGCTTGTGCTGAGCCGCGCGAGATGCAAAAGAAGTTTTCAATTGTGATGGCAAGAACGATATACGAATTACAAGGCATCTCATGCATAGAGATCGAGCATACTCCCCCATCAAAAAAACAGATTGTTGCAAGCCGTTCTTTTGGAGGTCGCGTAACTGAATTAACGGATCTAAAAGAAGCTATCTCGATGTATGCTCAGGATGCATGTAAAAGGCTACGTGATGAAGAACTGTTATGCGGATGTATGATTGCTTTCGTACAGTCGAATCCTTTCGACCCAAACGTGCCGTTTTATAACAAGTCAATCACAGGTTCGTTTTCTGAACCGACAGATTGCGTTATTGATTTTGTTAAAGCAGCAACACGGATGTTGAACGAGATCTATAAAGAAGGAGTTAAATATAAAAAATGTGGCGTAGTGCTGACAGGTCTTGAACCCAAGTCTGGCCATACTTATGACTTGTTAACTGACTTTGCACATATAGAGAAAAAGGAATGTTTAATGAAGGCTATGGATGGTATCCATAGTAAATTTGGAAAGAAAAAATTAGGGGTCGGACCGTGTTTTGTTCCTGGTCGGAACTGGTCGATGAGTCGGGATAAGTTAAGTAGAAATCCATTTAGGTGGGATGAACTATTAACGATATCAGAATGAATTTTCCTTGAAAAACAAAACAATAAACTATCTAATAACTCACTATATGATTATGTTTAATTTAAAAATCAATATAGATGAGTTTTTGTATGGAATTAAAAGCATTAATAGAGCAAATAATTGAGCGATTGACAAAAGCAAAACAAATTGCGATCAAACTGGATAATACTACTGAAATATGTGATGAAATTTCCTTACAACAAGAATTTATCGAAAGTTTCTATAATTTTTTTATAAGTAATGAAAGTGAATTTCCAATTCACTATATGAATAATGTTTTAGATCAATTAATAGCTTACAAAGATTGCTTACCTTTATATCACAATGTGGATATACAACCAGAACCACAAACATTCTATGAACTTGAAGCCTACTTTAATAGGAATATAGAAGGATATGACACCACAGTTTTTTCGACTTTAAGGTTTACATTAAACTTCTATAAACAATTAAATTACTTAACTTCAAACATAGTGCTTTTGGGTGCTAATGGGTCAGGTAAAAGTAGTTTAGCTGCCCAGCTAAAAAATAACTTAAGTGCACACAGCCTAATTATTTCTGCACAAAAATTATTATTTATTCCAGAATTTGATAGCATATCTAATACGCAAAATACTAATTTAGCGTTAATAAGTCAGCAAAATAATTTTAACTACTCTAAATGGACCTTTAGGGCCAACACTCATACTTCATCAATAAATTATATTTATGAGTTGGGACAACAATTTAAAAACTTAATAGAAAATTTATTAGCAGAAAGAACTGAAATACTACTTTTATATATAGAAGATGTACGCTCTGATAAAATTCCAGATAGTAAATCTAACATTCCCGAAACTAAATTAGATAAAGTTATAAAAATATGGAACAGATTATTTCTTCACAGAGAACTAATTTGTAAGCAGTCTAATATTATGGTCAGAATAAAAGAAACAAATGAGGAGTACGAAGCCAATCATATGAGTGATGGGGAAAAAGTTGCGCTTTATTATATTGCACAGATTTTACAAGCTCCTAAGGACTCATTAATAATTATTGATGAACCTGAAATGTATCTACATAAAACTATTTTAAATAAAATCTGGGATACGTTAGAAAATGAAAGATTAGACTGTATTTTCCTATATTTAACCCATGAAATAGATTTTGCAATAGGCAGAAATGAAGCAAAAAAATATTGGGTAAGATCTTTTAAATTTCCAAATGAATGGGATATTAGTGAAATTGAGAATACCGAAGAACTTCCAGAGAACTTACTTCTTGAATTGGTTGGAAGTAGAAAAAATATTCTTTTTTGTGAAGGAGAGATTGGAAAAAATGATGATGAGATTTATAAGATTATTTTTCCCAATTTCACAGTTAAACCTGTTGGTTCCTGTATTAATGTAATTAATTTTACTAGAGCTTTTAATAAAATCCATAATCTTTCAACACAAGCATTCGGTTTAATCGATTCTGATCATTCACCAGTAAATAGATTGGATAATTTGAAGGAGGATATGATATTTTCACTAGATGTTGCAGAAGTTGAAAATTTACTTTTAGATGAAGATCTTCTTAAAATAGTAGTGCATAATTCACCTGTAGATTACAGTCAAGAAATTATAGATCGGATTAAAAATATAATTATTTCAGCTTTAAATGATGATATTGAAAATCAAGCTGCAAGCTATATATCTGCTGAAATTGATTTTTACTTTAAGGAAGCAAATATTAAAGAAGGAAAAACTAAAAATGCTGTAGAGAGTAATTTTCAAGCTTTCATTGCTTCAATAAATATTAATGATAAATATAATGAAAGAATTAATACTATTGAAGAAATAGTTGATCAACAGAGGTATCTAGATGTTTTGAAAATTTATAATAATAAAGGACTTATGGCTAAAATCCATAATATTTTAGAAATCAAATCATATAAAAAATTAGCAATAAAACAATTAAGATTAAATCCCCACGCAAAAGATTGTTTAAAAAAACACTTTCCAGAAATTTTACTTCAAAAAGGTAACTATACTTCTTAAAAACTTTTGTTAGTGCATCTATAAAAGATGCACTTAAGATGAGGCTAGACTGAAACCCGATTAGCGATCCAGCCATAGAAAAACTGTTCTTGGCTTGGATTTCGCTCACAGATTTCAATGTAGCGCTGCCCTTGCATGATATTAAGAACTCGCACCAATACTTTCTCGCCTTCTTTGCCTCGCTTGGACAGATAAGTCTTAAGTGCATTTAATGTCGCTGGACCATAAATCCCATCTACTGATAAATCTGGCCACCCTGCTTTACCCTGATTATTCAATAAGTTTAGTGCACGCTGTAAAAGCGGTTTTGCAAAGCCGGTACCACAATTTACTCCTGTGTCTAATAACTCCTCAGCTACAGCAGAAGAAACACCATTCACTTGATCAAATCGCGGAGCTGTCCAGTACTGCTTTTTATAAATGGCTTTTGCCACATCAAGCTGTAAATCTTTCATGTTGCCCTTAAAACCATTTGTACGTGCCACTACTTCAGTAATACCGTATTTGGTTGCACCGCCACGATCAGCAGGATTATTCACATATCCGCCTTCACGTTTAATGAGTTCTTCAAGATATTGTTCAATGTTCATTTCGTTTTCCTTTGGATGTAAAAAAACCGCCCGAAGGCGGTATTAACTGTTTTCGATATCTCTTTTGGCTTTCTTAACTTCTTTGATTACTTCAACGATAGTTTTACCTTCCTGTTTATCAATAAAGTTAAAAATCCATCGGACTAGAGCCCATCCGGGAATCCCACAAATAAAGAAGAAGCCACCTAAGGCAATCATCCCCCAAATATCAGTAATCCATTCATGAAGCCCCCACTTCACAATAATGAATGAGCCACCCGCCAAACTTGATACGACCGTACAGATCAAGCCCACTGCCCATTCTTGGGGTGATCGTGGCATACGTGTCATCAATACAACTGCTGCAACTAAAGCGACCGCTAAAGTCACCATAATTGCTGCCCCATAAAACTTTAAAAGTGCTGTTAAACCGCTAGTGGAAACTGGTTCCATTGATATCTCCAGAAAATTTAGGTAATAAAAAAGCCCTCGTGAAGAGGGCTTAAAGTTTTTTATTTAGCTAGCAGAAATTAACAATAATTCTTGATCTGTTAATTGTCGATTAAAGAACAAAATTTCTTGAATTACCTGTGTTCCATTCGTTGTATAAACAATTCCTGAACCCAAATACATTCTGGTCAAGTCAAGTGGACCGTTAAAAGACACACTTTGGCCAACTACCCCATTCATAGCTAACTTTGCTGAGCTTTTATTAAAGTTAATAGCGATAGTATTGTTCTCAGAAAGTTCTGCATTATTAGCAAAACGCTCAATAACCGAATCCTTAAGTCTTAAGAAATTTGGTCGAGAACCATTTTCCATACGACTAACAAAAATCCCATTATCACTAGAAGCTTCCAAAAACTGAAAAAAAGGAAGAGTGCTAGAGTTTGTTTGATTTCGATCAAATAGTGCTACTGGGAAATTTTGTTTTATCACGACACAACCTTCCCCATTATTAAATAATGTAGGTAATTGCGCTTCATTAACCTTAATAATATCGCTGCTATACGTTGCTGTAGCCGCTGTTGTTGCTACTCGTGTAACACGTTTTCGGTTTCCATTGCCTGAGTAAAGACAGTAATAATCAAGCGACCCATTTACAACTAGACTTAAATTTAAATTCTGGGTAGCTGTAGTGGTATTAATATAAACCAAGGGTTTATTTTGAGTTGCAATACCTAAGGAGACGCCACTAGAGAACAACTCAACAGATCCGGAACCAACACAATCTAAAACCATTGCAATCTTAGATCCTAGGCCAAAAGTTAAAGATCTGTTTACCGGTGCCAAACTATTGAGTAAAGAATTTACAAACATTGCTTCAATCATTAAACCTTTTTTCATGGTTGAAGGATCTGTTGTAATACGTGGTAAGTTATTAGCTACAGTTGAATAATCAAACATTCCATTATAAGAACCTGCCGTGTTATTTCGAACACAACTTAAGAGGTCAGTTAAAGCAACATTTGAAGAACCAACTTTAAAAGTAGAATCCCGAAAATCCATTGAGCCTGTTAGCCCAGAGAACCCCAAGTCTGTAAGCTTTTTATAAATTACGCTTACATCTGATTGTACAACTACTGTCATTCTTTTAATCTCCGATTGATACAAGAGTGGTATCTGCAACTTTTAACTGCCAACGCGGACTACTGGACTGATCCGTTGTAAAAATACAGCGGAGCTTGAAAGTATCTTCAGCAAGAATTGGTAGAAAAGAAGGCTTGTATAAATTTGGACTAGTATTAGTCACTACAGTTGATTGGCTAGAAATGAAGTTATGCATATCTTCACTTACAGCAAAATAGTAAGAATCAGTTGAGTCTACATGGATCATGGCTACCAACTTATTGCCTACAAAACGCATGTCAAAGTGCCAAATTGCGGTAGCAACTGGAAATCCAGTCAAAACTGCTTCAGTTTTAGGCGACCATTGGCAACTGCGAATATCCTCAGTTGTTCTGTAATAAAGTTTCCCATTGCTGATTGAATACATGTAGTACAGGTCATCAGCTGTGTTATAGACAATATTTGGGCTAAGCATTTGGTCAAGCTCAGTACCATTATTAACGGTATAGGCATTTCTCAACCAAATATGATCAGACCAGTTCTTCCCGTCACATGTAGCTTTAGCAACAATTTCATTCGTTATTTGATCTTCAGTGGTTTGCCCGTTATATCTTAAAGTTCGACGCCAGAAGAAAATTAAATCACCACGTTTAACGTCATAAACGAAACCAGAATCTGAGCAAAATCCGCTTGTTACACCATTCAAATTAGGTGGATCACGATCAAAGGGAGTTGGAAAATTAGAAATTAATTCCCATTTTTTTAGTTCAGGATCATTAGTTCCATAAATGAAAGGCAACTCAATATCTTCGTTAGTATTTGTGTAAGGGTTTAAACCTAACCAATACTTATAACCCGCCATCTGTTGCTCAAATTCAATAATCTGGGGGTGCACAACCCCAATATCTTCGCGCCAACTAGGATCAAATCCAGATACAACCACTCGCTCAGAAGGAACAGTCAACTTAATGGTATTTACCCAATTCTGACCAAGCGTAAATCGCTGTTTACTCATCCATCGTGGTACTGGGCAAACATAGGGTGACATTGCTCTTAAATTGTTGAGACGTTCCAGATACTCTGAAGCATATAAATCTCTTTTTTTACTCACTCCTACAGATTTCAAATTAAAGTTTTGTTCAGAAGCATTTAGTTGATTGTTAATTGACTTGAACTGTTCTTGAACTGATAAGGATTGATCAAATAAGTAAAGATAACCATCCTGTCCTACTCGAAAGTAAGAATCCCCGTTTAAGTCAGCTGAATTAAAAATATTCCGCGAGTCTTTATTTAAAATAGGCTTAGTTTTTAACTGGAGCGTAGAAATCATTTGATTGATTGATACAGGCGCACCATACGTCCAAAGCTCACAATTTCCATCAATCCAAAACACGTGCGCATCATTTGCTGCTGCCACAGCAAAGAAAGGCTTTGCTGGGCCCTTTTTAATTGATTGATCAATATATTTTTTTGCTTGATCAAAATCACTTAATCCAGTGCTCTTCCAGTAATTCCCATCTGGTGAGCCCTCAGGTTTATCCCAAAACCAAATAATCCCTGTGTCTTCTGCCTTCGCATATTTTTTTGCAACAGTTGGTCTGGTAGCTAAAAGTTCTGCTTCTGTTGCAAAACCTTCCATTAATCCAGCTGCAATAACTTGTTGAATTGCTGCTTGTGCTTCAGCATCAAAATTATTGAGAGATGAATTAACATCGGTTAGAGCACTATCTACACTGATTTGCATCTGATCGATATTGGTTATGATTTCATCAATCTTAGTTAAATCCACCTTACCATCAAGCAAACCGAGTACTTTGCGTAAGATAGATAATATATCTGAGGCATTATTAATATTTGCTAATACCGCATTCCAGTTTGTTGCCATCTTTTAGGATCTCCACGCAACAAAAAACCGCCTTTCGGCGGTCATATAAATTTTTAAATTCAGTTAGTAATAAACAACTACTGTACAGATCTTAGGGGTGTATGGTCCTTGAGTGTTATCACCACCGTATGCTCCCATTAATCGGAACTTTGATTTAGTACGAACAAAATCTTCTCGCTCTTGCAGACTGACTGCCGCCGTATCATTTGCTGAGCCAGTACAAACAACACCATAATCTGTATCAGGAGCATCTTCTGACAAAGTAAATTCGATTTGGCCACCACCCATATTTGCAACTGAAGCAAATCCTCGGCTTTTGACTAAATCAAAACTTGCGCCGTTTAGACGTATAATTGCGATTGCTTTTTCACCTAAGGTTCCACCGCCTACAGTATTAATCTCAATATTACCGGTGCCATCAAAAGAGGCGTTACCCTGCACAACGCCAGTAATTTTAATATCCCTAGCATTCTTAAGCTTTGTTGCTGTATCAGCATTTCCTGAAGTGTCTTGATCACCCTTCTTGTTGACTCCAGCTAGATCGATATCGGCAGTACCGTCAAAAGATACACCACCAATTTTTCGTGCTGTGGCCAACTTTGTAGCTGAAGCTGAAGTAGCCTCTTTATCTAATTTTCCATCAATGATTTCATTGATTTTTTTAGTTAAGGAATTAAGCAACCAGTTAAACCACTGTCGAGCCGGTTGTAGGCGTGAAGGAAAACCTTTTTCTAGCTCCAACCCTTCAGTATTACTACTGTTTTCATCTGCCAGCTTTGCAAACTCAGATAATTTTTCAATAGTCATCTTCGCCCTCGAAAATCAACCTCACCCCAGAAGGTAGAGGGAACATTAATTTAACTAACTCTCTTTCAAAGACTTCGTAACTAGATAGAAATGTAAAAGTTACGGTCATGTCTTGGTTGTCTTTAAACTTGAATGGTTTATCGATAATTAGAGAAATAATTTCTTTTGCAGATAGTTCCGAACAATCACTTTTGTTCAATAAAATCTTAGCCTTTACAACCTGCTTAAATAATTGCGGTGACATTTTTAAAGCTGTATATCCACTCATACCCGACTCACGCCAAAAACCTGCCTTAAAGGTCGGATCATCAGTTTCACGCCAGGGCAAAGAAGCCGGTTGTCCTTGAAAGCCAAAATAAGGAACCGGTACAGAATTAGGTATAGAGTTAGGAGCACCCACCCAATCGGCAATAATTTGCAGTTGATCGCCTTTTGCGGTCTCAAGATCAAACTTACTTTCCAGACTATTGAGACATTCAAGACAATCAATTAAAGGATTAATTGATGTCTCAACTGTCTCTCTAAATTTCGGCTTGTCTCGATGCTGGCTGGTAAGCAGAGCTATATATTTACTCGCATCCACTAGAACCCCCCAGAAGTATTAATTTCAATATTGTCAGTATCGCAATAGGCAACGGCGTTAAATTCAAGACTGTAATTCCCATCGATGGGAGTACCATTTGCAATAATTTCTATTGAATCGATTTGATAGGTTTCTGAATCAAGATTTCCGAACAATCCAGCCGGGATATAAAGTTTGTTCATCATGATACGATCACCGATATCAAGCTGGTTCACATAATCGGCTAAGTTTTGTTTAATATTCTCTTCAATTTCTTTGGTGTACTCGGCAGATCCAACAATATTTAATTTAAAGCCGATATTTACGATATTGGGACGATAGATTGCTACCTTTTCTTCATCACCAAAAGCATTAATGACTGTCACATTAACATTGCCGTACCATCCACACCCTAGACTCTTTTTGGCCCGCATAATGCTGGCAATTTCGTTAGCATCTCCCCCAGCAACAACTACGCATAAATGATGAGCTGGAATACCAAGGTCGTTTGTAGAGTCATGGTCATTTTCATACGTCTTACAACGCGAAACACCGGCTAAACTAAAAATACCGCCTTTGATACTGTCAGTTTTTGACTGCGAAGGAATGGCCACCGAAAGTGCCTGGCGTTGCCTTAGCTTTTCATCTGATTCAACCGGCATGCCCAACGATGATGTAGCGGGGTTATTCACTCCTTTCCAACCACGAGTAGGCTTACCAATAATAGTAACGCTATTACTCATTGCCAGAATCGCACCAGGCTTTTTAGCTTTGGCCGTAATAACCACCATGCCAGATTCTGGAATAGTAACTAAATCGGGAAACATCCATTGATTGCCGTTGCGATCGAGTGCATAGCCTTTAGTAATCTCAGTGCCCGGTGAACCAGTAATCTCTAAATCTACAGTAGAGAATGTTGGTATCTGCCGGCTAATTCCATTAATGGCCACATTCCTAGATAGTGCATCTTTAACGGCAGACTTCGGGGAAAAGGTGGAGTAAGTATCAACAATCACCGCATTTACATCAGCGATCGCACGAGAGAAAACCCCAATCCATTGACCGTCCTGACTATCATTTTCTAGATAGGCATCAGCACCATAAATACGTTTGTATTCAGTTTTTAGATAATCAACAACTTCATAATAAGTGGGTGCAATGGGACCAGCATCAGTAATAACTGGCGCAACTGTTGTTAAAGTCATGTCGTTAAGTCCCCGTTAAGATTTGCTTCACCGAAAATTGTGTTGACTGTCATCGATACAGTTAAATGACGTGTTTCCGCATCAAGTGAACTTTGAAAATCAACAATGCTGCTCACGCCTGGTGTTTCTAAAACCCTTTGCCTGAGGGTTAACTCATAAAGGTTTTTAGAATGCTTGCCGACAATCGACTGATTCCAACCAGTACCGTCTGCAGTATCAGCAAACCACTCACCAAGCCAAAGTTTTAAACGAGACAAAATTGCTTGCGCGACTGTCTCTGGAGAGTTCACAAGAAAGTCATTCTTGCCGGATCCAAAAACATAGTCGCCATCACTTGTAAGTTTTCTATAGCGCATAAAAAAAGACGCTTTCGCGCCCCTCATATTAATTTCTATTGTTTTGGTGGACCTGATTCATCAGTGCCAGATTTAACACCGGTTGTAATGTGACTAATGAGGCTTACAGTCTTCGCCACAACATCCTCAAGAGATTTAATTAACCCTGTCACAGTAAGTGTTTTTTTCATTTCCACATCACAATGAAATACGGCTTTCTGGCCAATAAAGTTAATAATTCCACCTGGTGTGATTTGGATCTTAGTTGCATTGTCATCAGATCTAATTTCCAGACTTTCGGTAGAAATATTTTTAATTTTTTTGGCTTGTGATTGTGGCTTAAAGTAAGCAAAGCCGTCGGATAAATCATGGTGTCGGGTATCAAAAGGATTTTGAATCCCTCCAGATTGCCACCATAGATCGATATTGCGCGATGAGAAGCTAACTACACATTCATCCTTTACATGGATAGGGTGAGTAATTGTGAAGCCACCAGCGCAAGGAAACATTACCGGCACATCTTGTAGAATTGGAATTTCAATCATCTTAATACTGCCTTCAGGGGTTCGCACTGGCACACGAATTAAAGGCTTTACTTCGACTGTTACAGCATCCGGATCATAACTGACCACTTCACAAGGCAAATTAGTCCAAATTGCCAAAATCTCTTCGCTAACTGCATCTTTAATAATATTTAGAAGATCCGGTGCACGTTCATTGTTTGTTAATGCCATTAGTTGCCCTCCTGCTCTGGAGTCCAGCTATCATCTACTGCATTTATTGTGATACCGCTTTTTGGAACGACTGAGCCAAGCGCTGTACATACCATAGTTGTATACCATTCATCTGCGCGCGTATCGCCACTATGTTCGATTGCTTGGATAACAAAAATACCCTGGGCATTCGTGGCAAGCTTGGGAGTCTTTTGCGGCTGGTCTACCTGTTGGCCACCGTATGAAATATCAAAATTCTCTGACTGCAAATTTGTCAGATCTATTTGAATACGGTCCTTACGCTTCAATTTTGGATTAAGTAAACACTTAACTACTAATCCTTCACTGGTGAGTTGAGGCATCCCCACCATGCCGGTGTTTGCTGTTAATACAAACATCGGTTGAATTGAGTATTCATCCAACTCAGTAGAAGTTAAAACGCCGTCTGAGTAGTCGTAAGTAACATTATTCTCTTTGCCAATTTTCTCAATATAACCGTGCAAACTTCCAAAAAGAATTCGTCCACGTGGATATTTTTGATCACTCAACGCTGCGATTTCGCCAACATCAATACCGTACTTTTTAACCTCTTCTTCGATTAATTCGCTTAATCCATGAATAGGAGTGCCAGCTGGTACAGATTGATTAATTACAGCCCCATTTCTCACCTGGTCGCCTGATATGGCCAAAACACATAAATAAGTATCTACGGCGCTATAACGTCCCCGTCTAAATTGGAAAACACTGCCTTTAAAAATAACTTCAGGCTCGTCATTGTCATAACTACATGCGAGGATAACTTGGGTATTTTTTTTAGAATCACCAACACCGGCTAAAAGATTCATCGTTTGACTGGAGAGATTATAAATATAAATCTCAGCGGCCTTAGGCTGCTCGTTTGTCGGCTGGCTCACAACAAAAGTGATTTTAAATTTTGAAAAATCCAAAGCGTCTGGTGCATTGTTATCAACTTGAATTGTGAGCCGACAATTACGCATTCTTTGTATTGTCATGTGTCACTCCAAAACAGTTTAATCAATGTGCCAAGATCACCGAATGTCTGCTTTTCGTCTTCATTAGTGTTAAGAACATACAATGAACCTTTAATGATGTGTTGATGTTGTACCAGCAAGTTGTCACCCATCAATAAAGGCAAGCCGGCAATTAAAGGAATTTCTGAAGAATCAAAAATATCTAAATACCAACACTCGAGTCGGTAAATCAGCTGTAATTTGTACTGAGCCCCACCGAGACGGATATTAAATTTTTGATTTCCGTTATTTAAAGGTATTTCTACAATCATGATTAACCAAATGGGTTTTGTAGTTCCCACCCTCCGCCGACTTGCGCACCACCAAACAATTGCCCTAAGACAGAAGTACTTACCTCTTTTGGTTGGACGGTACCGCCATTCGATACACTGGCAGTAGCTTCCGGGCTTGCTTGGTTCTCAATAGCAACAAGTACCATCTCAGTACTGACGATTAAAATCTTTTTAAAAGTAATATCGATCATCAAAACATTTTCTGTTTGGAGATCCGTAGTACATGCAAGCGACTTAATCAGCATGTTTGTATAAAGGCGCTTACCCGTTGAAATAATTAAGGGTAAAGCTTGGTCCTGAAGCTGCAGCAATGTTTGATAAACAATCGTTAAGCTTGTATTACCGCCTAAAACCGTATCACCTAAAAAACCATTTAAAGCACCGGCACTCTCTGACCATCCCACTTTCATGGTTACTTCTGGAGGTTCTTTGTATGCATGGTCTGAAATTGGTGCACCAACCTCCGTTGGGTGTTCAGTGATTTTAAGTTCATCTTTATGCTTTTCTTCAATCGTAACGTCTGCGAAAAGCCCCATGATCGTACGGCCACGGCCAGACAATAACAATGAACCCAAGACCTCTGTGCTGGGTAGTGCCGCGGCAGATCCTAGGGCACCATTAACTAATGTTCCTATTGCCATAATTTCACTCGTATAATATAAAAGGGCGTATATACAAAAATTAATCTACTAACTCATTCCTAAGTCATTATTTTTCAAAGGTTCCAAATGAAAAATCTGCTCATTGCTACAATAGCTTTAACTTTTAGTGTTGGGGTTTTTGCTGATTGTAACGACCCTAAGAACTCACACGAAATTCAGCAATGTCTATCTAGTGAAATCACATCACTCAAAAAAGATTTAAATGCTACATACGCAAAACTCTACAAACAGACCGATGCTAAGCAAGAGTTAGATAATGCTCAGAAAGCTTGGTTAAAGTATAAAGATTTGCAGTGTGGTGACTTCACAGTAGCAGATGCTGGATATAGTTCTGGTCAAGTTGCTTATGACTTAGCATGCCAAGCAGAATTAATAGAGCAGCGAATTAGTTTCTTGAAAAACCAACTTAACTAACCAACCAAAACCCCTTTTGCACCTCTCGCCATAAACGTTAAAGCATTTTCTTGCTGACGTTTAACTGCATTAGCAGAATCAATAGGACTTGATGCTCCATTAATCGTCATATCAGTTTGATAAGTCTGATTAATTACAACATTACTTGCTGTCATGGCATTAGAGTTATTGATCTGCGACTTGTGCGGATTACCCACCGGGGGTGCAAAAGTCTGAATATTTCCATTTGAGGATGTACCAAAATTACTTGGCAACTTGTTGTCTCGAATTGAGATATTAAAGGGCTTTGGTTTGAATTTAATTAAATCGTTAGTTGTACCATGCCCATGTACTGCCTTGCCCGATCCAAAAACCATTCCCTCTTTTTTAGACTTCGCATAAAAAGCATCAACCCATGCCTTCCTATTCTTTTTGTCTGAAGAATATGGATTTGCATAATTTAAGTGTTCTCCAACTATTGATGATTTCCCTCTAGATCTCTCCTCTAAGTATGCTAAAACTTCGGCTCTAACTCTCGGGTTTACATCCTTATTTGGCATATTTTGCACACTACCATAGGGATTAAGATTAATTGTCTTACCATCTCTTGTTTTGTAAGATTTCGGCCCTGTTATCTTACTAAATTGTCGTCGAGCATTTGCTACATCTCGAACTGAGTTTCCCCACTTACCTGAAGCTACACGATTCAGAATTGTATCTACAACGCCCTGCGTTTGTTTGGTAAAAGCCTCCCCCTTCAAAGATCCAACAACTTCTGTTGAGGTGACCTTTACAAGATCCTCAATATCTTGTTTTGACAGGTGCAGTATGGAACCATTCATGCCACTAATTGAACTACCCAATGAGCTAGATACAGCCCCTTTAACTGCCCCCACAGTAGCTTTAGCCGCCCCTGCAGCTGCTGCCACACCTTTTTCAACGGCACTCTTAACATATTGCGTAGCACTGGCCACTTTGTCTTGCGTTGGTGTGACCTTAGATTGATCAGTAGGGTTTACATATTTTTGTACAGCCTGTTTCGCATTTTGTACGCCTTGCTGAACTTCTGTAGCAACCTCTTTAAGAGCACCAGCAGGATCATGAATAACTTTCTGAACAAATTCGATAGTCTTGTCTTTAACCTTATCGAGAATATCTAAGAAGTCTTTAATCTTGTTGATAATGGTTTCTATCCCATTAGTCCATTTGGACCAATCAAATAGTGACTTGCCGCCTTCACGCCAAGTTTTGTAATCATCATAGAGTAAGGCCAGTGCTGCACCTAATGCCAGGATAATTCCAATCGGTGAAGCTAAGAATGCGAGCCGGAATAACTTCAGTAATCCGATAAAGGTTTTTAGTGCCGGTATAAACTTAAGCAGCAACTCGAACGACTTGGCCATAGCACTAAACATTAAAGCCAGCATCGCAAAGCGTAGACCAATGGCCAGACCTTCTTTGATATGTGGGTTTAACTGTGAAAATGCATGAATACCAGCCTGAATTAACTGATTAAGCAAACGCAAGATTGGAATAAGAGCTTTACCAGCTTGCATAACGATGACTTGAAAACCTGTTTTGGTCATCATTGTCAGATCACGATACTCAGTCATAAACTCATTACCTGACTTAGCCAGGTCATCATTCATACCGAGTTCTTTCTGGATCTTCTGGTATTTCTCCATATTGGCAATGAATTTACCATCACGCATGGCCAACAATGTTTTTTGATCGATACCCAAAGAATTGGCATACGCGTTTGCCTGGTAAGCTGGCATTTTTGCTAAAACACCGCTTAGATCCTTCATGACTTCAACGCGGTCACGCATCTGTCCATTAGCATCGCGAGTGCTTACGCCAAGGCTTTTGATTTGACCTTCATAGCCTGGAGAGTTTCGGATCTTTTCAGCTAAAGACTCTAAAGATCCGATCGCTCCATCTGCACTACCGCCCAGTTGAGCAATGGCATTCCCATAAGCATTAATATTTGTGACGCTAGCACCAATGCGCTGAGACGAAAAATATAGCTTATCTAGCTCACTAGCCGTTTGACGCACAGCCACAACCGCACCAGTGGCCAAAGCCATTAATGCACCATTTAACGCCTTAGCTTTCCACTCAATGCCATCCATGGCACTTTTCATACTAGCTAGACCTGAATTATCAGTATCAAATCCAAGTGAAACCAAAAAGTCACGAACAACACCATTTTTAGCCATGGGACCACCATTATTTATTTTTTCTTTCACGCTCCTGGTTAAGCAGATATTCATTATCTGCAACGACATCGAGCGCATCATTCATGAGAGCTATATCAGCAAGATCTAGCGTCCCATTAATTAAAGATTCGTATTTGCACATGCCTTTAATGACTGGCCGCATGAGCCAATCAGACTCATCCGGCAAGCTTTGAAAAGTTATTGAGGTTGCTTCTGCATGCTCGATGCCTTCATAAGCAACCCTTGAATAAAATTTCCCAAATTGACCCGAATAGTTGCGATCACTAGCGGCAATAATTGAGTCATATCGATATCATCAAACATAATTGTGTTATTGCGGCACACAACGGCACCTCCGCGTTTAGCAACGCTTAAACACTTAAAAATGATGTAATTGACATCTTCATCGGGCATTTGCGCGAAAGCTTCCATCAATGGGGATAATGAATCAGCTAAAGGCTGCAGATCGGTAAGATCCCCCCTTTTACCGCCATCAATAGAATCAATGGCCTTTGCCAAATCACCTTTGGCAACTTCTGCAATGATTGGCATCAACTTAGGCACAATGGGCGCTACTTTTCGAGATACGTGAAACTGATCGACCGCATTTAAGCGGCCGATTGTGTATTCAATTCCATTAATTTCCATAATCTAAAACCTTACTCGTATGTGCCTAGTTGCTCTTCAATTTTGATCGAATCAAAGACCCATTCAACTGTTCCACCATCTTTAGCTTTTTTAAGATCAGGAACTTTTTTAAATGCGCACTTGGTTGCGGTGGCATTATCACCAGACCCTTCATGGTTTAAGGTGATAGTATTCTTGCCCCATTTTTTTGTATTAACTTTTTGCAAGTTATAAAGATTCATTAACTTGGCATTTGTTGGTGAGGTTTTTAGGAGACTAATTGTCACTTGTCCTGAGTTGTCAGCATGTAATGAATGCATACCTTCACCATCCGAACCAATGGTCATAGAGTTCTTATCGCCCCCCATTGCAATGGTAATGCCCTCTTCAGAAACACCAGCGCCATAACCAACATCAATAACCGCATCTGCACTCGTTAAAGTGCAATGGGTATCCATAAAAGAATATGTACTCACGAATTACTCCTTAACGATTAATTGCTACAAGAACATCGGCTGAATGGGTAGCACCACCCAACTTCCCAGCAATTTGGAACACTGGCGCTTTACGGGCTTCACGTTCCGATTGAGGTTGATCATCTAAACTATTGGCAAACACATAAAAGCCCTTAGGTAGATAATCACCAGTTGAGAGCACACCAAAGCTGTCGCCATTCCATTGGCCAGGGGCAAGCAAACCATTGGTGACACCTTGTCCACATGCAACTTCAAGTACTGCGCATTGACGATTTACACCGCCACCTGTTTGCGGGATCTTGGTTGTATTGGTGTAGTAAAGATTAAACAATGCTGTTTCTAAATGGTTTTGGAACCAATCAAGGCCATGGATCTCATCAAAGAATGAGCCATCACTCATGACACCTTCTTGCAAAATTGCTGTGTCATTGTTATATCCGGCATAAACATTACAGTTGATTGCGGTCAATGCCTTCGCTTCGTCCGTATCCAGATCTTCAGGTGCAATACCAGGAAGTTGCTTAAACTTCAAAGTAATCGTTGTGTTAGTTCCTAAGAAATTCACCGTAAATGCACGGCCAAATACTGAAGCAGCTGCATAAGGATTATCACTGGAGAAGATTGGTAAGGTACGGCGATATTTCTTCTCTTTGATTTTGTAAGGGATGTTTGTTGTATTCGTTAAACTCAAGCAGTTTTCATCCTGTGACGTATAACCAAATACTCGCGTTGGATCCGCTGCTTCAATCAGTGCAGCAACATCTAAAACTTCTTGTTCGGTTAGATCTGAAGCGATCACCAAACCATACCATTTAAGCGATTTAAGGCAGGCTTGAACTACTGCCTGCGCAGTTTCAGCACCAGTACCTTCCTTATGCCAATAGCCAATATATAACGTACGTGGCTTAGGTGATTGACTGAAATATGCCAATGCTGCTTTGTATTCAGGATCATCAACGCCGTAATCGTCACCGACTTCGGTAATACTTGAATATGGGCGCATACGCTCAATCACATCAATAACACCACTGGTAGGACCAAGGATTAGAAGAGATCCAAACGAGCGCGGGCCTGCCGCTAATGCAGCAAGGCTAATGCTGACATTTACGACATTAGAAACGGGCAATGTCATGTATTACTCCTGGTAAATTTTATAGTTCCAGCATCTACAAATGACTTAACAGCAAACGTGCGTAATGATTTACGCTTAAAGACAGCGGTTATGTCATATCGATGTACATACTGGTTATTGAGAAAGTCAGGCGCGGTGATGATCTCACCCACCTTAATAAATTTGATTTTTTGCGCTTTGAGCTGCGCGATATTTTGCGGAATGCCTAGACCAGCTTGAAGGACGTTTGCGATCGATTGGCCGTGGTCGCCATAAAACGAAAGGAATAGCGTCAATTCTTCATGTCGAATTGAATCCATTGTTTCGTCTTTCTGTTCGAAGTAAGGCCCATCGTCGGGAGTTATCGACTTTACAGCGAAGGCGCACCAATCCTCACCAACGGCGGGCATTGGTGGCGGTTCAGTTTGATAACGTGGACGAACCATTTCACCTGGTAAAGATGTTATCCCGACAATGAAAGCTTGAAAGATGTCCTCTAGGTCTTGGTCATAAGCAGATCCGCCGCTAGGGGTGATGTAACCCCCTGAAGCAGAATCACCCATGATTTACCCCAATGGCTTTAGCTCGCAAATTGCTTTAATGAAACCTTGGCCATAATGCAAATTATCCAGCACCTGTGAAACGATGTAGGTTTTACCCTTCCATGTAATTTCATCAGCTTTGGTGTTTGCATCCCCCTGAATCAAAGCAAATTGCGTATGAATATTGATTGCACCTTTAATCAAAGTACCATCTGCACGGCGGTCCATCTTGATGCCGCTATTGGTTGTAACGACACCTGAAAATGGAGTATTTGTAATTGTCTCTTGTGGTCGTCCGTTGTTTCCAACAATGACCTCTGTACGCTTGCAAATAATTCCTGTGTCCATAAAGTCCGGATCTAGAAGAACGTCTGAAACATCAAGATTAGCCACGCTTTACCTCCTTGTTCTTTTTCATGATCACGTAAGTAACCGACTTTCTCAGCTCTCCAGTATCGATCAACGGCCGAACTAGGCCAGACTCAGCAGGACCAGTTTCAAGCTGCTTAAGATACTGTTTAGCGCCTTTACGCCCACGCCTTGCTCGAGCACGGATTGTGGCCAAAGATAGAGGGGCAAATTCACCATTAACGAAATAGGCTCGAACTGAATTCATAGCAATCATCCCAGCGGATTCAAGCAACTTCATCATTTTTTGGCTATTACCAGCTAAAGCGGCATCAACCGCTTTAACGAGCTTATCGCTTACTGGTTCTTGAACTTCTTCAACACCCGGAACAAGAAATGGCCGCTCAGGAATATTTTGAGAAGGTGAACCACCTTCCATAAGGTAGCCAATCTGCGCATTGGTTAGACCATCGCCATCAGTACGTGCTTCGCCGTGAGGAATACCAACTAGCACATCTATTTGAGATAATTCAGACATTGCTTGGAAAATGTCAGCTAAGCCTTTACCACTTGATTTAACCCCACTGCTCATAATTGGATGCCTCCAGCGCCAGCCATCAGCAAGAACTGATAAAACTGAACTCCCCATGTGGTCTGGTTCCAGTGGCCAGCATCAGCGATTAGTACGCCCGAAACATCCATGGACTTTGAAACACCATCAACTGATTTAGATGTTTCATTCCCCACAATCTTTCCAGCATCACCACCAATGCTTGCAGCACCCATCGCACGCTTATAAAGCGTGAGATAGTGAGCAATAAACAGTGTCAAACCATAATCAAGCGTATCCCCCCAACGTTCCTCACGAAGTAACTTTTTCCCAAGGTTTAAATAGAAATTAAACTGAAATGACGGATATTGCGTTGTATCAGCGAACATCGGCATTTCTTCACGAAACGAGGATTCACTGATCATAGGTTAGGTTTCCTTTGGTGGCTCTTTTGCCTTAGCCGGTTCTTTTGCCTTTACTTCAGCAGCTTGTGCTTGAAGGGCTTTATCTAACTGGATTTTTAAGTTAGCGATTTCTGTATCACGCTCTTTTAGATCACCTTCAAGTTGTCCAATTTTCTTTGCGGCTTCATCAGACTGCGTTTGAAGAATGCTTAATTCTTCATTTGCTTTGTCTAACTTACTTTGAAGCTCGCTTGCTTGAAGATCATTACCAGTAATTTCTTGGCAATGCGCCTTTACAAACCAGTTATCGGCGATTTCAGCATCTACAAGTTGTAAACCCGCAGATAACTTTTCAGATTTTGGTTGCCCATGTTCATCGACACCAAGATTTACAGTTAGCGGACGAGAAAGAAGAATTTGTACTTGTTTGCTCATGTCTTAATTCCCCTTATAGACCATCGGCATAAAACGCTGTTTCTGGGTATACCCATTCGACTGCACCCAAGCGTCCGTAGTAGGTAGTTAATTGGCGTAAATCACGGTATTCAACTGGCGTACGTTGAAGAGGAACCATAGGGAAGCGAACACGGTTTTCATTTTGTGTGTAACACATCATCCGGTCAGTACCAGCAGTACCTCGACCAGTACACCATTTAGAAGGTTGAATATCTAAAGGCTTACCGTTTTTGGCGTTGGAAATACAATTGACCTTGATATATTCAAGAATAGAGATATTCCCTGCATCAGAAACTTTGCGAGTCACGATTGAACTAAACTGCTCTGGCGGCAATAAAAGCTTAGAAGGGCAAACTGCGAACGCTGAAGCCATCCATGCGTTATATAAGATCATGTTTACATCAGCTAAGATTTCATCAGCCGTTGAAAGCTTCCAGCTCTTATTAACGTTAGTTGCTCCAACTTTGTCAGAGTTCAATAGACCTTGAACCCCAATTACATCATCACCGATATAGACTTGCTCATCGGTATCCATATTGTGTTTAAGAATCAAACCACTGTGTTTTAAAGCATCAACTGGACGACCAACTTGGCGAGCAGATTCTAACTCTGGAATGGTCCAGCCAATCTGATTAGCCCATAGAGTTAAAGGCTGTGCTGTTTTGCCAATATCTAATGCGATACCTTGAATAGCATCTGCATTTTTACCTACCCAAGATTTACCTTGTGGAGATGCACCTCCAGCTGCAGCAAACGTGGCGTTTGAGAAACTCGAAATTTCATCTGCAATAGAAACATCTGAACGAAGATCGATATCACGTGACCAAGTTACATCTGCTAATGGCTCATGCATTGTTTGGTCTAAACGTTCTAATTCACCGACTAAGAAGACACCCGTACTATCGACGGTCTGCGAATCAAAAGTCATCATATGGTCACGTGTACGAGCTCGTACAGGTGTTGCTGTCCCCATTGCTACAGCCTGTGCAATAGTACTTGCTACTAATAGCTTGCTCATATTGTCTTTTCTCCAAGCACAAAAAAACCACCTAATCGGTGGCTGTGCTATTCAATAATTTTTTAAATGTTAAAAGAGATTTCTACATTGCCTTGTGCATCAGCATCATGCATAAAAAATGCATTTGGTAAGATAATGCTGTTTGCTCCATCTGCTGCTGCTTCAATACCACCAACTGGCTTAGCTGCCGTACCAGCAGCAATACGTACATAAACCGTTCCTGCTTTCTTAGCCGTTCCCGCATTACATTTCACGGTCATATAACCACGGCGTAAAACGTCTTGAACGCCGTTTGGATGAGGCGTTGCTTTACCAAGTTCGTTTTGAGATGTTTGTGTTGGATATGCACGAACAAGTAAGCCATAAACGCTTGCTGCTGTATCTGCTCCCGCTAAAAGAACAAATTTACCTGTAGTAGCATCAATTTTTCCAAATAAACCAAATGTTGTGAATTGAGCCCCTACTGGATGGGATTCAATTGTGGATTGGCTTTTACGAGAGACATCACCGGGAATGCCACTCGGCATACGATATAAAAATGCATTAGACATAATTCTTATCCTTGTTTGTTCCAGAAATCACGATTGCGTTGATTAATTTCAGCAGGCGTTGGAGCAGCACGGCCAAAATCACGTGTGGAAATACCAGAACGTACACCTTTGGCATTGTTCTGTTGTTTGATGAGTTCAGATGCCCCAACAAATGCAGCATCGATGGTGTGCGTTGGCAAGTTGTCAAAGTCGGGGTTTGAACCAACGAAAGGCGCGATAGCCTTTTGACCGTCTTGGGTTGAATATGATGCTTTAAGTACTGCACGTTTAGTATTTAAAACTGCTTTACCATTGTTGGCACTGTCGAAGGTAGGTATGCGATAACCAGGCGAAAGAATTTCAGCACGTGAAATTACTTCTTTTAATGAGTCACCGGTATAAGTTTGCGTACCAGATTCATCAAGTTTTTTGGCTGGCTCTGGCTCGGTTAAATCACCGTCATCCTTTGTCTTATTTTCCGGATCGTCGTCGTCATCTTCTGTTTTCTTTTCAGGCTCACCAGAATCTTTGGTCTTTTTCTTTTCTAAAGCACTCATGCGTTTATCCATCGTCTTCATGAGCTTACGCATTTCAGCCTGAAAAGCTGAGTCACCAGTTTTCACTTTTCCTTCTGGTTCATCATCATCTTCGGTTTTGTCATCATCATCCGAATCCACAGTTTTGTCTGCTTCTTCGAGAGCTTGGTCAACTGTGCGTTTTACTCCAAGCAAATTTTGATACCAAGGTTCTTTCTTTTGTGTCTTTTTAGCAGACATAAAACTATCTCCTATTGAGCAGCGGGAACCGCAACGCCCTTTTTCAACCAATGCAATATGGTTTACCCGAATATTGCTCTGTAACCCTTTGCCCTTGCTGGTTTCTGTATAATCAGCATCGTAGCCTAGAGAAATTTCTACTTTCCCATCCAAAACTTTTTGGATAGTTTCTTTATCTGTGACCAATATGTCGGCCATAAGATAATCAGAATCGGCACCCTCACCACGGCGAACATCTTTAACAAAACCCTTAGATAAAAGTTTCCAGTTTTCTGGTGTTACCCAATCACTTGGATGATCATCTGTTACGGGCTTGCCTTCTGCACTAGCAATGGTAATTGGATGGAATAAAACATCCTCACCACGATAAATGATGATCAAGCCAGTATTGTCAGCAGTAACGGGAACTTCACCATCCGCATACATCAATGTGCCAATGCGAGCGAGCGGCACATCGCGACAAAGTAAATAACCCTCGGGAGTTATTTCACGTGTACGGCCCAATTGACCAGTTGTATAAATCTCGGATCGATCAACCGTTTTTTGGTCTTTAGTCTTTTTGCTTTTAAACATGATTCACCTTTTTTCAGGCATTAAAAAACCACCCGAAGGTGGTTTTTGTATAAATTATAAATTAACGATTGAACTCTTCATCTGACATCTCTCCCAAATAGCTAAGAGAAATAATGTTGTAATCTCTAATAATGTCCGCTGGATATTTAGATGTTAAATCATTTAAAGTCATTGATTTAATTGAATCCAAAAGAGGTAATGAAATGTTTTTTTCATGAAATCCGAATGTCCCATGATGGAATTGGAAAATTTCTCCCAAAGTTTCATTTATATAAAATGCTGAAAATAAAAAACGATGTGTCATTTTTTTTCCTAAAGAAATTTATTAAGATCAAGATAATAGCACTAATTTTCTAAAATTACTGGCTCGGGATAACAACGGCAATTGGGCAAACACCCAGCATGCCCGGTTAATTTGTCTAAAGTTGGTGGCTTATGCCAATAGACAAACTTTCCATTCATCTCTTTGTGGCTTGGTCTAACATCACCGTCTTCACTAGTTCGCCAGGTATAACCCTCTGAACCTAGATTCTCGGCTCTAGCTTGAGTAAATACGCATGATGCTCGGCTAACCTCAGTACGTGCAATTGTGTTTGCTCTTGATCTTGTGACGCGGCCAGTTGCCATAATCAAGCCGGCAATCTCACTTGAACGGTTGCCCTCAATTAACGAACGTGTAGAAAGGTCATGAATACGCTGAGCTGCATCTAATGGCAATGACTTAATAAGCCTTACCTGGTCATTTAGAAGTTGCTGATATACGGCACCAACTTCGGTATTCCGGATCTGTTCACGCACACCACGGGAAAGATCTTGTGCATAGATGAGCCAAGTTTTCTCATCACGTAATGCAACATCGGTAATGATTCGCCCTGCTGCATTCTGTGCCCAATGGTGGAGAGTATTTGCATACTCATTTAATGAAGCTGCCATTAAGGAATATGTGCGAGGGTCATTTACATCGAAACCTTTAACAATGGTATCGACGTAGCCAGCGATCTTTCTAAGCTGCTGGCTGTATCGTATCTCGGTCTTTCTCGCTAGGTGCGGTGTTATCCGATTTATCTGTCTCTTCATCATCTAAACCTTCACCTGGTGGCGGTGGATCCTCATCATCAGCTTCTTTAATTTCCTCATCACTAATGTGAGAGAAAACACCCGTAACTTCACTTGATTGGCGCAATTCTTTTAATGCCGTTGAGCGTTTAATGAGTCCACCTTCTTCAGCTGCAAGCACAGCATCGGTTACGCCTTTCGCTACGTTTGCTTTCTTCTCGTCATCTAATTGCCACAATGATGCAAATTTAAAACTAAATGAATCGGGTAATGGTTTACCAAGTACAGACATATGCAACACGGCATAGAGAATCTGCAACGGCGTTCGTAAACGCCCTTCTTGTTGCTGGTTAATATTGTCGTAATAGTTGGCTAGATCAGACTCACCTGTAGCATTTAAACCCGCGGGAGATTGACCAAATAAACGTACAAGTGGGATACCAGTTGCGCCTGAAATTTGTTGCCCAAATTGCAGCAAGATATTATCTAAACCAGAAAAGTTATATTGATGGGATTCGTAGGTATCTTCAGCATCCATCAAGGTCAAACCTTCATTTGACTGCCATTGTCGGATCAGATTAATTTGCTTAACGAGAGCTTCATAAAGTTGTCCACCACCAGCGATAAGACTACGCAAGCCTTTAACTTTATATGTCCGTAGATGCGCCTTATAGACCAACTGACCTGCGCCTAAAGTAGCGCTATCAAAAATCGTTAAACGATCTTCCATCCGTTCAATGACTGATTGTCCCCAAAGGTTTTCAGCAATTGATTGATTGTATGGTAATTCAACGCCATCCATACGGATGACGCGCGAATAGTGGACTCTTTGATTACACAAGCCAACGGAATCGGTAATAACATCGTAATATCGTGGAGTGCCATAATCCGGCCCTAACTCTGTTACCAAATCTTGTAATGTTGGCTGAACCATCCATCGATCAAGAACCAGTAAACCCTTAAACTGATCTTTGCCGATAGTGTTGGTGTTTAACGGCGTTGACACATCATGACCATCGATCATCATGACAGCAATGGCACCACCATAAAGACGGGACCACTTAATTGTTTTATTAAGTCGCCCCCATACTTGTAAGCGATCCATCTCCTGATCTATATTTTCCGATTCTTTTGGATCTGACAGGCCACTCAATTTGACACCTTTACGTGTCATATCGTCAGCTACAACATCAACCACTTGGCCAACTACCCAAGATGACCGGTACATCGCTTCAAGCTTTAAACGGTTACGGCTTAAAAAGTTAAAACCATACCCAGACTGGTCATGCTGGTTTCCAGTACCTAAGCCAACGCGAGCGGCAAAGTTCTGGAATGAATCTTTTGTAAATTTAACTAAGCCCATAACTTTCTCTTTATAGCTTGCCCCAGACACTGAGCTCGCCAATCTGTGGGTTAAAACAAATCATGACGCTATCTGCCCGGTTAGGTGATGCGGTTCCATCTGGCTGTTTATTAACTAGGATTTTGCCAACACCATTTTTTGTGTAGGTTGGTTGTGATAGCTCAGTAGTGAGCAATGCCAGTTCCTTCGCATCTATATCTTCAGTTGATAATGAAATAATCATGTCTGGGTCATAATCACGCCCTTCGAGTGCTCTGAAAGTTTCCTGAAAGCGCAACCGCAACGACCACCAAGACTGTGCTTTTAAATTGGCAAAAAAGTCTTTGTTTAAACGCTTTTCAACCATTTCGCCCTCAGGATCATAAACTGAACCAGATCCCCGGAATGATTCGACATTAACTTCTGATAAACCTAACTCACGGCGCTTTTCATTAATTACCCTGGCATCACCACGGCACCCAGCTCCAAGACCATCGGCGTCGTAGAACAACGTATCGATGGATTTCTCAAAACAGAGATCCATAGCTTTTTGAGTAGTTCCAAAGATGTCATCACCTTTACCTGACCATGTGGCCAAGTAATTCATGACAACGCCGTGACGACCTGTAAATGAGTTTTTATCCTTACCTTCATCAGCTACGTCCAAACCGCCGATACGGTCACCAGTAGGCTCAATTTGAAGTTTCTTATGCACATCGATTGCCGCTTGAACCCAAGCTGAAGGAATCAATACACCTTCCACTGACGCTGCATAGTTAATATCTACTTCTTGAGCAAGTACAACATCATCAAGCGTGGCCAGCTGCTTTTCATACCACGGATGAATCTCTTTGCCGTTGTAGTTTACGGTCCAGTTCTTATCCGGGTTAGCGCGCCAAGGCATTGTAAAAACTGAATAGCGACCGCTAAACCTATCCTGGTGAAAACGATCACCGATACCGTTTGGTGTTGATCCTTTGATGTGAACATTCGTGTTTTGGGAAATAGCAGCATCAACAGCTTCTTGCCGCTCTACGAATGCCCATTCGTCCAAAAAGTACATTGTGGTACGTCCACCGCGGCCAATGTTGTCACCCGCTTCACCTGTGATTGTTGCTCCGTTATCCGGGTTAATGATTCGCATGTAGTTATCATGCACTTTCTCGACAAAGCCCTTAGGCTTCAACCATTGGGGCATTTTGCTGAACATGTCACGGAATTTGTGAAATAGCGTTTTAGGGTCGCCCTTCTTATCGACTAACTCTTCCTTACGACTACCAACACCACCCGCAAAACCCTCTACAAATAACCACCGATGCAAGAAAAAACCCAGCACAACGTAACTCATACCCTCATCACGGGACTTTTCAATTAATCCGTGTGTTTGAGTGCTTTCACGTTCCTCTAGCCACGCCACAAGCTCAACCTGTTTAGGTCTCAATACAAAAGGAATGTTGGCAGGCAAACCAAATGCCATACCACGAGGGTCATATGTCCAAATCCAATTGTTAAACCAATGGACTGGATCTTTACGGCACTTGTATAACTCCGCCTGAATACTAAGTTCGTTTTGCTCAATTGCAGCCTTGTAGTAATAACGCCGTGTCATCTCGGTCATTACTTCAGGCAAGCGTACGTTAATAGTCCACTCTTTAATTAAAGGGGCTATTTCATCTAATGCGTATGTCATAGCTTTCCATTAATCACTAAACGCGAAAGCTCAGCCGGACTGAGTTTTTCAAGCTCATCTGGTGTAAATACTGGAGTCGTAGGCAATTGAGTATTTTCTGTTTTAATTGCCCCGCCACCAGCTCCGGTAATTTCTAATCGTTTCTCGTAAAAACCTTTCACAATCTTTTGCATCTGGTCCACGATCTTAATTGTCATTGTCACGTTATTCTTTTTGGCAAAAAGTAAGTCACTCAAGATTTTTAACTGAACAATGTCATTTGCCCCACTTATGTTGTGAATTGGCTGTTTGAGATATTCCTCTCGCGTAGTCTCAAAAACTTCCTTGAACTCTTTCCTTAAGTCACGCCCGGCTACCTTGGTCGGGTCGTATGCTTCCACTTGCTGCGGTGACACAATAATGTTGAAAGTTTCTTTGACGGCCTTAACAACTTCTGTGGGTGTCATGAATTGCGCAAGTGACCGAACTATAAAGAGTTGCTCGGCTTTTTTTAGCTTCGCCATAATTCAAAATCCATCAAGGCTCATCAAGGAAACAAGGCAAA
The DNA here is from genome assembly GCF_034650275.1 of Acinetobacter sp. IRS14. Classification (NCBI taxonomy): domain Bacteria; kingdom Pseudomonadati; phylum Pseudomonadota; class Gammaproteobacteria; order Moraxellales; family Moraxellaceae; genus Acinetobacter; species Acinetobacter sp. IRS14. The sequence goes on from NZ_JAOVFN010000004.1 coordinate 62,569, forward strand.
AAAAATGAGCCAAAAGGCTCAACTAATTAGGCAAGTTCCACAGCACTTGGAAATATTTACATCTGATACAAACGGCGCTTGCTTCGCCACTTCAATAAGTCGCTTCACGTTCTCGTCTGCTCCCCATCGTTTAACCACGCCCACAAACTCTTCAACGTCATGACCAGCCAAATAATGTTTTGGTAGACCTGACATTTCACCAAGTATTGGCTCGCCGTCTTCGTCACGCTCAACACCAATGTGATAAAGCTCATGTTCGATCAAAGCGCAAAAATCTCGGTCCGTTGCTTGTTCGCAAAAACTAGCATCAATAGTGATGAGATAAACCGGCACATAACCAAACCAATCACGCATTTGTTGTTCCTGGCGAGCTTTACGCCAACCACCAACGTTAAACATGACTTTCTCGCACTGGCCAGAAACCATTTGTTTTTTAACCGTGCACGCTTGTGATGCCCATGCAAATGCAAGAAAGCCTTCGTTCTCATGTATGAGCTCAGCAATATGGTCATGGTCTGGGTTATAGAGAACACCATCTATTGTTAGATAATTTTCAAAAACCCAATCCATAAGATCTGGTGCCGGTATTAATCGTGTAGCCTGCTCATCTTCTGCCTGATCAATAAAATCAGCCGGAGGAAATGGTCTGATCTGTTCCATTAAAAATGTGCCTCTTCAAGTTTTTTAACCATTGGCTCGCATAGTCAACTCTTAACTGCAAAGGCCCTGATTCATTAACCTTAAACCTTGTAGCTGACTCCAAGCGTACAACTGTATAGCCCATCTCTTCAGCAACATCGTAACGATCAAGACTCCATGCTTTATTTTTAAGCTTCCCTTTTCGTCCACCCGACCAAGGACCACCAGCAATTTCAACAAGAATTCGATGCTCAATTAAATGGAAATCGAAGCGCCAATGTTTTGTAGATTTAAATTGAAATTTCTTTTCATACTTAAACTCAAGAACATCTAAAGCCTTTGTAAAATCTTCTTCAGCTTTTAAATATTTCTCTGTAGCTTTTGGCAATGGCGTGTATTTTGGTTTCGGTTTCTGTGGGCGCTTTCCTGTGAGTTGCAAATACTTAGTGGCTTCCATACAAACACCCTTACATCACGGCGACCTTTAAGCCAATTTAGCTTTTTAATAGCTAAAAAAAATCGCTCATCTAAGTGAGCGATTTCTTGATCTGTCAGGCCTTTGGTTGTGCAACTGCCTATATGCTTTAATTCTTGCTCGGTCTTCCTAATTTCTACATCAATATTTTGAAGCATGGCATCTCCAAACAGGCAATAAAAAACCCACCAATTGGTGGGCTTCATTTTTCATTAATCAAAATCAAGAAAGGTATTTGTATTTTTCAGCTAAATATTTGCCGGCGATATCTGTTGTTTCCATATATGGCAATTCAGCACAAAGCCAAAACCGATATGTATTTTCACCAACTTTGTAACTCTGGCGGTTATAGGTAGATTGTTTACTTGCATCTATTTCACTGGCTTCAAAAAATGTACCTTCACGGTTATTAACAACTTCGCCGTCTAAATCACCGCCAATACAAATATACATTGAGCTAATCCATAAAATTATGAATGGCAGCTTAACATATAAAGTAAAAAGCCCCGCCAATAATCGATATTTAGCGGGGCCCTTTTGTGCCGTAATACACTCGGCTAATTTTTAACTGACATGTTGAATATCAACCACTATATGATGAGTTCCGATATAACTCTTTAAATTTGCATTTCTTAACTCTTCGTGAAAATTAAAAGGGACATCACTACCGCCATCTAAATAAATCCACTTAGTTTTAATAACTCTTGTTGTATATCCATCAATGCCTTGAGTTTCTTCAGAATTATCAATTTCTTGAACTTTTATTTCCTCACCACTCTCAATTTCTTTTAAAGTAATAATCCTCATTTTTATCCCCTTGTTATTGGAGATATTTTTATACCACAGAAATGAAAAAAGCCCACCATTTTGGCGAGCTCTTTAAATTTTGTCTGGCGATCTATGTATAAAGCGCCCATTTTAGAAATACTTATACTCAACCGTTCTGTTTAAGTCAAGCTAATGATATTTCTTCTGGTTCAAAATGAAACGATCTTGCAAGGCTATCTCTAATACAGTTTTCCCAATTTTCGATACATGCTTCCGCAATTAATTCGTATGGCTCATAACGTTCAGAATAACCAGATTTTGAAACTTTTAATTTTGCGATCGTAATTTTCTCATGCAATGTATAAGGGCGTTTTCCAGTACTTGCACATTTTTCACAAAACTTTGAACCATCTGGATATCCCTTATCATTAAACAATTCCAGCTTACCCAATCCCTGACAATGGCTGCACATTGCTTTAGTAAACAACCGCCCACGTAAAACAACTTCCGATAAACCTTTGGCCACGTTAGTTAAGTCGCCCTGACAATTATTTGGCTTGAAGTTCTTCTTGATCATTTCCTTATGGATCTTACTAGCCAAGACGTTTCTAACACGGAAAAAATCAGCAGAATTAATATCACCTTTTTTGATTTCTACTTTGCCTGGTATTTCATCAATACGCTTCTTAACTTCCTTTCCATCAATTATCCTGGTCTCATAAATTTTTTTTGCTTCTGTAACCTCTGTAATGCGTTCAAAGTCAACTCGCTCAATAAGCAATTCAGCCCATTTTTTTGCCCCGGTAGGTAATAAAGCAATTTCTCCTAAGACTACGGATTTTGTGATTTTCCCCTTACCTTCGCTTTGAGCTATAGCAAGGCGAAGTAACTCAATAAAATCAAACTTTTCAACCAACATAATCGCCTTCCTATTTACCCTTTATCCTTTACCATTATTAAAAAACAACTTGTTAAAACCCTTGTTAACATCAAAACTTTGCATATCGCCCGAACACAAGCATTGCTGCATCTCGTGCATGTTCATTTGTACGTTTTGCCCACCCTGTTAGTTTTAAAAAATACTTAGCATCTGTTTTAGTTTTATTCGCAGCTGGATGAATCATCTTGTACTTCAAGCCTTGTTCGATACACCACTGCTCCCAAATCTGTGCATCACGCTTGACTGATCCAATCCCTTCACGAACACCAGCACCACTACGAGCTTGTCTTGCATCTGCATTACCGAACCATGTGCGCAAACGGGCATCTTCAATAAACAACATTAGATTTTCTTTGCCATATTCCCCGGCCAGCTCTAAAACTTTATTCATTGCCAGGGTAATCGTTAAAGTTTCGACCTCATGTAGTTGGCCACCCTTGCCCTTGTCAAAAGCAACTGCAAATCCAGTATGTACTCCAGTATCCACCCCAATTAAAACCTTACTCATCAAACATTACCCTTAATTAACTGGTCCAATTCCCTAGCAAAATGGCTATACATCTGAGACTTTTCAAAATCTCTAATACGACTTAATTCGTGTGCCTCAACTCTGTACTTCTGAGCCATTTCACTTATTGATTTTTTAAGCTCATCCACATTCGCTTGTTGTTCTTTTTGAATCTCCCAAGCCCACTTTCCAGATTTACCCTCAAACTCACTCATGGCTAGTTCCTTTTGCTTGAGTTTTAAAACCCATCTCGATTAAGTACGGAATAAACGGTTTTTGTTGCTCTGGATCTACCAGCTTTTGAGCCATGCGTTTACCTGCATCCATCCAAGATTCCCCGCTATGACAAAATGAATCTTTAAAATTAGGATGGTTTACTAGGCGGCGAGCAAATGCGAAAAGCTGTTTTTCTGAAGCGAAAGTAATCACATCAGGAAGTTGGTTTTCAGATTGTGTTGATTGTCCACTTGAGTTTTTGTTTTCAAATGAATGTGGAGCTGGTGTTTTCATCTTTGCGTATTTAGCGCGAGCTTTAAGCATCCACTCTGCAAAAAATTTAACCATGTAATCATCGGAGTGATTGCGATCTTCGTTAAACCCGTTAAATGCTTTTAACTCTCTTTCAAACCAGTGAGCATTAAAAATCTCGTTGGTATCGATTGATGGATTGATTGAACAAATTTCATATTTCAAATTTTCCAAAACAAACCACGTATTTTTTTTATTTTGATAGTTTCTTTTGATAGTTGTATTTTGTGGGTTAAAAATTTTAACCACTTGAGGTAAAAATTCTTTACCACTTGCGGTAAAAATATTTAACCACTTACCGTTTGTGGTGGTAAAAAAATTTAACCATCTTGGTGAGTTATCCACACAACTATGCACAGGGTAAAGGTGGTAAAGATTTTTAACCAGTACCGCACTTTCTCCATTCGTTTTTAAGTAAAATCCGTTTACTTTGTGATCTAATTTAAGACCATATCCAAAGTGGTTAAAATTTTTAACCACCTCTTTATTGAACAATATAAATGTCTTTACTAAGATTTTTCGGGTCGGAAATTTAATTAGATTACCTAAATAATAAGCATCTACTGGTGAATAAACATTTCCATATTTAGATTGATGGTGTTTTTTAATCAAACCCACGTTTTCTAATTCAGTTAAACATTTAATTACAGTAGGACGGCTTTTTAAAGATAAACCTTCTAATTGGCGCAAAGAGAGCGCATCACTCTCCTTTGTCCAGCCGCGTGTTTTGCGAATAATTAACAGATAGATCTTCACTGAAGCATCACTAATTTTATTCATGGCTTCGTCAACAAATGCGTTAGCCACCATAAAAGAATTGGGTGTAAATTTACTCATGATCTAAGTACCTCATGGCTTTAATACTTTTTGAGTTACTCACTAGAGTTCACCTTCCTCAATGATTTGAATGAAAGTTCCTAAGTATCGGATCCGCTTAGCTCTATAAAGGCTCGAGATAATTACTCCAGCGTGATAAAGATTAATTCCGTGTACACCATGTTGATCTACAAGCGATTGCATAAACTCATCACGTGTTACAGCAGCATTTTTTACATCACGGTTTTGACGGGCTAAATTTTTCTTACGACCATCCAATAAACCTGACAGAGTTCTTAAAGCGGGTTCATGCCAGCTTTGATAACTTTGCTGGCGCTTTTGTTCTAAAAGTTTGTCTTTAGTCGATTGATTTGGTAAATTAGTTTGCATATTCAGTTCCTCTAGCCAGTAATTGAATTAACTAAGCCTGATCCACGAAATCAGGCTTTTTTAATATCCAAGTTTTTCCTTTTGACCACTGATTTCGTCATGGAATAAGTCATCCACCGTTTCAATACGATTCATCCAGCTTTTAGACATGACTAAAAGAGCGGCCACTCTTTCTTTATCAATGCTTTGATAATCTTTAGGAACAACCTTTAATCCAAGTAGACTCAATAACTCGCAAAACATTTCAATTTCATTTAAGCCATTGTTTTTCTCAACTGTTTTAAGGCGAGTTATTGTGCTTGGATCAACTTTTAATTTTTCTGCTATCTCTTTCTGGTTGCTTGAATCAAGACCATGCAATATACGAGATGCGTCATTTCTGGCGCTTGCAGATAGATCAATTGATAATTTGCTCATGTTGTTTCCTAAGCTGTTTTTGATGTACCTAAAAAGAAATCAAATAGGCTTTCGTGAGTTAATTTTTGATTGCTTGCGTCAACCATTTTCTGAATGGTTTCCATTCTTGGTCTTTTGCGAGCATGGATTAAATGGGTTTCCATATATCCGTATGTGACTTCTGCCTCTTTGCAGAATTTGAGACGGTCGCTCTCACTTAATCCCCGCCAATAGCTATGAAGAGTAAGCATTAATACACCTCACTGGTAATTTTATTTAATAAATATACCCACAAGGTAAATAAAATACAACCTACTAGGGTATTTATTTTTTCTACCTATTAGGTATTTTTGAGTTCAGCGCTAGAGGTGAATTGAAAAATGAGTGAATTAAAGACTATTCATGAAATTAGGCTTGGTAATACAAGGAAATTAATGAAGGAATCGGGACTAACTCGTTCTGAATTTGCCGAAAAAATAGAAATGGCTTATGGGTTGTTGAGTCAATACATTGGAAAGAACCCAACCAAAAATATTGGTGATGAAACTGCTTTAAAGATTGAAGAAGCTTTTCATAAACCGCGGGGTTACCTTGATCAGTCTGACAATCAAATTGAAGAAGCACAGCAATCACAGGGTGCTACTGGTTTTAAACAACTCGATATAGAAGCATTTAAGAAAAAATATAATATTCCTGATAGTGAAGATGCTGTACTTTTCTCTAGTGTTATCGAAAAACCTTTAGTTATTTCAAAAAGATGGGTTCCAGTTAAGGCATATAGTAAAATGGGGATGGACGGATATTTTACAGACATGGGGTACGATGGAAACGCTGGTGATGGGTACATTCCTACTCACACTGCCGGAGATCGTTCTTATGCAATTAAAGGTACAGGTGATTCTATGTACCCTGCTATACGTAATGGCTGGTATGTGGTTTGCGACCCAGATGCAGAATTAACTCCAACTGAGTTTGTTCAAGTTTGCTTAAAAGACGGTAGATGCACAATTAAAGAATTCATAGGCATTCATAACAATGTTTTGAATCTTTTGGCAGTAAATGGAGGAGAGCGGTTAACATTTGATATGGATGAGGTAGAAAGTATTACTGCTATTACTGATATTGTTCCACCAAGTCAGCACAAACAGCATCACCCAAAAGCCAATTAATAATATTTTAAATTAACTTATAGAAATTAGGCCCACAAATTTGTGGGTTTTTTTATTGTCTATTTTATTAATTCCACCTCATAAGTAAAAAATTAAATCAATAATTTCACCTCACAGGTATTTACTTTATTTTACCTTACAGGTATATTTTTCTCACGGACAACAAAAAAGCACACCGACTCTCTGACCTTTCGATGTGCTTTGCAAACTGCGAGATCAATTATGAACGTAAATGCAATTCCATTCAACCATATCAAAGTTACGGGTGTTACCGCTCTTGTTTTGATTGCTGGTTTAGCTTCTTGTGAATACAAGACAGCTCAAACTAGTTTAGCAACAAACACCCAGACCTTTTCACCGCAAACTCAACCAAGTTCATACGGCGTTCAAACGGCCCAGATCACAGGTAAGACATCAGGTATTGCAGTGATCAAACTTGATGGCTTCCGAGTAAACGTAAGCTTTGACTTTGAGGCTCATCCAGATAGCTACGGCGTACCAGGTTCGGAATTTACTGCTGTTGATGTTACCCAGCTCACAATCAATGAAATTACCGATGTAAACGGTAAGTCATACAACGATTTCACTGATTACAACGATCACCGCAATATCAATGCCCTTCTTAAAGGCTTCATCGAAAAAAATCGTTTGGTGGAGGCTTAATCATGAAAAAGACCTTCACCACACCTTTTCGCCAGTTTCTTTTTAAAGACCAGGAAGGTTTTTACCATGTTCGACTTGGTCCAAAAATTTATATGGCCAAGCTGACTTTAGATTTTACGCCAGACTTTGACAAAGAGTTTACAGGTGGAAAAAGAGCACAGCCGTTTAATTGGTACAACGTGCTAGTTAAAGACTCTAAAGATAGCGAACCCCGCCCTATTACTACGGATGAACTATCCCAAAAATGGTTCAAGCCTGAGTTTAAAGGTGGAGTTAATTATCACCGAGCTATTGAACAAAACAACCGTACTCAACCCCAACGATACAGCGCAGAGCAACGTATCGCTTATAAAAACTCTCGTTATTAATTGGGTGGCATCATGACTAATCAAAACAACGCATTACATAAAATACAACAAGAGTTGAAAGCTCCAAAAAACAAAACCAATGATTTTGGCAAATATAAATACCGTAACTGTGAAGACATTCTTGAAGCAGTTAAACCACATCTAAATGAATTAGGTGCAACACTCGTTCTTACAGACGAAGTTCAGCAAGTTGGCTCGGTTGTCGTTATTACAGCAAAAGCGGTCTTTACTGATGCTAACGGCAAAGAAATTACCGTAACGGCTCACGCTGGCGTTGACGTTAATAAGAAAGGTATGGATGTAGCTCAAACCTTTGGTGCATCGAGTTCGTATGCTCGTAAATATGCTTTAAATGGCTTGTTCCTTATTGATGACACTAAGGACTATGACACTAATGAATATCATCAACAAATGGACCAAGAATCTAAAAATCAAAACAACCGTAATAACGGTAATCAAAACCAACAATCTAATCAGAGCTCGCAGGCAAACAATGCTAATAGCACTCAGTCATTAGCTCAGCGTTATACAAATGCGCTTACCAGTATCAAGAATGCTAAATATCCATCAACCCTGGATAAAGCCATTGCCACTTTTGCAAATTCTCAATATGCAGCTGGCATCGTTAACGCTTGTCGTGCTCGTGCAGATCAAATGGGTTGGGCAGTTAATTCCCTTCTTCAGCAAAAAAACCAAACTCAACCACTACACCACTGATTAAAGGCAGGAACTAAACATGACTAATTTAATTTCAAATCAAGAAGCCTTTAATGCATTGATGACCGGCAAAGTTGTTCTTTGCCGCCACATCGATGGTGAGTTTGATACTTTGGATCAGTTCCCAGCTACTGTATTTTCTTTGCCTGGATATGAGTATTGTATCCAACTGCCAAAAATTGAATTGGCCGGGATTACATTTACTCAACCACTAACCCTTGATGATGTTAAGCCAGATCAAGACATTTATCTTATTGAGCCAACTGGCAGTATTTATTGGTACAAATTCAATGAAACAGCAGCTCTCAAAACAGCAGTTTCAAATGGATTTGCTCAAGCAGATATAGAAAATGCTCGCCTCCAGTTAAAAGCATTTTGTGCAGCCGTTGGTCGTGATGTAGATACAAATGAAACTCGTGTCGTACCTATTGGCGGTGCAGAAAAACAAAAAACAGCTAAGAAAAAATCTTCAAAGACTGCTACTCCAAAACAAGTTGAGGAAGTTAAAGCTGAGGATCCTATTCATACAGAAGTTTTGGAACCCTCTTCGACTGATGGATTCGCAACATCGCAAGCTTCAAATAATCTTCAGCACCAAGCTCTATTAGATGCTTTGCAAATTGCCAATACTGAGCAGGAAGTCGAAAACATTTGTTCAAGTCTTGAGAAAGAAGGCTTTAGCAAAGTGCTATTAGCTGAAATTGAAGCTGCTAAACAAGCTCGATTGACTGAGCTGGATTTTATTGAATTGGACGAAGCTGATACAACAAGTGAGCAAGTATTTTCTGTTTTATATGACTCATTTATCGGCGAGATTGAATCGTGCACTTCAGCTGAAGAACTACAGGCGGTAAAGAGGAAAATTGGTGCAAATGGGCATTTAGAAGATCAAGAACGTGACTATTTATTGAAAGTTATAGAAAAGACAACTTTCATCGATAAAACAACATCGGCACCAAAAGCAGTTCTTATCGGTCTAATTGATCAGGCAAATACATTGGATGAGTTGGCCAAAGTTAATGACACCATTTTAGCAAGCTCAAAAAATCTTACTTCTGAAGATTTAAGTGAATTGAAAATTCAGAGCGAGCAACGAAAAGAACAACTTTCACAGCTTGATTTAATTGATTCTGATCCAGACTACCCTTCGTTCGCATACTCAGAAGAACTAGTAGATGAATTAGCATTTGATATAGATATGGCTGGAAGCGCTGAAGAAGTTAATGAGATCTTTGAGCGCACTCGTCAATGGTCAGAATCACAACGCAAACCTTTACTAGATGCTTCGTATAAGCGCCTTAAAGAGCTTAATGAAAGACCTTTAATTGAGCGCATCCATGCTGCACAGAATATTGATGTTTTACGCTCTTTATTCGCTGAGATCCGTTTACTTGAAAATGGAACTCTAAAATATGACGCAATGACAGCCTATAAAAACCGCGAAGCTCAATTACCTGGTGCACCATTGGAGATAAGCCAATGAAATATCACTACTCAACAATGACGCGCATTTTGTTAGTAATAGGTGCACACATGAACCACCAGTTCGACAATGTTAATCCTTCAGAAATCGATGCTTGCTTAGTCAATGTAAAGTTTAAAGAAGCTACATGGAGAAAGTGAAAATGAGTACAGCAGCAGAATTAAAAAAGGCCAATGAAATGACTAATTTCAAAAAATATAAAGCTAAAGTTTTTGAAGCACTGGCAAGCGATACTTACGGCTTAACTATTTCTCAATTGGCAACTGTATGCAAACTAAGTGCGAAAACTATCAAACAGATTTTGGCCGAGCTAGAAGTGGAGAAAAACGGCGATGTTTATTTATTAAAGAGTAAGCAACCGGTCAAATCCACACCACAGTTTCCAATTTATGATAATTGGCTTTCTAAAAATATGACCACCCTTCGCCAGGCTACAGCTCATCTAAGTAATAACGATGTTAATGACATTATTGAAGTTGCTGGAAGTTTAATTTGGGAGGCGTCAAAAACTCAGGCGTTGCCGGAAGGTTATGTCATCGTTACTGAAGATCAGGCAAAAGATACAGCTCGTTTAGACTTCATGCTTTTAGAAAATAAGGTTGTAAGTACTGACATAAATGTTGATGAAAATTATGAGCGCACCGGCGAAGGGTTTTGCGTCAATGCTGTTTATTGGATTGATGGATGGGATCGTTTAACAGAAACAGTTCATCAAACAAAACGTGAAGCTATTGATAAAGCGATGGAAGCAAGTGAATCGGGAGTTGAGGAATGAAAGAAATGAAAGGTATTAATAAAGAAGCTGAGATTGAAAAGTTCAATGCCGCCAATGATGATGCTGAGTTTTCACCAGAATCTCTTGCGGCCATACTTGATGTTTCGACATCTTGGTTGCAGAAAAAGCGTTGTGAAGGTGGTGGTATTCCCTTTTCAAAAGTCCACTATCGAAAAATTTTTTATAAAAAAGCAGATGTGTTAGCTTATATTGAACGGCAGCGCATCCAATCCACATCACAAATGGCGGTATAACCGCCTTTTTTATTGTAAAAATTTAGTAGGCAAACAATAGGCTAAAAACAAAGAAAAATAGGCAAATTTGCAGAAATAGGCAGATAGTAGGCAAATAAAGTATATTATCGTATCACTACATAAGTTTTAATATTGTTTCAGATATTTTTATTAAATTACATAAACTTAAAAAAGCTTTTCGTATACTCAAAAATGATCTAATATTGTTTCATGTTGCTATAAATGCTTTTCTACCCGAGAACTCATCGGGTTCAGGGTAACGACACATGCAGCGGCATCTTCGGAGCATTCAGTTTTAACTTTAAGAAAAATTCAAAATATTTATTTTAATTTAGCTTTCCATACAGACCTTTCAGTCTAAAATTTTCTTTTTAAACATTAAATTGCAGCTTAGCTGATTAATCTACTCCGCCTTCTCTAATATTATTTTTTTATTTCTACTCAGACACTCTTCATACCAGCCTGCTTGAAAATCTTCTATTGCCTTTCTTTTAAAGAAACTGGTTCTAAATATTTTGGCAGAGTAAGCCGAGTTAATTAAATCTTGGTAAAGTTGTTTGGCTTCTGAGTCTTCAAGACCATTCGCTATCTGTTGCAAGTCTTGAGATGGAACTTTTTGTTGACGTGCTTCCATGACAGTATAAGCGACTTTTTTTACTACATTACAAATATCAGGATCACTTAACTTGTCGTCGGCATGACATCCTAAAGCTAAAAAACTAAGAAAAAATAATTTAAACTTCATGATCCTACCTTATTTTTATAGTTTGAAATTTATAACAAAATTTAATTATAAAAAAAGAAATAGAAGATTTCTTACTATTTCTTTTTAAAAGATTACGCTGGATTAATCACGTAAAAATAAATAATAAGCCCAGCTAAAACAGTTGAAGCAATCGTTAAGTATGTACCAACCGTATTAAAACTCTGTAAGAATTTCAAGATTTCCATATCTAGAACCCCCTAAAATAGCAACTATAAAGACAAAATGAAATTTACCACAACTTAATAATGCCAATCAATTCACACTTATCGGATTTTTTGAGAGTTAAAACATCAATTAATTATTGGTTACACCGAATCGCAAAGGCATCTTTGTAGTAATCAGTTGCACTCTTCAAATCTGACAATAATTTTTCTTCGGTATAAGGTTTAGTTGAAATTTTAATTAATGCAGGCATATATTGGGTCTTATAAACCTCAGGATAATCATGGCACAAGATTTTGACTTTAACTTCTTGTGGTGTATTCGGATTATCCAGTTGATCTAAAAACTCTCCAATTTTACGGTCAGACTCTTCGAATTGAGCTTTATAGTCAACTTCAGCAGCTTCAGGTTCTGTTTGTTTTGTACACCCGCCTAGCATCAATACGGCGCTTATTGTAATGGTTAAAATTTTTAACTTCATAGGCTTAACAATTTCACATTCATCCTTTTAAATATTCTTATCTGATTAAATGTAAATAAATACTGGTAATACGTAAAGAAATAGAATTTTTTATCGCTAAAGAACATACCTCGCATCAAGTAAATTTAAAGTTATTTCTTAATTAGTCCTCTATTTCCATAAAACTTAAGAAAAATAGGTATAATTTTGCTCGACAGACCTCAAATCTTTGTTAGATTTACACATGAATGAACTTAGTTTTATTAGAAAAAATTTAAGATCTAAAAGGCGCTCTTTGTCCCCCTTAGAGCAAAAAAAAGCTCAGCTTAATGTTCTGCGTCATTTAAACAGTCTTGCTATTTTTCATTCATCAAAAAAAATTGGTTTATACCTGCACGCCTTCGGAGAGGTTCATACAGATCTGATCATAAAGTTATGTTTTCAAAAAAATAAACAAGTTTATTTACCTATGATTTGTTCTATGAATCAACATTTAGTTTGGGTAAAAATATCTAGAAACCAATATTTTAATCGACGTTTTTCTCATCATCCATTGGGTATGAAAGAACCCATGGCAACAAGAGGAAAACATGTATCAAAACTTGATTTACTGTTAATGCCACTTTTAGCTTGTGATCACTACGGTACGCGTATTGGTATGGGAGGCGGCTATTATGACCGTACATTGGCTAGTGCAAAACATAAGCCTTATCGTTTGGGAATGGCTCATCAATTTCAATTTATTGAACATACTTTAAAACGTCAAAGCTGGGATCAACCCTTAGATGCTTTACTCACCCCTCAACATATTTATTATTTTAAAAGATAATATTTATATGAAAATTAAAAATTAGTCTTAAGTTTTTAATACCCCTAAAATCATAAAAGTAACCACCCTAAGGATGGTTACTTCTACGTGACAGACCGATTTACCAACTTATAGTAACACGGCTATTTAATGTTCAATATTAAATAAGTTTTGCATTATTGTTAATTATACAATGCCGATAAACGACATAAGAAAATGGTTACTTTCCATCCAAACGTCTTTTTTACTATATGAATATTTCATAATTATTAAGCTAAATTACCTATCCTTTCTACAAAATTTTATTCTTCTTAAGAATTAATCCGTTGATTCATAATATTTTAATAAAAAAGTTGACTAAATTAGTCATTTTTTCCACATTTTCTATAGAGAGGCCCTTGTAATTTTTGAAATACACATCACTATAAAAAACATGGCAACCTCGTTGTCACTCATTAGGAGTGCCCATGTCTGAACTTATTATGAATGAAAAAACTGACTTAGAGCCTCAGGTTCCAAGTGTATTACCACTTTTAGCGTTACGTGATGTAGTGGTCTACCCACACATGCAAATTGCGTTATTTGTGGGTCGTGAAAAATCGATCAATGCAGTTGATGTGGCTCGTAACAGTGACAATTTAGTATTTGTAGTTGCGCAAAAAGATTCGCTTACAGAAGATATTGATCACGATAACCTTTATCAGTACGGAACTGTCGCTAAGATTGTTCAGGTTGTAAATCATGAGAATGATGAAAACTGCATTAAAGTACTGATTGAAGGGTTACAGCGCTCTAAGCTTGAAAAAATTATCGATGAAGATAGCCATTTGACTGCTGAGCATAGCTTAAGTCCAATGACAATTAACGTAGATAAAGCTACTCAAGAAACTCGTTTACAAGAGTTGCGTAATTTATTTGCTCAATATGCTGAAGCAAAATTACGTAATGCACGTGAACTCGTTGCAGCTGCTAATAAAATTGAAGACTTGCTACAGCTTATGTTCTTCGTGGCAACACGTGTACCTCTAAATATTGAAATTAAACAGAAGTTTTTAGAGCACGATGAATTTGAAGCACATTTGCAAGAGCTTATGAGCTACTTGGTAAATCAATCTGCCGAACAGCAAATTGAACAAACTTTGCATGACAGCGTAAAACGCCAAATGGAAAAAAACCAACGTGAATACTTTCTAAATGAAAAAATGAAAGTCATTCAACGTGAACTTTCTGACATGAATGGTGGCGCTGAAGATGACGTTGCTGAAATAGAAAAACGTCTTACTGAAGCTGATTTACCTGAACACGTACGTAAAAAAGCTGAAGCTGAGTTCCGTAAGCTTAAAGCAATGCAACCTGCATCTAGTGAAGCTGCTGTTGTACGTAACTATCTAGAAGTAATTTTAGATACGCCGTGGAATAAAGCGAGTAAAGTCAGCATTAACCTTGCGAAAGCTCAAGAAATTCTTGATACAGATCACTACGGCTTAGATGACGTTAAAGATCGTATTGTTGAATACTTAGCTGTTCAGTCTCGTGTTAAAAAACTCAAAGGTCCTATCCTATGTTTAGTAGGCCCTCCTGGTGTAGGTAAAACTTCGCTTGGTGAATCAGTTGCGAAAGCAACAGGTCGTGAGTTTGTTCGTATGGCACTCGGTGGCGTACGTGACGAAGCTGAAATTCGTGGTCACCGTCGTACTTATATTGGTGCGATGCCAGGTAAAATCGTGCAGTCTTTAACAAAAGTTGGCGTGAAGAACCCACTGTTCTTACTCGACGAAATTGACAAGATGGCACAAGACTACCGTGGTGATCCTGCTTCTGCATTGCTTGAAGTATTAGATCCATCGCAAAACAGTAAGTTCAACGATCACTATTTAGATCTTGATCTTGACCTATCTGAAGTGATGTTCATCTGTACTGCAAACAGCATGAATATTCCTGAGGCATTGCTTGACCGTATGGAAGTTATTCGTCTACCGGGTTATACCGAAGATGAAAAAGTTAACATTGCTGAACGTTACCTTGTTCCAAAAGCGATTAAGAACAATGGTCTGCGTGCAAAAGAGTTAACAATTCATGAAGAAGCGATTCGTGACATTGTTCAGCGCTATACACGTGAAGCTGGTGTACGTAGTTTAGAACGTGAAGTGTCTAAAATTGCGCGTAAAGTGGTAAAAGAAGCAGTAAGTAAAAAGTCTAAAAACTTACAACTTGATGTGACTTCTGCCAATCTTCCAGAATACTTAGGTCCACACAAGTTTGACTTTGGTATTGCAGAAGATGAAGCGCAAGTAGGCCGCGTAAATGGTCTAGCTTGGACATCTGTAGGTGGTGAGTTGCTTACTATTGAAGTTGCAGCCGTCAAAGGTAAAGGTAAATTCATTACAACTGGTTCACTCGGTGATGTAATGAAAGAGTCTATTACCACAGCAATGACTTTAGTACGCACACGTGCCGATGAACTAGGTATTGAAGCTTCTCGTTTTGAAGAAACTGATGTACACGTTCACTTACCTGAAGGTGCAACACCAAAAGATGGTCCATCTGCTGGTTTAGCATTAACAACTGCGCTTGTATCAGCATTTACAGGTATTGCGATTCGTCCTGATATTGCAATGACTGGTGAAACAAGCTTAGGTGGTCGTGCAATGCGTATTGGTGGCTTAAAAGAAAAACTTCTTGCAGCACACCGCGGTGGAATCAAGCTCGTCTTCATTCCTCAAGACAACGTTCGAGACTTAGCAGAAATTCCTGCGAATGTTAAAGAAGGTTTAGAAATCAAAGCTGTGAAAAGTATTGATGACATCTTACCTTTAGCATTAGTTTCGATGCCAAAGCCTTTACCTAAAACACCGATTGTAAAACCGGTGGAAGGTTCAAAAGCAGCACGTCACTAATTAAAATATGAAAAAAGAGAGCTTCGGCTCTCTTTTTTTTGTTACACAATTTGATTGAAAAATATCCAACCATCCTCATAATAGGTATTAAGAGTATTTAATTAAATTAAGTATTCTTCGTTATCTATTATTTTATAGATAGCCTTGTTTTATTCTCTATGATCATCTGAACTCCAGACAGATGATCATTTGATCGCAGTCCAACACCGTTTTTTGGACTGCGTTTTTTATGCCTATTTTACTACCACGAACTTATCTCTTCCTCAGGTATAATGCGCCAGCTGTTTTAAATGAATAGACAATATGAAAATTCGTATTCTGACCATTGGTCAAAAAATGCCTGCTTGGGTTCTCACTGGTTTTGAAGATTACTTCAAACGTATTCAACCTTTTGTGCAAACTCAAGTCATTGAACTTCCTATGGCCAAACGTGGTAAGAATGATTCAGAAGCGGATATTTTAAAATATTGTCAAATTGAAGGTGAAAGTATTTTAAATGCTTTAAAACCGAATGAAACTTTAATTGCTCTAGAGGTCGGTGGCCGAGAACTCAGCACAGAGAAACTGGCTGACACCATGAAACAGTGGATGCTTGAAGGTAATGATGTAGTACTCGCTATTGGTGGACCAGATGGTTTATCAGATCAAGTGCGTAAAGCTGCTGCATGGCATTGGTCACTTTCAAAACTCACAATGCCCCATCCTTTGGTACGTGTTTTACTCATTGAGCAGCTATATCGGGCAATGAGTATTAATCATAATCATCCCTATCACCGTGCATAAAAACAACAACCGTTTCATTTTAGGAACAATCCGTTGAAATCAGGATACTTTTAACATGTCCTGATTTTGGCATAATAACTATTATTCTGCTTTTTAACTCAGGTGTAATGCAATGGAACTACAAACCCTCCCCGGACTGTTTATTTCACATGGTTCACCCATGCTTGCACTTGACCCAGAACAAGTAGGCCCTGCTCTACACCGCTTAGGTGCTAATCTTCCAGCACCAAAGGCAATCATTGTGATGTCTGCGCATTGGGAAAGTAAAGCACTTGAAGTGAGTATTTCGACTCGCCCTGAAACATGGCATGACTTCCGCGGCTTTCCTAAAGAGTTATATGAAATTCGCTACAGCGCACCTGGGCAACCAGAACTTGCTGAAGAAATCTTAAAATTACTGGCAGATGCTCATTTAGTTGCTCATGCGAATAGTACGCGCCCTCGTGACCATGGCGTATGGATGCCTCTATTGCATATGTATCCTGATGCTGACATTCCTGTGGTCGAGATTTCTTTGCCAACCAATTTAAGCGCACAAGAAATTTATCGCATAGGACAAACACTCGCGCCTTTACGTGACAAACAGATTTTACTCATTGGTTCAGGCAGTATCACTCATAATCTTGCAGAGCTATCTTGGCAAGGAGACAACTCTAAAGTTCCAGAATGGGCCTCAACGTTTAGAAATGCTGTTGTGAATAAACTTACCCATCAAGATTATGATGGCGTACTAGACTGGCAATCGTTGCCGTATGTAAAACGTAATCATCCGACCCTTGAACATTTTGCCCCATTGTTTTTTGCTATGGGTACAGGCAATCGTTTTACGATTGTTCACAGCAGCTTCACAATGGGCTCGCTAGGCATGGATATCTATCGTTTTGATTAATTATTAGCAAATACCCCGTTTTTCGGGGTATACCATCATTCTTGTTGAAAATTAGAATAACTTACAAACTTATACATTTTAAAAACCGAAACAATCAAATGTTTACATTTTCTTTTTTTAAGAATGTTTTAAGCTTATTGCTGTTGTTTTTTTACTTGAAGTTTTTTTAAATGAAAATTAAATATTTAATTCTTGCGTTATTACCTTTTTCTTTGATGGCGTGTCAAACAGTTACCAATACTCCTGCTCCAATTGTATCTGAGCAACAACAAAACCTTGCAGCCACTTTAGGTGAATATGCTTGGACTTATCAAAATGTAAAAGCTTCTAAACCACTTATCCTTAACTTTAATGCAGATGGCAAATTAGCAATCAATACAGGTTGTAATGGCCAAGGCGGTACTTGGAAAGTTGAAGGTAACCAACTTGTTACTTCTAACCTTGTTTCAACAATGATGGCTTGCCAAGATGATTTAATGAAACAA
This sequence comes from Acinetobacter sp. IRS14, assembly GCF_034650275.1. Classification (NCBI taxonomy): domain Bacteria; kingdom Pseudomonadati; phylum Pseudomonadota; class Gammaproteobacteria; order Moraxellales; family Moraxellaceae; genus Acinetobacter; species Acinetobacter sp. IRS14. The sequence goes on from NZ_JAOVFN010000004.1 coordinate 80,708, forward strand.
GAACAATTGTCGAATAGCATCTTTAGTGACGCAAAATTACCAATCGAAATTAGCAACAATAATGGTCAGGTGATTTTAAGCGTGACAGACAAAACTGGTCAAAAACATATTTTCCAAGGTCAAAAAGCAGTGAATACTCAAGCTTTAACCGACTACTCTTGGTCTTATCAGCCTGAAAATACAAAAAAACCTATCGTTCTTAACTTTACCAACGACCGTTTATCGATCGCAACGGGTTGTAACCGCCAAGGAACAACTTGGAAAGTTGAAAACAATACCATCGTAACTGCTGATGTAATGTCAACAATGATGGCGTGTGAACCTGCTTTAATGAAACAGGAACAATTTTCTAGCAGCCTTTTCCAAAAACGTGCGGTTCCGTTTGAACTCAATACCACAAACGTTGATCAACCAACACTAACGGTATCTGATGCTCAAGGTCAAAAATATACCTTTACTGGTAAAATGACACCTGAAGCAAAATATCAATCTGAAGGAAAAACTGTTTTCCTAGAAGTTGCTCCACAAACTAAATCATGTACTGGTGTTGCACCACAAACTTGTATGCAAGTTCGTGAAATTAAATATGATGACAAAGGCGTTAAAACTTACGCTGACAAAAACTGGTCATTATATTATGGCCAAATTGAAGGTTTTGAGCACAATCCAGATCAACGCGTAATTTTACGTGTAAAACGTTTTGAAGTGAAAAACCCAGCAGCAGACCAATCTAGTCAAGCTGATGTATTAGATATGGTTGTTGAGCAAGAATTAGTTAAAAAACCTAAAAAATAAGTTTTTAGACTAAAAAAAATCCGATGCTTTTGCATCGGATTTTTTATTTCTATTTTTAGAAAATACCTTGAGCAAGCATTGCATCAGCCACTTTTACAAAACCTGCAATATTGGCACCATCAACATAATTAACAGTACCGTCTTCTTTAGTACCATATCTTACACAATTGGCATGAATGTCTTTCATGATTGCATGTAAACGTTCATCGACCTCAGCATGTGTCCAGCTTAAACGAATTGCATTTTGAGACATTTCTAAACCAGATGTTGCTACCCCACCCGCATTAGATGCTTTTCCTGGCGCATACAAAATTTTAGCTTCAATGAAGTGTTCAACTGCTTCAAGTGTAGATGGCATATTAGCGCCTTCAGCCACACAAATTACGCCATTTGCAATAAGCGTTTTAGCATCTTCACCTGTTAATTCATTTTGCGTAGCACATGGTAAAGCAATATCGACAGGAATATGCCACGGCGTTTTTCCTTCAAAATATTCAAAACCATGTTTAGAAGCAAACTCGGAAATACGACCACGTTTAATGTTTTTCAGCTCCATGACTTCAACAAGCAACTCATCTGTAAAACCATTTTTTACATAAACCGTGCCGTTAGAGTCAGACAAAGTAACAACTTTTGCCCCTAAGAACATGGCTTTCTCTGCTGCATATTGTGCAACGTTACCAGAGCCAGATACTGAAACAGTTTTACCAGCAAAAGATTGTCCACGTGCTTTGAGCATTTCCTCTGCAAAATAAACCGTACCATAGCCAGTTGCTTCAGGGCGCATTAAGCTACCACCAAATGAAATTCCCTTACCAGTAAAGACACAAGCGGTGTCATTACTGAGTTTTTTCATCATGCCAGCCATATAACCGACTTCACGCGCGCCCACACCAATATCTCCCGCAGGAATATCAGTATTTGGTCCTAAATGGCGATAAAGCTCAATGATTAATGCCTGACAGAATCGCATAATTTCAGCATCAGATTTACCTTTAGGATCGAAATCTGAACCACCTTTTCCCCCACCCATTGGTAAAGTGGTAAGTGAGTTTTTAAAAGTCTGCTCAAAACCTAAAAATTTTAAAATTGATAGATTGACCGATGGGTGGAAACGCATTCCCCCTTTGAATGGACCAATTGCTGAATTGTATTGAACACGGAAAGCTCGGTTAACTTGAGTCTGACCTTGATCATCCATCCATGAAACACGAAATTGAATCACACGCTCAGGTTCAACTAAGCGTTCTAACAAACCCTGCTCTGCATATTCCGGATTTTTTTCAATAAATGGCCACAAACTCGTCATTACTTCTTCGACAGCTTGTAAGAACTCAGGTTGATGCGGATCACGCGCTTGCACGTAATTCAGGAATTCATTCAGGTTGTTATATTTCAATGCACGGTCCTCAGCATAGTAATGAATTAAATTGGTGCAATACATTATTAAATGCATCATTTAGCAGCAAAATATTAAATCCCTTTCCATCAATTTTAACAATAGTTATTTTAAATTATTTTATTCACCTTAATTATCAAAAACTTATTTTTAGGAAAACTACTTAAAGATAAGAAATAGTCATTTAACTTTTCACTTTTATTGATCTATTATTGTGCAGAATTAGCGACATTTTAGGTCAATTAAAAACCCGATAAATTCGTTAAAATCCATTGACCTTACTTAGGTTTTTCTTCATTATCGCATCGTTTTAACCAAGCTATTTGCCCACTATGAATTCATCTATTTCTCTCATACGCGAGATTGATGCGTTATTACCACAAACACAATGTGGTCTATGTGGACATCGTGATGGATGTCTACCCTACGCAAAGTCGATTGCTGAAGGTGAAGAAGCAAATAAATGTGTTCCAGGTGGACAACCTGTTGCTGATGCACTCGCAAATCTATTAAATCGCTCTCCATTAACTGCAGAAAGTAGCGTATGGCCTGTACAAACAGATGGCCGCCCACAGCGAATGAAAGCAATTATTCGTGAAGATGAATGCATTGGCTGCACCAAATGTATTAGTGCTTGTCCTGTAGATGCTATTATTGGCAGTGGTAAGCTCATGCATACCATTTTGACTGACTTATGTACGGGTTGTGAGCTATGTATTCCACCTTGTCCGGTAGATTGCATTGATTTGGTCGAAGACACGCAAGCATTACCAAATGAACAACAACGTACTGCGGAACAAAATGATTTAAGACAACGTTATTACGCTCATATTCAGCGTGAAGAAAAGCGTCGCAGTCACCGTAAAGGTCCAGTGGTACGTGCTGAAATTGATACTCAACTATTTGCGCAGTTTTCTCAGGCACTTGATGAATTACCTTCAATTGAACTCATTGAGAAACCTAAAGAGACTGTGCCAACTGATGCTAAAACTACAATTGAGTTAGCTAAAATTCGTACACAAATTAAGAAACTAGAAAAACAGTTAAGTATACGTGAAGATGCTAAAAAACGACTTCAACTTGAAGAACTACAACAGCAACTCATGCAATTACAGGAGGTCTGAATGGCTGTCAAAAATATGACGAAAAAGCAGATTCAAATTTTCTTTGAACGCCTTCGTGAACAACGGCCGTCTCCTCAAACCGAGTTAAAATACTCATCTTCTTTTGAGTTACTCATTGCAGTTATGTTGTCAGCTCAAGCGACCGACGTGAGTGTGAATAAGGCAACTGATAAACTTTACCCTGTGGCTAATACAGCCGAGAAAATCTATAACTTGGGCGTAGATGGGTTAAAGGAATATATTAAAACAATTGGCCTTTACAACGCTAAAGCAGAAAATGTCATTAAGACCTGTAAGATTTTAATGGAACAATTTAACGGCGAAGTTCCAAGCAATAGAAAAGATTTGGAAGCTTTACCAGGCGTCGGACGTAAAACCGCAAATGTTGTTTTAAATACAGCGTTTGGGCAACCGACTATGGCTGTTGATACCCATATTTTCCGAGTGGGAAATCGAACTGGCTTAGCCGTAGGGAAAAATGTACTTGAAGTTGAGCACCGCTTAATTAAGGTCATTCCTAAAGAATTTATTTTAGATTCACATCACTGGCTCATATTGCATGGCCGCTATTGTTGTATCGCCCGTAAACCTAAATGTGCTGAATGTGTAGTTGCAGATGTTTGCAACTGGCCTGATCGCTTTGAATTTGGTGCACAAAAGCAAATTGCTATTAAAAATATTGAAGCTTAAAAATATGGTTGGGTATAGGTAATATACCCAGTCAATCTTACTTTAGACGTTTTTTCTCGTTACGCCCTTCTTTTGCTTGTTTTTGTACCTGTCTAAGCATTTTATAGCTCTGATAACTTAAAAATATAACGAGTGCCAGACTTAGCAATACCACCAAAATCAATATGATTTTCATATTGTTCTCCTGCACTGAATGAAAGAAAAGAGCCCTCACAAAGAGGGCTCATTATCACAAACAATATTAAATTATTTGTCTAAGATGTTGAACAAATCTTTTTGTACATCTTCAATTGTACGCAAGCCATCAAGCTTGTCATAAGTTGGTGCATTCTCACCAGATGCAGCACGGCTTTGATAGAATCCAACCAATTGCTCAGTTTCTGTATGATAAGAAGCTAAACGTTTACGGATTGTTTCTTCTTGGTCATCTGGACGTTGAACAAGATCTTCACCAGTTTCATCATCTTTACCTTCCACTTTAGGTGGATTGTAAACTGTATGATAAACACGGCCAGAAGCTGGATGCTGACGACGACCAGAAAGACGTTGTACGATTTCTTCGTCAGGAACATCAATTTCAATCACGTGATCAATGTTAATCCCTTCTTTTTCCAAAGCTTCAGCTTGTGGAATAGTACGTGGGAAACCATCGAAAATGCAGCCATTTACACAGTCAGGCTGAGCAATACGTTCTTTTACTAAACCGATAATAAGTTCATCTGAAACCAAACCACCAGATTCCATTACACTTTTAGCTTTTAGACCTAATTCAGTACCTTCACGAATTGCAGCACGGAGCATATCACCGGTTGAAATTTGTGGGACATTGTAGCGCTTACAGATCAACTGAGCCTGAGTCCCTTTGCCTGCTCCAGGTGGTCCGAGTAAAATAATGCGCATAAAAAACATCCTCATTTAAAACAATGAATATGAAGTCCGGCAGAAAAAGTCTCGTTAATCTTCAATAGATCCTGCCCGACGTCGAATTATAAGAAAGCCACAAACAAATGTATTGTACCAGCAATAAATCCGGTTACCCCACCTAGTACAATAAGAATCCATTCATCCTCCTGAAATGCAGGACGCAATAAATTCTGAAACTCTTTTGGTGTCAGTTCGCGAATACGCTCTTTAAACATTTGAAAAATCTTCTGTGCCCGGCTTGCGTTCAGCGCTGGGTCACATACGGGTCCCATCGTAATTTCAATTGAACGATCAATCAAGTCCGTCTTTAATCTTGCGTACTCTCTTGGCCCTAAAGAAAGCTGTAAAGATGTACGAACTAACGGTGTTTCCATAATTTCGTTAATATGACGCTTCACAATGCGGCGGGTCTTATCTTTACGCGGCCCATACATCATTTCGGTCATAATCGATTTTAACGTAATTAAATCTTCTGTTACTACGCTTGAAAACACGTCAGAGACTTCCTCTTGACGCTTCATGAAAGCACCTTGGAAATTATAAGTCCCAATCCGAAGAACGGGTACAATCCAAGGGAACTTACGATCTTTTGTTAATCTAAAAATCTGTGGGTAACGAATATAATGTGGTTCAATCGGATTAAATACCATCCAGATCGCAATCCAGTTCGTTAAAAAGCCCCAAATTGAAGCCCAAAACGGTACAGTCCAGTGCCAAGGTACGACAAACCAAACAATCATTTGGAAAATACCAAAGAACATTCCAATTAAAGCACTAATATGCCAAATAAAGTTGATTTCTTTTTGCCCAACTTTTAAGAACATGCGTACCATTAAACGGCGGTCACCTTCCATCTGGCTCACCACCATTTCACGCATATTAACCAGTGACTCGACGTTCATGGTCAGCTCAGTCACTAATTCTCTTAATACACCTGGTAATTGTTTATGCGCCTGTGCATAAATACGGCGTTTAATTGAATAAGGTAAATTTTCCCAAAGAACAGCATTACGATCGATCATGACTTCATCAATCAGATGTTCAAGTTCAAATCCCACCTGCTCACCAATAATACGTGCCATATCTTCAGGGTCCATTGCTTCTAAAAATTCACGCAATGAACCTAGCTTAGATAATGTATTGTCGGTAATAATACCCGAGATACGTCCGGCTTTACGTGGCACAATACCTTGCCAACCTACTGGTAATGGACCTAAATGGAATCCCCAAAATTTAATTGGGTAAAACACCATTTTTAAAGCCATCCAAACGTGTGCCCATGTAACAAAGGCAGTGACTGGAATAATACTTAAAACGGCCCAAAAATCAGGTCTGTGTAAAAAGGTCTGCCACAATCCGCTGACGTACTCTAACATGTAAGACTCTCGTATTTATTTGTGCTCTGCTTATGGCGAGTTAACGATAAACTGCTTTGTTTTATAAACCAAAACTTAGAGAATAAGAAAATTGAATTTGTGGTTTAGTATCCGCAGCAACTGCCCCATTCTGGTCAGTTAGTTTTTCCGCCGCGCCAATACCCACACTAAAAGTACTAATTCTTTCTGAATTCAACAATACATAGGCCAAATCGACGCCAGCGCCTAAACGGGATTTATACTCACCATCGACCTCTTTACTATCGAGATGCCCAGCATAAAAACCAATATAGTAACCATTTTTATCCGTGCCGGTAAGATAATACGGATATCGAAACCCGACTTGGCCACCAGCAGTTTTATCACCATTCAAAAATGCGCCAACTTTGGCATAGGCGATACCATAAGGGTTTACCCATTCGCCGTTTAAATGTAATAGTTTTTGTGTAAAACCGGCACCCACATTCCACGTAGATGCAGTATGGCCTGCTAATTTTGCTTCTGGAAGAAACGAATAGTCTTGAGCATGAGCCCAACTACTTACCGTCAGAACTGCAAGTAAGGGATAAATTTTTCTCATTATTTTCTCCATTTTCCCTAATCGTATGGTGAGAACAACCCTATTCTATTGAATGAGAGACTTTAACAGAATTATTTTGCTTCTTATATACAAGTATCTACAATTTTGTTGTCTGCAAAGTCAAAACGTATCTTATCGAAATGCACGGAAACTTTGAAAATTATGCAATATTTTAAGCGCTCTTGCGTTAGAATAAGCAGCTATTTTTCCACCCTATGTCATTAAGTCGATCCTTATGAAGCAGCACTTTCCTTTAAAAGATATCCAGCAAGAAAAGCGCATTTATCGAGGACGAATCTTTTTTGCCGTAGGTCTTGTTATCGTTTGCTTATTAGTGTTGATTAGCCGATACGCTTATCTGCAAATTTTTCACTACGACGAGTTTTCTACCGCATCAGATAAAAACCGAATTCGTTTACAGCCACTTCCACCTGCTCGTGGTTATATCTATGACCGAAATGGTGTATTACTGGCAGATAATTATCCTGTTTTTACAGCAACTTTAAGTAAAACAGATGTAGAAGATGTGGATGGTGTTGTTGAGCAGCTACAGCCTATTTTAGATTTAACACAAGAAGATATTGACCGCTTCAAAAGTCGTATAAAAACTGCTCGAAAAACTGAACGTGTCGCAATTAAACTTAATCTAACCGAAGCCAACATTGCCAAGTTCAGTGAAGCTAAATATAAATTTCCCGGCGTAAGAATCGAAACACAAATGACCCGTTACTATCCACACGGTGAGTTATTTGCTCATGTGATTGGTTATGTAGGGCGTATTAACGATAAAGAATTAAAAAGTATTGATAAAGATTTATATGCTGGAACCAACCTGATTGGAAAGATTGGCGTTGAGAAAAGCTATGAAGATTTGCTACACGGAACACCAGGTTATGAATCTGTTGAAGCAGATGCTCATAGTAACATATTGCGCCATTTAGGCCGTAAAGATCCTACTCGCGGCAATGACCTCTATTTATCTTTAGATTATGGTTTACAGGTTGTTGCATCTCAACAGCTCGCAGGCCGTCGTGGTGCCATTGTTGCTATCGACCCTCGTACGGGTGAAATTCTGGCTTTAGTATCTAGTCCAAGTTTCAACCCTAATTTATTTGTGACGGGTATTAACCATAAAGATTATAGTTCTTTACGGGATAATTTAGATCAACCGCTTTATAACCGTGCGGTGCAAGGTGCATACCCACCAGGTTCTACCATTAAACCAATGGAAGCGATGGGCGGCTTACACTACGGTATTGTAAACTGGTCAACGGCCATTTCTGACCCAGGCTATTTCCACTTACCAGGCGATTCGCATAAGTTCCGCGACTGGAAAAAAACCGGTCATGGTATCGTAAACATGCATAAAGCCATCATTATGTCATGTGACACCTATTTTTATATTCTTGCCCACCAAATGGGTATTGATCAAATGAACCAATGGATGCGTCAATTTGGGTTCGGTCAAAAAACAGGTGTCGACCTACCAAGTGAAAGTGAAGGTCTTTACCCAAATCCTGAATGGAAAATGCGTACTCGCAAAGCCAAATGGATGAAAGGTGAAACGATTTCGGTGAGTATTGGTCAAGGTGCATTTACAGCGACACCTTTACAACTTGCTATGGCGACTGCAATTACAGCCAATCATGGTTCTCATGTCACCCCTCATGTTTTACGTGCAACGCATGGTGCAAAACCATTTACTGTACGTAATGCACCTGATGGCAAAATCAACTTCAACGGAACAGATGAAGACTGGATTCAAATGCGCGATGCCATGATTGATGTAATTCAATCAGGTACTGGTCGAGGCATTCGTACACCTCTCTATCAAATTGCAGGAAAGACAGGAACTGCGCAGGTTAAAAGTATTGCACAGGGTAAACGCTACAATGAAGCAGCCCTAAGCGAACGCCAACTTGACCATGGTTTATTCGTTGGATTTGCACCTGCTGATAAGCCAGAAATTGCGATTGCCGTGATTTGGGAAAATGGTCGTCATGGTGGTTCTGCTGCTCAACTTGCAAGACCTATTTTTGATTACTGGTTATTAACTCGTAAGAAAAACCCAGTTCGACCAGCAAACCATCAAGTCAATGGTGGACTAATGACTGCTGGAATTAAGCCAGGTGAGCTATCAAGCGGCGGCGAAGTTGCGAGCTCTACTCCAGCAGCATCAGCTACTTCAACTACACCCGCAGCCTCAACACCACAGGCTACGCCAGCTCGCCCTGCAACCAATGAGGTCGATGAATAATGAAAAATCAATTGCGCATTATTGGTGGCGAATGGAAAAGACGAGTACTTCCCTTCGCTAGCATTGATGGTTTACGCCCAACGCCAGACAGAGTCCGCGAAACTCTATTTAACTGGCTCATGTGGGATATTCAAAATGCGCATGTCCTTGATGTGTGCACAGGCTCTGGCGCATTAGGTTTTGAAGCGTTGTCACGTGGTGCTGCGTCAGTTTATATGATTGAACCAGACAAAACTCAGGCACGTTTTTTAAAAGATAATGTTGAGCTATTAAAAGCCCAAAATTGTCATTTAATCAATGCAACTGCTCAGCAAGCTTTACCCCGTTTAAAAGAACAGTTTGATGTTGTGTTTTTAGACCCTCCTTATAGTCTAGATTTATGGCAAGAGCTTTCGAACTTGGCAGAACCCCATATTAAAAAGAATGGGTATATTTATGTTGAAGCTGATCGAGATTTATCTCAACTTCTCCTCCCTTCAACATGGCAACAAGTTAAGACAACAAAAGCTGGAACCGTTCACGCAGGGCTTTATCAAAAAAGTAGCTGAATAAAAAAGGTAGCCTAATGCTACCTTTTACTTTCGAAATGATGACTAACTTAATCCAATCACTGCAACAACTGCTGCACAGGCGCCAACAATTTTTTTGCCATATGGCACATATCGTGTAAGTGCAGCACCCAATGCCAATCCACCACAATAAATTAAAACCATAGCTGAAACCATACCCATTACTAATGCAACGACATGGCCTGAATGTGCTAATTCAACACCATGCGCTACGCCATGAAAGCTCGCAAGTAATGCCGCAGCGATAGGTAAAATCCGATTTGATTTTGTCCATAGTGCAATTGCTGTAACAACTAAAGAAGCAACAATTCCATATTCAGCAACATTTACAGGGACTAAGCCTTGAGCACCGATTAAAAAGCCAGTAATTAGAGTAACACTCAAAGTCATGACACCTGCAATTTGCCATTGCTTAGCTGCTGACCAGAGTAGAACACCAAAAGCCAAAGCCATGACTAAATGATCTAAACCAGTAAAGGGATGAATAAAACCTGCTATAAAACCCGAATGTTCATGATCATGTCCTGGGTGTGCCATTGCAAGTGCCGGCAATAATGCGAGGAGCCCTATGCCCCATTTTTTAATGAAGTTCATAATCTCTCCTTAAGCTTTAAACAGCCCTTGTTTCTCAATAAATTGAATGATTTCTTCAAGACCATCTTGGGTTTTCATATTTGAAAATAAGAATGGTTTTTCTCCGCGCATACGTTTTGCATCTTGATCCATCACATCAAGATTTGCACCGACCATTGGCGCAAGGTCCGTTTTATTAATAATCAGTAAATCTGATTTGGTAATACCCGGCCCACCTTTACGAGGAATCTTTTCTCCGCCTGCCACATCAATCACATATAGAGTTAAATCAGAAAGCTCCGGACTAAATGTTGCAGCCAGATTATCGCCACCGCTTTCAATGATAATAAGTTCTAAGCCTTCGAATTTTTCACACAAATCATCAATTGCAGCCAAGTTAATTGAAGCATCTTCACGAATTGCTGTATGAGGGCAACCACCTGTTTCTACACCCACAATACGATCTGGTGACATCGCTTCGTTACGGGTTAAAAAGTTTGAATCTTCTTTGGTATAAATATCATTTGTCACCACAGCCATGTTGTATTTATTACGCAAGGCTAAACATAAATTAAGTGTAAGCGCAGTTTTACCCGAACCTACCGGTCCGCCAATTCCAACTCGTAATGGACTACGTTCTGTCATGATTTTTATCCTTCTTTCCTAAACTTAAGATCTGAATAACCGTGAATATTGTGTTTCGTGTTTCATGCTCAGCATTGCATAACGGGGTAAAGCACTACTCAATTGCTCATCAACAAGCTGCAAGGCTTTTTCCACAGCTTGAGGCACTAAACCATGTAAATGCCATAAAATTCTTTGTCCAGCCATTTGCCCTAAAGGTACCGTTTTTACCGCAGCCAGAACCTGATTTTCTAAAACGGTAAAGGTATAAGCTGTGAGCACGTCAACGTCGGCAAGCCCAAGTCGCCCACAAAGCTGCGCATAGACAGGCACAAAACCAAATTGCTTTTTAACCTCAACAGGTTCTTTTAAAACATCTCTAATCCACGCATTCAAAGAAAATGCCAGCTGTTGAGACTCTGCCAAAAGCTCTTTAGTCTCACGACTTGCCTTATATAAATTTGCCCAAACCAGAAACTGATCTTGGTCATCATGATGTTGCATGAGACGTTTTAATACTGGTAGCTCAAACCGTACTAGCAGCATTTCAAGCACTTCTTCAAAATAAGCAATTGCTGAGGTTTCATCGTGTATTAAGCCAATATCGATGGCTGTTTCTACACCTTGAGAATAACAATATGCTCCAACTGGCAGTGCCGTAGAAGACAATGTCAGCAATTGAAGTAATTGCGCTGCGTTATGAATGGACATGGTGCAAAGCTTTGATTGGGCTTAAGCGGTGGTCATGACTATGCTGTGCATAGGCACCACTTTCAGGTTCAAAAGGATGATCAGTTTCTGAAACTGTAAGCCCCAACCCCTCTACCATTTCTGCAAGCACATGATCAGGTTCAAAATATAAAGCTGTAGGCGTCAACATTAATGGCACATGTCGGTTACCTAAGTGATAAGCCGCTTTAAGCAAATCAAAATCACTTGCTGCACTGACTTGCATCAGACGTTCAGGCTTAGCATCTACACGTAGTACATCACCTTGTTGAGTTGAAATATATGAACCACTACGCAAAATGCCAGTACGTGGTAAATCAGCACCAATATCTAAGCCACTCGCTAAAGTCGCCCGAAAGCGGGATTTTTGGCGTGTATCAAAAGTCAGTTCAACCGTTTCAAATGCTTGATCAGGAGAAATATGTTCAAGGCGTTGTGTATAGATTTTCATTTAGCTCTTCTCTCCTTATTTATTTCATTCATGTGGTATAAATTAATGAGGTAATTCACCTCGACAAAAATCATCAGAATAAGAAATAACGCTGTGCCATGGGTAATACATCAGCAGGTTCACACGTTAATAACTCACCATCTGCACGCACCTCGTAAGTTTCAGGGTGTACATGCATAACAGGGCAATATGTGTTGTGTTTCATATCAGTTTTGCTAATTTCGCGTGTGTTTTTACACGGACTAATTAACTTCTTCAGGTTTAATTTTTCAGCAACTTTTTCATCAATTGCTGCTTGAGATAAAAAGGTAATGCAAGTGTTATGTACACCACGTGGATAGGCACCAAACATTGGACGGTAATGCACTGGTTGAGGTGTCGGAATTGAAGCATTAATATCACCCATCGGTGCTGCTGCAATCATGCCACCTTTAATAATCATCGAAGGTTTCACACCAAAAAATGCAGGCTTCCATAACACTAAATCAGCAAGTTTTCCGACTTCAATCGAACCGATTTCATGGCTTAGACCATGGGTAATTGCTGGGTTAATTGTATATTTGGCAATGTAGCGTTTAACGCGATTGTTATCATGAAATTCATTGTCACCCTCTAAAGGACCACGTTGAATTTTCATTTTATGGGCAGTTTGCCAAGTACGTAAAATCACTTCACCTACACGCCCCATCGCCTGAGAGTCAGAAGACATCATGGCAATTGCACCTAAATCTTGCAGAATATCTTCAGCGGCAATGGTTTCACGGCGAATACGGCTTTCTGCAAAAGCAATATCTTCAGCAATTGCTGGGTCTAAATGATGGCAAACCATGAGCATATCTAAATGCTCATCAATGGTATTAATCGTATAAGGTCGCGTTGGATTAGTTGAAGATGGCAATACGTTACTTTGCCCAATCGCTTTTAAAATGTCAGGTGCATGTCCACCACCAGCACCTTCGGTATGGTAGGTATGAATCGTACGATTTTTAAATGCGGCTAGAGTTTCTTCTAAAAAACCGCTTTCATTTAAAGTATCTGTATGAATCGCCACCTGCACATCAAACTCGTCCGCCACACTCAAACAGTTATCAATAGCTGCCGGTGTTGAACCCCAATCTTCATGCAGCTTTAAGCCAATTACTCCAGCTTTAATTTGCTCACGAATTGGGTCAGGTAAACTTAAATTACCTTTGCCTAATAGACCAATATTCATAGGCAAATCATCAATCGCCTGTAACATGGTCGCAATATGCCAAGGACCGGGAGTTACTGTCGTTGCTGAGGTTCCGGCTGCAGGCCCTGTACCACCACCGACCATTGTTGTTGTACCTGACATTAACGCAGTTTCAACTTGTTGAGGACAAATCCAGTGAATGTGCGTATCAATACCACCTGCTGTTAAAATTTGTCCTTCACCCGCAATCACTTCTGTTGCAGCTCCTAAAGGAATCGTAATGTCTGGTTGAATATCTGGATTTCCAGCTTTTCCTATTTTCCAGATTCGGCCATTTTTTAAGCCCACGTCAGCTTTAACAATTCCCCACCAATCCATAATTAAAGCATTGGTAATGACCGTATCAGCAACTTCATCAGCTAAAAGCTGTGATTGCCCCATCCCGTCACGAATAACTTTTCCGCCACCAAATTTAACTTCTTCACCATAAGTCGTTAAGTCTTGCTCAACTTCAATAAAGAGCTCTGTATCCGCCAAACGAATACGATCACCAACCGTTGGACCAAACATCTCAGCATATGCACGACGTGACATTTTCATAACTTATTACTCATCTCTTTCATTATCGTTGTTATGTTTAATCCAACTTGCCCATGACGCGGCCTGCGAAACCATAAACCTCTCGTTTACCGACCAAAGCAACAAGCTCCACTTCTCGAGTTTGCCCCGGTTCAAAACGAATTGCTGTACCAGCTGCAATATTCAGTCGAAAACCCTTCGCTATTTCGCGATCAAACTGTAATGCATCATTTGCTTCATAAAAATGAAAATGAGAACCCACCTGAATAGGTCGATCACCAATGTTGGCAACTACAACTTTTAAAGTTTGTCGCCCAACATTCAGTTCAATATCAGCATCTGGAGTAATGATTTCACCGGGGATCATAAGCGTTCCTTTTATACGATTGGCTGATGGACTGTGACTAATTTCGAGCCATCTGGAAAAGTTGCCTCGACCTGAACCTCAGCAATCATTTCTGGCACACCATCCATCACATCTTCGCGCTTTAATAAGGTAGTGCCGTAATGCATCAAATCACTGACCGTCATACCGTCTCGTGCACCTTCAAGTAAAGCTGCTGAAATAAAAGCAATAGCTTCTGGATAATTCAGTTTCAATCCACGCGCTTTACGACGCTCAGCCACTAAACCTGCAGTAAAAATGAGTAACTTATCTTTTTCTGTTGGATTGAGTTCCATTTCTCTTTCCTAAATTGCATTTATATTGTTTAAGCAAAATACGTGCTCAAAAGTAGCATACTTGTTTTGACTGTTTTTTAAATACGCAATTTAACGTAACTTAAGTTTTCCAAATTCTAGGAAATTCTTCATCTAAATCAAACCAATAACGTCTTAATCTTGCCCGTATAGCCGCAAAAGCATCATGACAATGTCGAACATCATTTCCCAGAAAACGAGCCGAAACTACCTCATCCAATAATGTTAATGTGACAGGTGCTTGCATACGCATCATCAATTCACGAATGAGTTCTAACTGCTGTTCTAAATAAAAAGCTGAGCGATACTTCTCGGGAGAGACTGCCCAAAAACTTCCCATTACAGCTTGATTATTCATACCCAAACATGAACTCAGCCAACGATCTTCTCCTTCAAAATACAGTGTATCTGCAACCAATAACTTATGTTCTCGCCATAATTTAAACTGGTTGTGATAACTACCTTGAATAAAGCGCTCCGCACGTGCCTGTCGCCCAAGTACCAACATATCCCAACCAATAAAGCTCGCAGCATGATCAAGATGAATATGAGTTTCTGAATGTGCTAAAGCTCCATCAAACAGCATCGTTTCTTGTGGAACCCACTCTAAAATGGACTGATCTTTGACGTGCAAATGAATATGCTGAAAAGCCTGCTTACCATTGGTTTTGTACCATTTCCCTGCGCCCGGAGTAGTTACTACCGCATGGGCTTGATCTTTGGTTTCAATTTCAAAAGTAAGATGATCTCCTCCTGCAATTCCTGCTGGAGGATGAACAATAATGGCATGACATACACCCGTTCTTTCAGGCCAGAGCATTTTTTGCACCCTAACAGGGCCATGATGCTTTCTATGACTCATTATGGTGCGTGAATTTTCAAAACAGAATCCGAGCTCTAATTGCGCATACCAAAATGGTGCTAAAGAGTTTTTTGAAAACGTTTGTGCCTGATTCATTCTGGTTCATATGTTCAAAATAAGTGCTTAAAGTTATAAGCAAAATACGCACCAAATATGAAAATAAGCCAACTGATAAAATTAGATACAATTTTTCGATTTTAATGAGTTAAAAAATCATCAATGTCTAACATAAAACCACAGTAACTTATGGAATTGTTTATACAATAGCGCCCACCGTTGCTTCTATACTTGCTCTCCATGAAACTTTTTTTCGTGTTAACCCCACTTGTCTTTTTAACTGGGTGTATTTTTGGCCAATCTAGTGAGGTCAAACGTGCAGAAAAGATCCTGCACAATTTCGAATGTAAAAATGTAGAGACAAGCCAGCTTGCAACAAGCTCGATTAATTCTTATTACCAGCAATCTTTAGCGGTAAGCAAAGAAAAAGCAACTTCATACGTAGAGAGCTACAAAAATGGTGAAGAATTATTCGACATGCCGCTAGATGAAGTTTTAAAGCAACAATACCAACTCTATAAATCAGCATGCGACTCTCTAGGTGGAGTTTCAGCACAACCGTAATTTATAAGGTATTCATTAAATCGTTTTAGTGAATACCTGCTTTTAATTTTTGTTTTAATAATTATTCCAAAATTTACTCACTTTACCTTTTGTTAAAATTAAATTACATACTTAAACTTTTATTAAGCTCTTATATTTCATAGCCTGTTATTTGGTTTTTTATTTATTTTCCGAGGTTTAGATCATCATGAAAAAAACATTATTATCAGTTGCACTTGTAAGTGCCCTTCTTGTTGCTTGTAGCAAAAACGAAAATAAAGCCGATACAACAACACAAGCCTCTGCTCCAGCTCAAACCACTGAAACGAATAACAATGCAGTAGATACTGCTCATACAGCTGAAAACTCACTAGATTGGAATGGCACATATAAAGGCACTCTTCCATGTGCAGACTGTGAAGGCATCAAAACTGATTTAGAGTTAAAAGATGATAAAACTTATGAATTGACTGAAACTTATCTTGGCAAAGGTGATAAGAAACCATTTGAAACCCATGGTACATTTACTTTTGACAAAGATAATACTTCAGTCATTACGTTAGATGATAAAGGACAAAACCGTAAATTCTTTATCGGTGAAAATACGGCAACTGCTTTAGATATGGAAGGTAAGAAAATTGAAGGCTCTTTAGCTGAGCATTATGTTTTGAAAAAATAATTATTTTTAATATAAAAAAACCCGCTCATGTGAGCGGGTTTTCTTTTGAAATCAATTCTTAGTGAGCTGCGAATTGGTTCATTGTGTTTTTAGCATCATCATGTGCTTTAAGAGCGTTGTCACCAGAGAAGATTTCTTTGTGATCATCACCGATGTCAGAACCCGCCATTGCTTGGTGTTTAACACAAGCGATACCACCACGGATTTCTTTACGTTGTACTCCAGCAACATAAGCCAACATACCTTCAGAACCGAAGTAACCTTGTGCAAGCTCATGTGTAGAAAGAGCAGCAGTATGGTAAGTCGGAAGTGTGATCAAGTGATGGAACACACCCGCTTCACGAGAAGCATCTGCTTGGAATGTACGGATCTTAGCGTCTGCATCAGCAGCTAATTCAGTATTATCATATTCAGCGCTCATTAATTTAGCACGGTCATATGCAGAAACGTCTTTACCTTCAGCAACCCAACGGTCGTAAGCTTGTTGACGGAAGTTTAAAGTCCAGTTGAATGATGGGCTGTTGTTATAAACAAGCTTAGCATTTGGAACAACTTCTTTAACACGGTTAACCATGTGTGCGATTTCTTCTACGTTTGGAGTCGCAGTTTCGATCCAAAGAAGGTCAGCACCGTTTTGAAGGCTAGATACACAGTCAAGTACAACACGGTCAATTTGCGTGTCAGCACGGAACTGATATAAACCAGAAGCTAAACGCTTAGGACGGTGTAATTTACCATTACGCTTGATCAAGATTTCATCTTCTTGAGCATCAGCAATGTCAATTTCAACTGTATCTAAGTAGCTGATGTATTGAGATGCGATATCACCTGGCTCTTTAACCACTGGGATTTTTTGAGTCAAGTCAGCGCCTTCAGAGTCAGTACGCGCAACGATAATACCGTCATCAAGACCCATTTCTAAGAATGCATAACGTAATGCATGGATTTTAGCGATGAAGTCTTCGTGTGGAACAGTTACTTTACCAGCTTGGTGACCACATTGTTTAGCATCAGATACTTGGTTTTCGATTTGAAGCGCACAAGCACCAGCTTCGATCATTTTACGAGCAAGTAAGTAAGTCGCTTCTTCGTTACCGAAACCAGCATCGATGTCAGCAATAATTGGCACAATATGAGTTTGGAAGCCGTCGATTTGAGCAGTGATTTCAGCAGCTTTAGCAGTATCACCAGCTTCGTTTGCTTTTTTAAGCGCACGGAATAAATCGTTTAATTCTTTTGCGTCAGCTTGACGTAAGAAAGTGTAGATTTCTTCGATTAATGCAGGTACTGAAGTTTTTTCGTGCATAGATTGGTCAGGAAGTGGACCAAATTCTGAACGAAGAGCAGCAACCATCCAACCAGAAAGGTAGATATAGCGACGCTCAGTCGTACCGAAGTATTTTTTGTTCGCAATCATTTTTTGTTGTGCGATAAAACCGTGCCAGCAACCTAATGATTGAGTGTATTTGCTAGAGTCAGCATCATAAGCAGCCATATCACGACGCATAATCGCAGCTGTATATTTAGCAATATCTAAACCAGTTTTGAATTGGTTTTGCATTTGCATACGTGCAGCATCTTCTGGGCTAATATCGCGCCAAGTGCTACCGAATTTTGCTTTTAGTTCGCGGATTGCATCAATCGCTGTTTGATATGTAGTCATGATATTGTCCTGTATTCATTTTAGGATTTCATCGATTGAAGCCTAGAGTCATGTACTTAAATTTCTTATGACACCAGCTGCTTCGTCATGAACACAGCTTAGACTTAGCCAATCAATTAATCCAATATCCTTTATTAATCTTCAGTATTTATTTAAAAAATATACCGATAAATCGATATTATAGATAAAACCAAAAACATTAACACTTTGTTTATAAAAATAAAATTATTCTAAAGGAGTATAGAATTTTATTCTAAAAACCTAGTAAGTCTTATTTTTATACAATTTTTGAAGTTTTTCCACCCATTTTTAATTTAAAAAGTCAATTGTAAATTAGGCTATTTTTGCCAATGTAAAAAGTCAATTTACATGCTAGAAAGTAGTAAGTTATATATAAATATATTCTATTTATCTCCTTCATACTTAAAAACATAGCAAAGACAATAAAATCGAGCCTTTGAAGTACATCTTACCCCTACTTAATTCCTACAAAAAATGTCGTTTTTCTCATCATTTTTTCACACAATAGTTATTAGATATGGCATAATTTGAAACAATTTCAGGGTTTTATTTTCGGTATTTTTTTTATGAATCTGGAGCGAGTAGATCTTAATCTATTAATATATCTTGATGTACTTCTTCGTGAAAAAAATGTTACACGCGCAGCCGAACAGCTTGGGGTAACTCAGCCTGCAATGAGTAATATTTTACGTCGTTTGCGTAATTTATTTAATGACCCTCTTCTTATCCGCTCGTCCGAAGGGATGACTCCAACAGAACGTGCACTTGAATTACAGCCTCGTATTCGTGATGCCCTTTCTGATCTCTCCATGATTTTGGAACCCCGTACCGAATTCCGCCCTTATACAAGTAATCGCGTTTTCCGCATTATGACATCTGACTATGCTGAGGCAACTTTAGTTCCTCGTCTTGTCAAAGCGCTCCGCTCTGAAGCTCCAAACGTTGTTCTTGATTTTCTTACACCGAGTGACGTGTCTTATAGAGATATGGAACAAGGTAAAGTTGATCTTGCAATTAATAGATTTAATGAAATACCGCAAAGTTTCCATCAGGTTTTAGTTTGGCGCGATAGTTTCAGTTGTATTCTGAACGACAAACACCCTGCTGTGACTCATTTAAATTTAAAAAGCTATTTAGATGCACAACATATCTGGGTTTCTAAAACAGGTATGGGTGTAGGTTTTGGTGTAAACCCAGATAAACAAGGTGGTTTAGGCTGGATTGATCAAGCATTAGAACGTATTGGTCAACGTCGTAAAATTTCTGTATTTACACGCCACTACCAAATGCCAGCATTACTTGCTCAAAATGTAGATCTTATTGCTACATTACCAACACGCATGGCACGCCTACAAACACAGAACCCTAAACTGGTTATAAAGGATCCTCCTTTTTATATTCCAGAGTTCGAACTTAAAATGGCTTGGTGTCCGTTGTTACATCATCACCCTGCTCATCGCTGGCTGCGCCAACTTATCTTATTTGTTGCTCGTCAAATGATTGAAGAAGAAAACCGTGAATTTCTAACCAATAATTCACAATTTTCTCACTATTAAATAAATTTTAATTTAATTGTCCTATCTTCAAGCGCTGAGCAATCATCTGATTACCTCAGCGCTTTTTTATGTTAAAACATAGTCATAATAATGATGAACCTCAGGTGATTTGTGAGTCTCTTTCAAAATATCATTATCATCGTACTGCTTATCATCGGAGCAGGCTTTTTATCTTTAACTGAAATTGCACTAGCAGGTGCCAGAAAAGTTAAACTAAAAATTCTAGCCGAAGCGGGTGAAGAACGCGCCCAACAAGTACTAGATTTACAAGAACAATCTGCTGACTTTTTTGCAGCTTCTCAAATTGGCCTAAATGCAGTTGCGATTTTAGGCGGTATTTTGGGTGAAGCTGCTTTTCGTCCTTATTTCGTCACTTTAGTGGACCGCTTTTACACAGGCCCTTGGACACAAACGATCGGTTTTGCTCTTTCCTTTACCCTAGTGACCTCACTCTTTATTTTATTTGCCGATCTTATGCCAAAACGTTTGGCTATGATTGCACCTGAAAAAATTGCAATTAGTGTTATTAACCCAATTCAAGTTTTTATTAAGATTTGCAAACCTTTAGCTTGGGGAATTAATGCTATTGCCAACCTGCTATTCCGTTTGTTTAAAGTGAATACAACGCGAGAAGACAATATTACTTTTGATGATATTTCAGCAGTAATGGATGCAGGTGCTCAAGCAGGCGTACTTCAGAAACAAGAACATCACTTTATCGAGAATGTTTTTGAGCTAGAAGAACGTAACGTACCTTCGAGCATGACTACACGTGAAAATGTTGTTTATTTCACTTTAAATGAACATGAAGATAGCATTCGTCAAAAATTAGCAGAGTATCCGTATTCAAAATTTTTGGTATGTAATGAAAATATTGATCAAGTCATTGGTTACGTCGATGCAAAAGACTTTCTTGTTCGCATTTTAAACAACCAATCCCCAACTCAATTGAATGAATCAACCATTCGTACTGTCTTGATGATTCCTGACACCCTAACCCTCTCGGAATTACTTGATCGCTTCCGCTCTACAAAAGAAAAGTTTGCGGTTGTGATAAATGAATATGCGCTTGTCGTAGGTGTTATTACTTTAAGCGATATTATGATTACGGTTATGGGTGACTGGGTCACTCCAATTGATGAAGAGCAACAAATCATTAAACGTGACAACAACTCATGGTTAATTGATGGCAGCACACCAATTGATGACTTAAGACATGCACTTGAAATTGACGAAATGCCTGATGAAGAAAATTATGAAACTTTAGCAGGCTTCATGATGTACCGCCTGCGCAAAATTCCACGTCCGGCAGATTTTGTAGAATTCGGTGGATACAAGTTTGAAGTAGTCGATGTCGATCATTTTAAAATTGACCAACTTCTTGTAACTCGAATTTTAGAACAAGCTGAAGTACATTCATCAATTGATGACAACTGATTTATATTAATTTAAATACCTCACAATTTTATGTGGGGTATTTTTTTAATCTAAATAAATTTTTCAAATATGTGTAATAATTATTTTAGATTCATAAATTGAAGTTGCTCTTTTAATCTAAAAGCAATATTATTTAAATCATCATTTATATTAAATCTTAAATACTGAAAAATAATAGAATAATCCATATATATCAATTACCACTAAGTAGTTAAGTCCCAATTTACATTGCCTCAGAACTTATGGAACTTAGCTCAAAGCAAGTCTTTAAATGGTTCTTCTTCTCATTTCCCCCATCAAACCACATATAATTTAAAAAAATATCATATAATTTTTATTTTTATAAAACCTTTATAATCTATTATAATAAATCACATTTATTATAAGCTTACTATAATCTTAATATATATGTTCAGTATTTCGCCTAAATATACCCCTCCAACTGAATATATATTAACCAAATAAACTAAATATATTATTTGTCTTTTTAATAAAAATTAATAAGAATAACCAAGGTCAGAGTTTTGAATAAACTTGTTCAGTAAAACTATAGGCAAAGGATTGATTGTATGCTGACATTACTTGGTGTTGGCATGATTTTGTGCTTCATGTACTTAATCATGTCCAAACGTTTAAGCCCTATTATTGCTTTAATTCTCATCCCATTTATTTTTTCTCTTGTTGCCTGGGGCCTAGGTCACTACTTTGAAAGTTTAAGTCACATTGAACTCAAAGGTCTCAGTGAGATGATGCTGGATGGCATCAAAAAATTAGCGCCAACTGGCGTAATGCTTTTATTCGCAATTTTATATTTTGCCTTAATGATCGATGCAGGTCTTTTCGATCCACCGGTTAAATGGATTTTAAAAAAGGTTAAAGGTGATCCTCTCAAAATCACACTAGGAACTGTGTTCTTAACCACAATGGTTTCTTTAGATGGCGATGGTTCAACAACCTATATGATTTGTGTAGCTGCAATGCTGCCACTTTATCAACGCTTAGGAATGAATACACTCATCATGACTGCACTTATGCTGTTATGTAGTGGTGTAATGAACCTAACACCATGGGGCGGCCCTACAGCTCGTGCTGCAAGTGCCCTGCAAGTTGACCCAAGCCACATTTTCGTACCAATGATTATCCCAATGGTCATTAGTATTGGTTG
This sequence comes from Acinetobacter sp. IRS14, assembly GCF_034650275.1. NCBI lineage: Bacteria > Pseudomonadati > Pseudomonadota > Gammaproteobacteria > Moraxellales > Moraxellaceae > Acinetobacter > Acinetobacter sp. IRS14. The sequence goes on from NZ_JAOVFN010000004.1 coordinate 103,234, forward strand.
GTTATTCTTCTTGGCATACTTATATGGTCGTTACGAGCAAAAACGTTTAGGCGTTATTGAACTTGAAACTCACCATGGTGACAACATTACCGTATCGAAAGATCCTGAAGCGACTCGCCCACATTTACGTAAAGTAAATATGGTGCTCACAATCCTTCTTATGATTGCTTTGATCAAAGGCATTCTACCTATGTCTGTGTTGTTCATGATAGCGTTCTGTATTGCAATGCTCATTAACTACCCAGATGTTGATATGCAGAAAAAACGCATTGCAATGCATGCAGACAGTGTCTTAGCTGTTGTGGGCTTAATTTTCGCAGCGGGTATTTTCACAGGTATTTTATCTGGCACAGGTATGGTTGAGGCGATGTCTAAAGAATTCGTCGCAATGATTCCTCCAAGCATGGGTCCATACCTTGCACCGATCACAGCTTTAGTGAGCATGCCTTTGACATTCTTTATGTCAAATGATGCATTCTTCTATGGCGTTTTACCTATTCTTGCTGAAGCTGCTTCACATTATGGTATTAGTGCAGAAGCGATTGCTCGCGCTTCGATCGTAGGTCAACCTGTACACTTGCTATCACCTCTTGTTCCATCAACCTATTTGTTATGTGGTCTTGCTAAAGTCGATTTTGCCGACCATCAAAAGTTCACTTTAAAGTGGGCATTCATAACTTGTATGGTATTAATGGGTACTGCTTTAGTAATTGGTGTTTTCCCACTCTTTAGTACGCTTTAATTATTCATATGCAATAAAAAAGCCCCAATCGGGGCTTTTTTTTATTTCTGTACATATTCAATTAAGTGATCTAACACAATTTGAAAATGCAATGTAATGTCTTCTTCTAAAATTTTATAAGCATTATCAAACTGAACCATTGGCCAACCTTCTTTCCAAAATGGAAAAATATTGTGTAGACCTTCAGTCACAATCGCGTCTTCACGACTAATCGCTTGAGCAACTTGAGCTAAAACCTGAGCGGTTTCTGCACCATCAATAGCTAAATAATCAATACCACGTGCTTTAAAAATACGGATACGGTCTTTTTTATAACGAATCTTTTTCGCCTGACCTGAATTCAAGCCTAATGCCAGCGTAGCAGCTTCTACAAACTTTTCTTCAAAGTTTGCATTCAACGCAACTAAAGCCTGTTTATGTGCTTCTTGACGCCCAGCTTTCCCCCCATTACGGATAATCTCATTTGCTTCCGTATCCAGCTTATCTTTTTTCATAGACTGTAAAATGTCTAAAATTTCGATATCGCTTAAAGATTCAGGAGATTGCTCAATCATGGGAGTCCTAATACACAAAAATAAAAAAAACATTGTCTCATAAAAGCGATATCAAAGCAGAGTAAAATTTTAAATAGCCTATTATCTTGACTATTTTTATAGTCCTAACTTCATAGACAACACTCATAAAATCAAATAATTCTTTGGTTATAAAATTAATTATTTGCCAAAATAATTTTACCCTGGTAATATTATTTTACCCAGATAAAAATATATGGCTAAAATGAATACTAAAATCACCTATACTGCTTTCACTGGAAGCACTCTTATTGCGAGCGACTCCCTAGTTGAACTTGCAAAAAAACTCAAAGATCTTCCGAAAACAACGGAAAATATTCTGATTTTTAATGATCAAACAGGTCAACAAATTGATCTTGATCTTTCTGGTTCGGAACAAGAATTTCAACAACGTTATGCTGAACCGGAAGAAATTAAAAAAGTTGGACGACCTAAACTCGGAGTAATTTCTCGTGAAATCACTTTACAGAAAAAACATTGGGATTGGTTAGATCAACAAAGTGCGAGTGCATCAGCAATAATTCGTAAGTTAATTGATAAAGAGTTAAATACCCCAAATTCTGAAGGTAATATTATGCTCGCTAAACAAGCCATCGACCGTTTTATGTCTGCCATGTTGGGTAATATGCCAAATTACGAAGAAGCAACACGCGCCTTATATCAAGGTGATCGAGATGTATTTTTAAAGATGATTCAGAGCTATCCTAAAGATTTAAGAGAATATTTAACTTTAAAAACTCAAAATATTCTCTGAACCCAATAAAAAAACCCGCTTACGCGGGTTTTTTCAAAATCAATTCAATCTATTAAAGACGGACTAATTCCACAACTTTTTCAGCTGCCTCTTCAACAGTTTCAGCAGTAACTTCTGTATCTGTGCCATCCACAGTCGTAGTGATAACCACAACACCTGTCTCACGTAATAAAGTAATTTGCTCAGCAGTTAAATTAGCTTTTGCAATCGCAACTACACCTTGTTGGATCAATAAGCTTTCTAAAACTTGAGCTTTCTCGATTAACTGTGCAGAAATCCCAATCACCGCAGGTTTTTGACCTAAACGCGCAGCACGGTCTTCAGCAGTAACAGGATTGCTATGTGCAGTCCACTCTACCGCAGACTCAACCATACCCGCACCAACCGTTACATTGCTTAAACGATCAATGAAAATAAATGAACCTGTGTATCGTGAATCTTGATATTGGTCAAATACGACTGGTGCATCAAACTCAACAACAACATCTGCAATTGCATTTAATTCAAGCTCTTCAACCTGAGTATGCTCAAGCGTATTCACATTCACACGATAGTGAATGTTAGTTACTTTGGCAGGGACAGTCTGTGTACCAATTTTAACGTTGTACAACTTGCCTTTCACCAGTGGATGTTCATTCATCCATACTACTGAAGCACGAACACTACGAGAAATTAATGGTTGTTCGCCTGCGCGTACTAGAACGTTACCACGGCTAATATCAATTTCATCATTCAATGTTAATGTAACTGCTTGACCCGCAATAGCTTGGTCCAGATTTCCATCGAATGTTACGATTTCTTTAACTGTTGAACGCTTACCTGATGGTAATGCAACAATTTCATCACCAACATTGATTTCACCCAAAGCAACAGTACCAGCGAAACCACGGAAATCGAGGTTTGGACGATTCACATATTGAACAGGGAAACGGAATTCGTGTTTGTTTGATTCACGACTAATTTCCACAGATTCAAGAATGCTCATCAAGGTTTGACCCTTGTACCAAGCTGTATGCTCAGAAACATTTACTACGTTATCGCCATTTAAAGCAGAAATCGGTACAAACTGAATATTGGCTGGACGACGGTCACCTAACTGACTTACGAAAGCATCATATTCAATCTGAATCTCAGTGAAGCGTTCAGGAGAGTACTCAACCAAGTCCATTTTATTGATAGCAACAACGATATTTTTAATACCAAGTAAACTAGCAATAAACGTATGGCGACGAGTTTGAGTTTGCACACCATAACGCGCATCAATCAATATAATTGCAAGATCAGCAGTTGACGCACCAGTTGCCATGTTACGTGTGTATTGCTCATGTCCTGGGGTATCAGCAATAATAAACTTACGTTTTTCAGTTGAGAAATAGCGGTAAGCCACATCAATGGTAATACCTTGCTCACGCTCAGCTTGTAAACCATCTACAAGTAATGCCAAGTCTGGTGCATCACCTGTGGTTCCTACTTTTTTACTATCGCGCGTTACAGCTTGCAATTGATCTTCATAAATCAATTTTGAATCGTAGAGTAAACGTCCAATAAGTGTACTTTTACCATCATCTACGTTACCGCAAGTCAAAAAACGCAGAAGGTCTTTTTGTTCATGTTGCTTTAAATAGGCCAAGATATCTTGACTGATTAATTCTGATTGATGAGACATTGCTCAAACTCCACAAATTTAGAAATTGTCTTAGAAATAGCCTTCTTGCTTTTTCTTTTCCATTGAGCCCGCTTCATCATGGTCAATCATACGACCTTGACGCTCAGAACTCGTGGCTAAAAGCATCTCTTGGATAATTTCAGGTAACGTATCTGCTTCAGACTCAACTGCACCAGTTAATGGATAACAGCCAAGCGTACGGAAACGTACAGACTTCATCTGTGGAACTTCACCTTCTTTTAAACGCATACGTTCATCATCAACCATGATTAATGTACCGCTACGCTCTACTACTGGACGAACAGCAGAGAAATAAAGAGGAACGATTTGAATATTTTCTAAATAGATATATTGCCAGATATCCAACTCAGTCCAGTTAGATAAAGGGAATACACGAATACTTTCACCTTTGTTCACTTTACCATTGTAAAGATTCCAAAGTTCCGGACGCTGGTTTTTAGGATCCCAACGATGTTTACTATCACGGAATGAATAAACACGTTCTTTCGCGCGTGATTTTTCTTCATCACGACGTGCACCACCAAAAGCAGCATCAAATTGATATTTATCCAAAGCCTGTTTTAAAGCTTGGGTTTTCATAATATCTGTATATTTTGAACTACCATGATCGAATGGATTAATTCCAGCTTCACGACCTTCTTTGTTCTGATGAACGATTAAATCAAAGCCATGCGTTTTTGCCATGTTATCGCGAAACGCGATCATGTCTTTAAACTTCCAACCTGTATCTACATGCAATAAAGGAAATGGAAGTTTCGCTGGATAAAATGCTTTTAATGCAAGGTGAAGCATTACCGCAGAGTCTTTACCAATTGAGTAAAGCATGACTGGATTTTCAAATTCAGCAGCAACTTCACGGATAATATGAATGCTTTCAGCTTCAAGTTGCTTGAGATGTGTGAGTCTTGATTCAGTCATGAACACGTCCTTCTCTATCCATTTTGCCCATAAAATCTAGAAGTAGTATTAAACCACCACCTAGAAGACCATGTGGAGGAACGAGTGCCATAACAACTCCAATTTTTCGTGATAGATAATCCAACCACAAGCCTTTATATGGCTTATAGCATTAGTTATGCATTATAGTGATTTAAAACCAATTCCTTTTGCTTGTTTTTTCATATTGATATTCGATTTCATCATATACGTGTAATATGCTGATTCACTTGCGTAACTTTGCAATCGTAGCTTGTGTAGCCAACTTAAGCAAATCATGTTCTAGTCTTTAGATTTCTCTAAAAACCATAAAAAAAGAGAAGCTTTGATCGCTTCTCTTTAGTAAAACATGATCTATTCTTAGAAACCGAACATTTTACGTTCTAATGGAATTTCAATTCCAATAGATGCACCTGCGTCATTACCTTCTAGATCAGAATCACTTACCCAGCCATTAATTTTTAATGGAAGATCAGGTTTGATGTAATGCGTCCAAGTTAAATCAAGGGCTTTGATTTCATCGTCTTTAGGGAATGCTTTATTGATTGCCAAGTTAGATTGATTAACTTTAACCACCATTGCACGACCACTTAAACGGTTCATGACATCAAAGCGGATATCACCACCCACTGAGTACATTTGTCCATCACCACCCATCGCGTGGCCTAATGGGTAACCATGTTGGTAATAGCCATCTTTATATGTTGCATTATGAGCATAAGAGATACCTCTTACATCACCATTAGTTCGTGTATCCGCCCATTCTGCATAAAGTTGATAAGGCAAGTTATTGTAGCTAGATGAATAGTCCACACCTGCTAAGTACATTTTCTTAGAAGGTAAACCACCAGCCTCATCCTCACCTACATATTGTCCATATATGCTAACTGGAACTTGGAATAGCGGTTGTAATAATAATCGGCCATCAAAGCCAGCAATTTGGTTAGATGGATCTGGTTCCCCCGTTCCACCGTTATCTTTATTGCCGACAAATGCATCCCATAAAGAACTAAAACTTTCAGGACGTCCATCACCGCCCCATTGAATAGCACGCGATGCACCCAACTCAATATAGGGTAATGGTTGTGCAGTTACACGCAATCCAATTAACTTTGCGTCTGGGACTGCTTTGTAGTCATCTAATTGACCAGCAAAAGCTTGGTATTGCCAAGGTCCAATCCAAGATAACCATTTTGTATCAAAAGCATTTTGCACAGCACGTTGTGCTGTTACACCATAAACTGGGCGGCTAGCATCACCACGAATTAAGCTACCATCATGGCCAGGACCCCACCATGTTGGAATTTGACCCGCAACTATCCACTGATTCCAAAGTTTACCAGCAACATATGAGCCTTCAACATTCACATCTTGCCCATTATCAATTTGTGGATCTTTTTCTGCATTTACTCGGATTTTTGCATCCCAGTTTTCACCACCAGCATTAAACTCTAAAGAACCTTGATATTGAGCTTTTTGGTTATCACCGAATGCTTGCGGAATATTTTTGCTATCGGTCTCAGCAAAAGCGCCCACTTTAACCGTATCGTTATCTGCTTTTAATGCATCAAGAACTGAATTAATAACTTTTTGTTGAGCTGGATGCGTCACTTGCGCTTGAGAGAGGGCTCTCTGGATTTCATCACCACTTAACGGCCAAGTTGAGGTGCTAATCTTGATAACACCTTGTTGATTCAACCAATTTAAGTCTGTACGTAAGTCCTCATTATTTAGCACTAAACCTTGTGCAAAAATAGCGGATGAAGCAGTTGCCAATATTGCAATCGAAAGTGTTTTTCTTAGAAACATGCCAGCCAATTCTCAAAGTTATTTATGAGCAACACCTTAAATTTTTTATCACAACTTTGCAATTGTTAAACTGTGCAATTACATTTTTTAACGCTATTTTAAGATTAGTGTAGATAGGTAAGTTTTTGAGATATAAAAGTAATAAAAAAAGGCAGTATAAATACTGCCTTTTTTGCCTTTAGAAGATTAACCTTCTTTACGGCGCATATGAGGGAATAAAATTACATCACGAATACTTGGAGCATCGGCAAATAACATCACCAAACGGTCAATACCGATACCTTCACCTGCTGTAGGTGGTAAACCATACTCAAGCGCTTCAACGAATTCTGCATCGTAATGCATTGCTTCATCATCACCCGCGTCTTTTTCAGCAACCTGAGCTTGGAAACGTTCAGCTTGATCAATTGGATCATTTAACTCGCTGAAACCATTTGCCAATTCACGGCCACCAATGAAAAACTCAAAACGATCAGTAATATGTGCATTGTCATCATTACGACGAGCGAGTGGAGAGGTTTCAGCTGGATATTCAGTAATAAATGTAGGCTGACGAAGTTTGGTTTCAACAGTTTCTTCAAATACGATCGTTTGAAGCTTACCTAAACCAAAACCTGGCTTAACTTGTTCTTTTAATTCTTCACGAATAAATTGAGCAAGGAACTCACGGTCACCAACATTTTCAGGCGTAAATTGTGGGTTATTCTCTAAAATCGCATCAAACATAGAGATTTTCTTGAATGGTCCTTTGAAGCTAAACACTTCACCTTGGTAAGGCACATCAGTTGTACCCAAAATATCCAAAGCCAACTTTTCAAGCATGTTTTCAGTTAATTGCATCAAGTCTTTATAATCAGCGTAAGCTTGATAAAACTCGATCATCGTAAATTCAGGATTGTGACGCGTTGACACCCCTTCATTACGGAAGTTACGGTTAATTTCAAACACACGTTCGAAACCACCAACAACCAAACGTTTTAAATAAAGCTCAGGTGCAATACGCAAGAATAAAGGCATATCCAAAGCATTGTGATGTGTTTCAAACGGACGCGCAGACGCACCACCCGGAATCACATGCATCATTGGCGTTTCAACTTCCATGAAACGTTCATTGTTTAAAAATGCTCGAATACCTGCAACAACTTTGGCACGGATTTCAAAAGTTTTACGTGTTTCTTCATTCACAATTAAGTCAAGGTAACGTTTACGGTACTTAACTTCTGTGTCATTTAAGCCATGGAATTTATCTGGTAACGGACGAAGAGATTTTGTAAGAAGTTCAAAACCTTCAAGATGAACATATAAGTCACCTTTTCCTGAACGTCCGATATAACCTTCAGCAGCAATAATGTCACCAAGGTCTAAACCTTTAATAGTCTCAAGAATATCTTTTGGTAAACCTTTACGATCAACATATAGCTGAATACGACCTGTCATATCTTGAATAACCATGAAAGAACCACGGTTTAACATGACACGACCAGCCACTTTTACATAGACATGCTCAGCGCTTTCAATTTGTTCTTTCGACTGATCTTTAAATTGTTCTTGTAGATCAGCTGCGTAGTGTTCACGCTTAAACGTATTCGGCCAAGGACTCTTTCCAGTTTCCTTCGCAACATCTTGGATTTGCTTTAATTTGGCATGACGCTGTGCAATTAAATCGTTTTCGGAAATAGTTGGTTCAGAAGTCGATTGAGCGTTTTGTTGCGTCATCTCTGCCTCGATTAAGTAAAAATTAAGTGCTATATCCTAACAGATTGCGGAAGTTTTTCGAATGATTTCAATCAAACAAAAATGAAAAAAGACAATTTTATAGAACAAAACACTACTTTTTAAAGGCAAAGTGACTTAGACCAATCGCTAAGATCATTTTTTAAAGCATTTAGTAAAATATAAAAAAATCCAAATAACCTCGATATTCAAAAGGCCCGATTTGCCTTTTATTTTATCAATGAGATTGTGTCGTAAATAATGAAAATTCTATTTTTACATGGCTTGGATTCTTCCCGGGAATCGACAAAGTTCCATGCCATTTTACATCCTGAAAAATTTTGTATTGACGTAGATTATCGTAACTTAAGTTATGCATCTGTTGAGTACTTTTACCATCAGGCTATTCAGACGATCAAACCAGATTTATTGGTGGGCCATAGCATTGGAGGCTATTGGGCTCTAAAAACTGCTGCTCAACATAAATTAGCAGTGATTGTGGCAAATCCAAGTCTTACCCCTAATTTTCGGACAGACTATCCTCAGCTCTCTGAAGATGAACTCATGCTCTCTAATCCTAAAATGGCCTATTTAGAATTAGGAGATGAGCAACTTGATATGTATCAGGTTCAAGAAAAACTTGCACCCTACATGAATATTGAAACGTTTGAAGGTGGACATCATCGCTTAGCCTATCCTTCTCGAATTAATGATCTGATTATAAAAATTTATAAAAAATATTTGGCCTAGATTTATATCGATTGATTATAAAAACAGGTTTATATGTGATTTAAAGAAGCTTTATTTCGCTTCCGCCATTTTTTTAACCACATCAAAACCTTGAACGAAGCCACTTTTCAACATGCCCATATATTCGGGTAAAGTGGCCAATTCAACTTTTAAAGTGGTTATATTATCTTTTTGGTTTAGAAAATATTTTTCTTGAGAACCACTCCAACCTTTAACTTCTTCACTTTCTAAATCTTCTTTACCCTCCTTAATCATTCCTAAATGTTTAAAAATCAATATTTCCGGTTTTTGCATTTGTTCAATGGTAGAAACCATCCCATTTCCTTCACCATCAAGAAAATAGGTTTTTCCACCTACTTGCCAATCAGTACGCATTGAGGAATCTGGTGCAAAAAATTTCGTCCAAGCGTTATAGGTTTCGCTATTCCAAAGTATGTCCCACACTTTTTCTATAGGAGCATCAATTTCTACTTCATATACTAAATTTTCCATATTTCACTTCCCTGATTTATACCGTCTTAATGACAGCAAATTTTAATTTTCGGTTTTAATAATGACATTCTGTAGCATCGTAGTTTGTTGTTATTTAGCTTTCATATGAGATGAATTTTTTAAATAATTTGGCACTCTTTATTTCATGATATTTTCACAAATAAAATTAACTGTAAGAATGTATTAATTATTATTAGTTTATGGCGAATTTTTGCCTAAATAACCACTTATTTGTCCTAACCTGCCATTCATCTTTGCTTACGAATGATTAAACTCCGTTATTTACTTTACTTTGAATGTAGAACTGCGTAAAAATTTGATATCCGATCAAAGGCACATTGGTTATTATTGACCGGATCGTAGTTACATTATTAATAGATGGAATAGTTTTACTGAAAGGCAGCTTTGAGCAAACTTATCAGTGCGGAGAGTCTCATGAAAAAATATCAATGTATCGTTTGTGGATGGATTTATGACGAAGCGGAAGGTTGGCCACAAGACGGCATTGCAGCTGGAACAAAATGGGAAGATATTCCTGATGACTGGACTTGCCCTGATTGCGGCGTTTCAAAAGCTGACTTCGAAATGATCGAAATCTAAGAGCGTAAAGTAAAAGGCCATGATTGACATGGTCTTTTTTACGAATATTACCAATCACCGTATTAAATAAATAATTCTAACTCTGGAGAAAAAAATGCATCCTATCGTCATTATCGGATCAGGCATGGCGGGTTATACCTTGGCACGTGAGTTCCGTAAGCTTAGCCCAGAGCAAGAACTTGTGATGATTTGTGCGGATGATGCAGTGAACTATGCAAAGCCAACATTATCAAATGCATTTGCAGGTAAAAAAGCACCAGAACAAATTCCTTTAGGTGATGCTGCTAAAATGGGCACTCAACTCAATATGCGTATTGAGCCTTTTACTTTTGTAAAAGAGATTTTAGCTGAAGAGCATGAACTTGTTCTAGAAAGGGATGGTGTAACGTCAAAGCAACCCTATTCAAAACTGATTTTAGCCGTAGGTGCTAACCCAATTCGCCTTGCAATTGCAGGTGATGGTAGCGATGACATTCATGTCGTGAACTCATTGATTGATTACCGCGCTTTCCGTGAAAATCTGGCTCAGCGTAAAGATAAACGTGTTGTTATTTTAGGTGCTGGTTTAATTGGTTGTGAATTTGCCAACGACTTACTGCATAGTGAATATGACATTACTGTGATTGATTTAGCTCCTCAACCATTGGGTCGTTTACTTCCAGAACATATTGCTTCTGCTTTCCAGCAAAATCTTGAAGAAGCTGGAGTAAAATTTGCACTCGGAACCACAGTTGAAAAAGTAAGCAAAATTAATAATGGCGAAGACTATGCGATAACACTCGCAAACGGACAAACATTGGTTGCGGACCTTGTTCTTTCTGCGATTGGTTTACAGCCAAATATTTCACTTGCTAAAAGTGCAGATATTCAAACGAGCCGTGGAATTATTACCAATGGTTTATTGGAAACAAATCAAGCAGACATCTACGCAATTGGGGATTGCGCAGAGGTAAACGGTACTTTACTTCCATATGTAATGCCGATTATGCAACAGGCTCGTGCTCTCGCTAAAACACTCAGTGGACAACAAACTGCTGTGCACTACCCTGCTATGCCAGTTGCAGTAAAAACACCAGCAGCTCCACTTACAGTTTTGCCAGCTCCGGTTGATGTAGAAGTGAACTGGGAAACAGAAGAGTTCGACGATGGTATGCTTGCCAAAGCAATTGACAATGAAGGAACATTGCGTGGTTTTGTATTGTTAGGTCCAACCGCAGGTAAACAACGCTTAACTTTAACAAAGCTTGTTCCAGATCTTATTCCAGCCCAAGCATAAGGTTTGTATCAGGAATACTCGTTAGAGGGTATTCCTTTAAGGAATGAATAACATGAATAGCGCCTTACAGTTTAACATTTCACCGTACACATCTTTCATGCAAGAAACCAAAGTCAACTTAGGCAATGGAATTGAGTTGCATGTAGAAGTTGGTGGAAAGCCAGAGCATCCAACCATTTTGCTAATTATGGGTCTTGGCGCCCAGATGCTTTTTTGGCCAGATTTTTTCTGTAAATCGCTGATTGATCAAGGATTTCGTGTTATTCGTTTTGATAACCGTGATATTGGCCTTTCTTCAAAAGTACGTCACGAAGGTAAACGCTTAAATACTGTCAAATTGATGGGCCGCTTTGCACTTGGACTTGCTAATCAGGGTGCACCATATACACTGCATGATATGGCAGATGATGTATCCATGCTGATTGATCGTTTAGGCGTGAACAAAGCGCATGTAATTGGTGCATCAATGGGTGGGATGATTGCTCAAATTCTTGCAGCAAAATATCCAGAAAAGGTTGAGAAGTTAGGGCTTATGTTTACAAGCAATAACCAGCCTTTTCTACCACCGCCTTTTCCGAAACAACTTTTGAGTTTAATTGGTAAACCCGAGACACGTGACGAAGAAGGTATTGTTAATCATAGTTTAAAACTATTTCAATTGATTGGTTCACCTGGTTATATCAACCAGATTGAAGCAATACAAACAGCGCGTAAGCTTTATCAGCGTAGCTACTATCCTGCTGGTGTACTTCAACAGTTTTTAGCAATATTATGTACAGGCTCTTTACTACAACTTGACCGTGAAATTAAGCAACCCGCTTTAGTCCTACATGGCTCTCGCGATCGCTTACTTCCGCCTAGCCACGGTAAGGCTGTAGCAAAAGCAATTTCCGGTGCTAAGTTTGAATTAATTGATGGAATGGGGCATGATATCCCTGCACATTTTATTCCACAACTTAGCGGTTTATTTGCGCATCATTTTAAATCATCAGACTAGGACACTATGGCTGCATTACCCTCATTAAGACAGCTATCATATTTAGTTACGTTGTCGGAAACTTTGCATTTTACTGAAGCAGCACGCCGCTCTTTTGTCACTCAATCGACTTTATCAGGCGGCATCATGGAGCTTGAACGGTTATTAGGTGGCGTTTTGGTAGAACGTGATCGCCAGAATGTGCGTTTAACACCTTTAGGTGAACAAGTCGTTGCTCGCGCCCGTGTACTACTAGCAGATGCTCAAGATTTAATGCGTTTGAGCCGTGAAATGAGTGAGCCGTTAACGGGTGATTTGCATTTGGGTGTTATTCCAACAATTGCACCTTTTATCCTGACACGGTTACTTGATGAAGTGCATCAGCAGTTGCCTAAAATTCAGCTGCATTTGCATGAAGCACAAAGTGAAAAAATTGTAGAGCGTTTAGAACACGGTAATCTAGACATGATCGTTCTTGCTCTACCGTTTGACACTAGAGGCCTAAAAGTCGCTGAAATTTCGAAAGAAAATTTGTACCTTGTATGTAGTAAGCAAGATACAAATGCTCTTCAAGCCAACTCTCTAGATGATCTTGATTTATCAAGATTAATTTTGCTTGAAGAAGGTCACTGTTTACGTGACCACGTTTTAAGTGCATGCCCGATCGGTGAGCGTAAAAACGACAACCGTTTAAAAGCAAGTTCTTTACCAACGTTAGTTGAAATGGTTTCTTCTGATTTAGGCTTTACGCTTTTACCAGAAATTGCAATTGAAAATAGTATGATCAAGTTTAATGATCAGATTACTGCAAAACCAATTGAAGATGCTCCGAGCCGTACTTTAGCTTTAGTGACTCGTAAAAGTACACCATTGCAAAGTGAGTTCGATGTATTACTGCAAATTATGCAGAAAATCACGACAAGAATACATGAATAAAAAAAGGAGTCTTCGGACTCCTTTTTATTTTATTGTGGCGTTAAGGATGCCCACTTAAACACCCAAGCAGATGGCATATTCAAACTATTATCAGCAATAATTTTTTCTCTAATAATTTGTGCAATGGCATAGTCATTTGCAGGGTCGACCATGACCCGTATGCCTTTAGTCGTTGCACTGGTTACAACCTTGTACCCTTTTGCTTCTAATTGCGACTGAACAGTATTTGCCTTATTTTGATTAGATGCTAGCGCAACTTGTACCATCCATTTCTTTTCACCATTTTCCAAGATTTCTTTAGCGACAGCTGCATCAAGTTGCTTTTTACTGTCAAAATTTTTCTTTTCTTCTATTTTCTTGGTGTGGACATCTTCAACTTTCTTTTGGGCTAAAAACTCATCTTGTTTTGGTTTTCTCTTTTGGATGATTATTTTTTTATTTTTCTCTCCACTTTTGTTAGCTTTATCATTAGAAGGATTTACAAAATAAGGATATATCGCTTGATCATCAAATCTTTGAAATACGATGATATCTCCATAACACTTCTGATCTGCGTAAGCGGTCACTGGTATTATCCCCAAAAGTATTTTAATAAGTAAACTTCTAATAAAGCATTGCATCTTATTCATTTACCAAAGTTAAGTATATTTAATGCGGCGTATTAAAGTAGATTTCTCGTGATTTGTATATTTTTAAAATTCAATGTTTTATGTAAAAAATCACATATTTTCAAAACATATTGCAGTGCTTCAAATTATTATCGTTTATCCAGCAACCATTTAGAAAAACTAACTAAATTACTTTGAATTTCAGTCAATTAAAAAAGCCGACAAAATGTCGGCTTTTATTTAGTCTTGAAAGTTCATTATTTAATGATTTCCAATAATGCTCTTTGAGCATTATGCAATTTTTCCCCCTCAGCTGGCTCAGCACGAATCCACGTACCATCACCTTGTAGCAGCCAAGCCTGTTGATTATCTTGTAAGTAATTTACCAAACCTTGTTGATAAATACGTTTTTTCAATGCAGGGTCTTCAACAGGGAAACACGCTTCTACACGATTAAATAAATTACGGTCCATCCAGTCTGCACTTGAACAGTAAATACGTGCATCGCCATTATTACTGAAGTAATAAACACGAGTATGCTCAAGGAAACGTCCTACAATTGAACGTACTCGGATATTCTCAGACAGGTTCGGCAAACCTGGACGTAAGCAGCAAATCGAACGGATAATCAGGTCAATTTGAACACCCGCTTGAGAAGCTTCATACAATTTATTGATTAACTGGACTTCTGTTAATGCATTTACTTTAACAATGATCTGAGCTTTACGGCCTGCTTTAGCATTGGCAATTTCTTCATCAATAAAGTTAATAAGCTGAGCATGTAAGGTAAACGGTGCATGTAATAGCTTTTTCAATTTCGCCATTTTGCCCATACCGGTCAACTCTTGGAATATACGGTGTACATCTTCACACAGATCTTTATCTGTGGTCATGAGACCATAATCGGTATAAATTCGGGCATTCATCGCATGGTAGTTACCCGTTCCTAAATGAACGTAACGCACCAATTTATTATTTTCACGGCGCACCACCATAATCATTTTGGCGTGGGTTTTATAACCTACAATACCGTAAACAACCACCGCCCCCGCTTCTTGTAAAACGTTTGCTACTTCAATATTTGATTCTTCATCAAAGCGAGCACGTAATTCAATAACGGCAATAACTTCTTTTCCATTACGCGCCGCTTCTGCCAAAATTTGCACAATTTCAGAATCAGCACCACTACGATATAACGTCTGCTTAATTGCTAATACTTGCGGATCGCGAGCAGCTTCACGAAGTAGCTGAATTACAGGAGCAAAAGATTCAAACGGATGATGCAGTAAAATATCTTGCTTCTGCATTGCCGAGAAAATACTCTCGGTCTTTTTAAACACTTTAGGCACAACTGGCGTATGCGAGTCATAACGCAAATGAGGACGTTTAAAGTTTGAAACCAGACGAGCTAAATTTACTGGGCCATCAACTTTATATAATTGCTCATCAGTTAGATCGAACTCTTCCAGTAAGTACTCATAAATATGCTGTGGGCAGTTATGGGTTACTTCCAAGCGAACTGCACGACCAAAACGTCGAGAACTTAATTCACCTTTTAATGCTTTAGCTAAGTCTTCAACATCTTCATTTAGTGCCAAGTCTGCATTACGTGTAACACGGAATTGATAACAACCAGTTGCTGTCATTCCTGGGAATAAATCAGACACATGTTCATGGATAATTGCCGATAACATTACATGATGTTCTTTACCACCTGTTAATTCGTCTGGTAGGCGTACAACGCGTGGTAATGAACGTGGTGCAGGCACAACAGCCAAATCAATTTGACGACCAAAAGCATCTTTACCTTCAAGCGTAATAATGAAGTTCAAGCTTTTATTAACAAGTCGAGGAAACGGATGTGCTGGATCTAGACTAATTGGGGTTAATACAGGTGCAACTTGTTCCTGAAAATATTTTTTCACCCAAGCAGATTGAGCTGGAGTTAACTCACCACGACGTAGGAAGCAAATATCTTCTTCACGTAGTTTAGGTAAGATTTCCTCATTTAAAATTCGATATTGACGCTCAATCGCAGCATGAGCAGTTTCAGAGATTTTTTGTAAAACCTGCCTTGGGGTAAGACCATCAGGGCTACGACTTTCATTGCCTAGAGAAAATTGTTCCATCACTCCCGCAACTCGAATTTCAAAGAACTCATCGAGATTACGCGAAAAAATGAGCAAGAAATTCATTCGCTCAAGTAATGGATGTAAAGGGTCTACCGCTTGCTCCAATACACGCAAATGGAAGTCAAGAATAGACAATTCACGATTTATATAACGGTCATTATAACTGTATTCTATGGGGTTCGTTGTTGCTGTAATCGCTGTATTCATGTCTAACTCTATTCTCTATCCAGCCAAAATCTCTATAAACCAGTATGCTGCAAAAATATGACAATTTGGTAAAAACTAAAAAATTTACACATCTTTAAAACAGCTTTATTCAGGAATCTGGGTGCTATTCATATAACGTAAAATAACGCGTTTTCTATATTGTAGTTTATGATCGTTACGGTGATCTTGATAATATTTCGGATCAGGCAATAATGCGGCTAAGAAAGCGGCTTGTTCACGCGTTAAGCTTTTAGCACTTTTACCATAATAATGATGAGCGGCTGCTTCAACACCGTACAAATTTTTTCCAAATTCAACTGAGTTCATATACACCTCAAGAATTCGGCGTTTTGACCACATCCGCTCCATCATCCAAGTCGCGACCGTTTCTTGTCCCTTACGAATAAATGAACGTTTGTTGTATAAAAACAAGTTCTTTGCAAGCTGTTGAGACACGGTAGAACCACCCGCAACTACTTCACCCTCTTCATTATTTCGCTCAAGGGCAAAACGGATACCTTGCCAGTCAAAACCATGATGATGGATAAATTTTGCGTCTTCGCCCGCTAAAATTGCATGTTTAAAATTATCGCTAATATCATCATAGTCAAGCCACTGATGGACAATTGGCTCTGATGTATCAGACCAATAATCAATTCGCATGAACATGGTCGTATCCACTTCATGTGTCCGCCACCAGACTAAACTCGAAAAAATCCAAAGTTGAATAAGGAGAATCGCCCCAATAAAAATTAACAACACGCGAACAATAAAAGCTTTCATGTTCGTCCTGATCTCCTGTATTCAACTTTTTTCATGTTAAGCTGTAAAGCATGTTCATATATAACAAAAGCATAGCATGACTCAATATCAGCCTCCGCACATTAATCGTAAACTCAATGTACAAACTTGGTGGCTGACCGCCCTGCTCATCGCAATCAATGTAGGTTTGTTTGTCTGGCAAATTCTATCTGGTGTCGATATTAGTGACCCAGCCATGAAAGATGCTATTCATTGGGGAGCTGATTTTACACCACTTACTTTTTCTGGGCAGCCTGAACGTCTGTTTACCAGCATGTTTTTTCATTTTGGTTTAGTCCATCTCATGCTCAACATGTGGGCCTTATATATTTTCGGTAATGTTGCCGAGTCACTATTTGGTCGCTTCTATTTTATAGGCATGTATTTACTTGCTGGTTTATTCGGGAGTCTTTTAAGTAGTTATATGACCATTCAAAATGGACATGAATTACTGCAACATTTTGACCAGAGCTTACTTCCTCATGTCAGTGCAGGTGCTTCAGGCGCCGTAATGGGATTAGGTGCTGCGTTAACAGTACTTTCCTTATTTCCACCCCTTCCGCATCAAGCCTACATACTCGATAAAAAAGCATTATTAATGATTATGGCAATCAACCTTATTTTTGGTTTTGTCGCAACTGGTATTAATAATGCCGCACATATTGGCGGCATGATTATTGGGGCATTTCTTGCACTGATGTGGTACTTAAGCTACGTCAGTAAGTTTAAAAGTGTGCTCAAGATTTTAGGCTTGTTAGGCGCAGTAATCATTACGGGTAGTTTTTATATGTACTGTGTACAACTCAACTCACCCTTACTTCCGCTATGGCATGAAATCATCATCCAAAACCCCGGAATTATCCCTTAAGTTACAGCTGATTTAATTCTCTTAAGCTTTGTAAAGGCGGAAAATTACAGAGATAACCAAGTCGATAACGACCTATGAGCGCACAGATCAGCATCATGCCAAGAGGTAAAATCAGCCATATTTCAAAATGCCACTGTATTGCCATATTCATTTTATAACTAGCAATCGCACTAATCACTTCCGCAAAACAGCAGGCAACTATGCCTGCTAACAGACCAAGAAACCCAATCTCAAAACTGAGCATTTGCTTCATTTTATTTTTAGATAAACCAAATGAGCGTAGTAAAGCAACCTCACGGCGCCTTTCATCCATTAATAGGTTTAAACATGCAATCAGTACCAATACGCCTGAAAAACCGACCAACGCTGCCAGTACAGTCACTATTTTGACCAAGACATTCATTAAGCGTTTTACTTCATCTAAAATTCGATCAACATCAATAAATACTGTATTTGAAAATTGCTGAATAATATTGATCATTTTTGGTTGGTCTTGCTTAGGTACATAAAAACTGCCTAAATAACTTCCAGCATTTTCATCTAAAGTTTTAGGAGAAAAAATAAAGAAAAAGTTAGGGCTAAAGCTTTCCCACTCTACACTCCGAAAATTCACAACTTTGGCTTGTAATGTACCTTCGGGCAGGCTAAAGGTTAGCTTGTCTCCAATTTGGATTCCTAAACTTTCGGCAGTTTTACTTTCGACTGAAACTTGCCCCACGCCATTAAACTGAGCTTGTCCTTTTGTAATTGCGTTGTCATTCGGCAATTGATTTGATTGCGTTAAATTCAATTCACGACGCAAAGAGTTATTTTGTTTTATGGCTTCCTCTGAAAAAGGTACATCATTCTTTGCTACCAGTCGGCCTCGGATATTTGGATATAACGGCGTGCTTTGCCAACCATGTTGCTTTAACTGTTGCTCAAAAGGTTTTAAATCGAATGGAGGTAAACCATATACAAATTGATTCGGGGTCCCTTCAGGAAGCTGTTGCTGCCAACGCTGTAATAAATCTGTTCTTAATACGCTTAATACTGTAATAAGGCTTAAGCCTAAAGCCAGTGCAGTAATTTGTAAGGCACTTTGTGAGGGTGAACGAATATAAAAAGACAAACGATTTTTCATCTTTTTTAAACTACTAAGCACGAGCCAAACAACGGTATACAACAAAATACAAAGCACGATAATCGCAGCCAAAACCATAATGCTGAGCATCAAGTTTTCACTCAACACCAAACTAAAAACAATCAGACTGCTTATGCCAGCAAAAAACATAAAGAATAAAGATTTTCGAGATTTGGCTTCTTCGCGAATCACCCGAATTGGAGGTGTATTTAAAAGCTCCCAAATGCTTGGCAAAATAAAACCAAGCAGCACAATTACACTCGTAAAAATAGCGATTGGTAAAGGTCCAAGTAAAAGCGGTATTAGCGAAAAACTTAACTCTAATTGAGGAATCAATTGCAGCATAAGTTGCAGCAGGCCATACCCCATTACTAAACCTAATAGACTGCCCATTACAATTGAAATCGCACTGACAATGCAAAGCAATCCAATATAGGCCCATAAAATTTGGAACTTACTAGCTCCTAAACATCTAAGAAGTGCAATATGATCTTGGTTTTGCTGAACATATCTTTGACTCGTTAAAGCGATGGCAATTCCACACAACAAAATCGTTAAAATATTGGCCAATTGCAAAAAGGTATCTAGGTTTTCAAGCGGGCGTAATAACCGGCTATTTGATTCACTCGCATCACGCAAACGTAGACCCGCCGCTTCATCTGCTTCTTTAAAAGGTTGATGCTGTTGCTTAAATTGCTTTGAAAATGCCTGAACTTGTTCAGGTTGACCAGACATTAACAGTCGATAATCGATTCTACTGCCAGTTTGAATTGCATGAGTTTTAGCAATATCAGTTTGATGAATAATCACGGTAGGTGAAAAACCTGAAAAACCGAGCTCTTGATTTGAATCACGCACAATCACGCCGCTAAAACGGAAGGTACCGTCAGCAATAGAAACAATATCTCCTCTTTTTACTTTTAATAAGTCCGCCGCTCTTTGACTTAGCCAGACTTCACCAGATTGAATCGCTTGAGTTTTTGGCGCAATTTCAAGCTGTCCTCTGAGTGGAAACGCAGGTTCTATCGCTTTTACATTGACCATGACAAACTGATCTTGTGTATGAGCCATAGAACTAAATAGAGTGACATTGGTTTGCTTTAAACCAAGCTGCTCTGCTCTTTGTTTCCATGGCTGTTCGATAGGCTCGTTATTCGACAGAACTAAATCAGCACCTAGCATTTGCGAAGCTTGCAGACTGACTGCATTTTTAACTTGGTCATTACTAAATTTCAGGGCTGTGGTTGCACTAATCGCAAGCGATAGAGCAATAATGAGTAGATATAATCCACCCGTACGAAAACTTTGTAGCAAAAGTGGTTTTAGAAGATTACGCATAATTTAACCACCCTGTACTATCTTTAGTCGGCCATCATCTAACTCAACATGACGCTGACAAAGAGCGGCCAAATTACGATCATGAGTCACTAAGATCAGAGTCGTACCTAACTCTCGGTTTAAATCAAAGAGCAAACTTTCAATTTCTTGTGCTGTCTGGCCATCTAAGTTTCCTGTCGGTTCATCTGCAAAAATAATTTGTGGTTCTGCAATAAGAGCTCGTGCAATCGCTACACGTTGTTGCTCCCCTCCAGATAAGACTTTAGGTGTTTGTTCAACTTGACGACTAAGACCTACTCGATGCAACCAATCTAAAGCTTTTTTCTCTGCGGTTTTATAATCAAAATCTTTACGTAACCGTAAAGGTAACATCACATTTTCAAGCGCACTCAACTGAGGTAAAAGTTGAAAAGACTGAAATACGAAACCAATATGCTGCATTCTGATTTGGGCGCGTTGCTCCTCTGTTAGCTGATGAACAGCTTGACCGCACAACCAGACTTCACCTTCAGATGGTTGATCTAAAGTTGCCAAAATTCCCAATAATGTTGATTTACCTGAGCCAGAACGCCCAGTAATTGCCACCTGCTCCCCTTCAAAAATCTCTAAATCGATATCTTTTAAAATCGTAAACTGATTTTGGTTAATCTGAATAGTTTGTGTAACTTGATGGGCAGCAATGATGGGTTGTGGCATGATGTAAAAAGTCCTATGTATTCAGAATCAGGGTCGAAGTACAAATGTATAAATCTTTTTTGATTGGTTCTAAAAGCATCATGCTCATCTCATTAAGTATGCTGCCTATGCTTGTATCGGCGAAAACTATTTTAATTTTAGGAGATAGTATTAGTGCCGGTTACGGAATTGATCCCAAACAAGGTTGGGTACAATTACTGCAAAAACGCTTAGACCAACAGTATCCCAAACAACACAAAGTGGTCAATGCAAGTGTTAGTGGAGAAACAACCAGCGGCGCTTTAGCCCGACTACCTAAGCTATTACAAACTTATAAGCCAAATGTGGTCGTGATTGAATTAGGTGGAAATGATGGCTTACGTGGTCAACCACCTCAAATGATTCAAAAAAATCTGGATCAGCTCATTCAATTAAGTCAGAAACAAAAAGCCCAAGTTATTCTTTTTGGCATGAAAATTCCGCCAAATTATGGGACTGCATATAGCAAAGCTTTTGAAAATAACTATAAAGTTGTCAGCCAAAAATATCAGGTGAAATTACTACCGTTTTTTCTTGATGGAGTCGCAGGTCAAAAACAGCTTATGCAAAATGACTTGATTCATCCCAATGCTCAAGCACAGTCAAAATTACTTAATTTAGCTTATCCATATATAAAAGGTGCCCTGTAGGCACCTTTTAGTTTTAAGCATTATTATTAATATAATCAGAAATCAAAGAAGGTTACTTCACCAGTTTCTAGCGAATATTCTGCACCTACAACAATCAACTCACCTTTTGCAATCAGGCTCTCTAATACAGCCGAACCATGACGTAATTGATTGACCGAAGCAAAAACGTTTGAACGTACCGCATGACATGAAAGTTTTTTCAAATCATTTTTTAAATCAGTCTGCATTAAAATTTCAACTGACGGACGAACACGGTTCACAATCGACATTAAGTTAGATGATGGCGGGTGATCAGGATTCATTAACGTATCAATTGTTGCTTGAATAGCGCCACAATGGCTATGCCCCAATACAACAACAACTGGACAGTCATAGCGTTCTGCCGCGAACTCAACACTACCGACTTGTGAAGGAGCAACCACATTACCAGCAACACGGATTACGAATAAGTCACCAAGACCTTGATCAAATACCATTTCTGCTGGAACACGTGAATCTGAACAACCTAATACAATCGCAAACGGATTTTGATCCTTTGCCATTTCAGCACGTTCATGATGCGATAAGGTTTTTGCAAGGGAACTATTTCCATTTACAAATCGTTGATTACCAGCTTTCAGACGATCTAAAACTTCTTGCGCAGTAGGCATTTTATATTTCCATTGTTTTTTCAAGGTTGGAAATCATTTTAATGTGTCAAAATTTGAATGTCACTGACAAAAAATTAAATCATTTTCCATGAAAAAATTTAAAAATACGATCTCTATTTGAATGTAATGTTTATCGCAAATTCCTTACTGTTTAGCGAAAAAATAGACATACTTTGGTTCTCGGATTGACTATAATTTTTCTCCTTTTGATCATTTGGCAAATGACTCATTGGCAAAGTTTTTCAATAATTTTCAAACTCGCTTATGCCTCAAGGATGAAATCTTATGACGACGCTGTTTGTATCAACCAAAACAACCATAAAGAAAACAGCTATGGCACTTGCCTTGGCTTGTAGCCTTACAACAATAACAGGTGTTTTTCAGACGCAAGCAGCTGATACGATGGATATAAACTTTCAGAATATTTTACAGCAAGAGCGCAGTTGGGCAGGTTTACAAAGTAAAAGTTTAAAAGTTGGTGAGGTTACATGGTCATATAGTGAAGGTGGTTCTACAGCTAAACCGACGTTGCTCCTTATTCATGGATTAGGAGGGAGTCGTGATAACTGGAACCGAGTTGCGCGTTATCTCACAGCAAATTACCACGTTATTATTCCAGACTTACCGGGTAGTGGTGAAACCTTAGTTGCACAGGATTTCGACTACTCAGTACCTAATCTTGCCGAAAAGTTACGTCGATTTGTTGAAGCTGCCAATTTAAAAGGCCCAATTCACATTGCCGGCCACTCACTTGGTGGTTCAATTGCCCTACTCTATGCTGGACAATATCCATTTGAAACCAAAAGTTTATTCTTGGTTGATAGTGGCGGTATTTTCCGTTCTGCAAATACAATTTATCTAAAAGATCCAGCCTACTTAAAACAACTTTTAGTATCTAAAAAAGGTGACTTTAACTATTTGTTAAAGCAAACCATGTTTAATCCTCCATTTATTCCTAAAGAGTTCCTTCAAGCTCAAGAAAAGCTGATGATTAATCAGGCGCCTCAAACGCAAAAACTGGTTGATCAGCTTATTGCACTCAATAAAGTCTATACGCCAGATTCATTTGCAGTGCTCACCAAGACAATCGATGCCCCAACACTGATTTTATGGGGTAAGCAAGATAAGATTATTAATGTAGAAGTAGCAAGTGAACTAAAACGACTTTTAAAGAATGCCCAGCCTCCGGTTATTTTAGAGAATGTCGGCCATATGCCAATATTGGAAGCCGAGCAGCTGGTTATTCAACAATATGTACCGTTTTTACTTAAAGTAGAAACAAATCAGTCTTTAAAAACGACTACACCTTAAATAAAACTTCGGACTTGTGAGACCTTATGTCTACCCAACCGCTTATAGAAAAACTCATTGAAGCTCATCTTGATTTTTTAGATGAGGAATTTGCTCAGCCCCAAATCATTCAACAAGAATTTGAGCAATTTTATCATTGGTTGGGTAGTCAGCAACTACAACACCTCTGGACCTTTGAACAAATTCAGCAGCTGATTCAAAAGCAGATTTTAGAAACTCCTGCTTCTGATTTTCTGCTTGAACAAATTGCAGAACATATTCGTTTTGCACTTATTCATCCAGCCAATGAAAATACAACAATTGAAGATGTTATTCCTGTTTTAACAATTGATGGAATTGCGCAATACGTTGCAAGTAAAGAAGAGCATCGTAAAAAAATCATTAAAACGATTGTGAATAATCCTGCATTTTCAGCACTCTTGACTCAATTGATTCAACAAACAATGCATGATTACTTAGATGAATCAATGTCAAAACGTGTGCCGGGTGTAGGCCGTTTTATGAAAATGGGGAAATCTGTTCTAGAAACAGTGACTGATTCAAATTTAGACGACACGATTAATCATTATTTGCAAAAGAATATTTTAAAACTAAGTCAAATGAGTGAGCGCGTTTTAAATCAACATTTTGACAATGACAAGCTCTATCATTTTCAGGCAAATGTTTGGCATAAAGTTAAATCTATGCCACTTTCTGTTTTAAAAAACTATGTAGAAGTTCAAGATTTATCAAAGACTGTAGGTTTAGGACATGAGATTTGGGATCACATTCGTCAAACTGATTACCTGAAACAACAAGTCCATGATGGTATTTATACGTGGTATGTTCGAAATCAGGAACGTAATTTTGACTTGCTACTGCGTGATCTCAATATTAATGAAAGTTTAATTCAACATGAACTGACTCAGTTGCTTGTTCCTGTATTACAGCAATTAGTTACAACGGGACATTTAAGACGCCGCGCCCGTGTTTACCTAGAGAAATTTTATTATTCTGAAAAAGCATTAAATATTATCAACAACAAAGGCGCTTAAAGCGCCTTTGTTATTTGTCTTGATTAGAAAGAATATTTTAAAGAAGCGTAATAAGCTCGACCTGGCTCATTGTAGGTTTGGCTGATCGAATTACTGTCTCTTAAAATTTGTTTATCAAACAAGTTACTTACGCCAACACGCGTACTTATATTATCTGAAATTTTATAACCAACATTAATTCCAGCAGTACTATAGCTTTTTACAGTACTTGGCTTAATCGCAGAATTTGTTCCACCTGAACCAATGCCCGATTCGAGTCTATTTTCAGCAAACTGACGAGATTTTTGACGGCCATATTGAGTAAATACAAAATTCACATCTAACTGATCTGTAATGTCGTAATCAAAAATTGAGTTAATCGTATAATTTGGAACTAAAGATAATGGGTTACCCGTTTGCTTATCTTTCGAGTCCATCATGTAAGTAAAGTTATTGGTCCAACGAATATCGCCAAAGTCTAACCCCAAACTTCCTTCAAAACCTTGAATTAATGCTTTAGGCGTATTTTCCCAGCGTAAGATATTCCACTTGGTGTTGGTCACAGCTCCTGTATTTGCATTGGTGCTTGAACCATCAACTGTTCCAACAACATTTGTACCAGCCACAATCTTATCTTTATAGTCATTGCGGAACCACGTTAAGCTCGCATTCACGATATCTTTTTGGAACTGGATACCGAGCTCTTTGTTTACCGAAGTTTCTGGTTTTAAATCACCATTACCTTGCAACAAGCAACGTGACTCAATATTGGCTGGGCAACCATTGCCGTTCGTACTGAGTAAGTATCCTTCGGCATTTTGATACATGTTTGGTGCTTTATACGCTTTTGCTACCCCACCTTTTAAAGTGAAATAATCATTGAGTCTTTGAGTAATGTTTAAGCTTGGGCTCCAGTTAGAACCAGATTTGCTGTGATCATCGAAACGCAAGCCTAATACGGCATCGGTACTGTCGGTAAGTTTTAAGTTATCTTCGATATATGCAGAAGCAATACGTGATTCCATTTTACTGCGATTGCCTTTAGCTAATTGATCGCCATAACCTGAACCGCTGCTGTCTGCTCCCTGATTTGTCGAAATATTATCTTTAAATCTGTCTTCAACCCATTCAGTACCAAGTGTTAATACGTGTGGTACATAATATTCAAAAGGAATATTGGCTTCACCATTTAACCGAAGAGTTTCTAAGCGTGAAGTGGCTTTGTCATCCAGATTATTAATTTTTCCTTCTGTGCTGCCGCCCAAACCTTCAGGAAGACGTTTATTGTGAGTTTTATCATATTGAGCAACTAACTTACTTTTACCCCAAGACCAATCCCCTTCATGCGTTAATGCATAACTATCGCGGTACATGGTATTGGTTTCTTTACCAATAAGTTCCGAAAGAATCGCATCCGCTTCAGCATTTGCATTTAACTGAGAGTCACCAGAATAAATATTACCTTGTTTGCTAGAAGAGACATCAAGTAACACAGTTTGTTGATCTGTTGCCTGCCAAGCTAAACGGCCTGAAATATCTTTATTTTTAACGCCTTCACGGCCAGCTGCGGTACTGCCTATTGATTTATTAATATCGACATCGTCAGCTTCTGTTTTATTGTAATTACCATATAAACGATAAGACAAAACGTCTTTAATCAATGGCCCACTTACATTAAAGCCAACACGATTTGATGCACCTTCTTTAGAGTCTTCAGGTTGTGAAGTATAAAACTCTACTGAGCCATGAGTTTCATTCGTCACTTTTTTAGTAATGATGTTAACCACACCACCTGCTGCACCCGAACCATAACGAGCTGCGGCTGGTCCGCGTAAAACTTCAATCGATTCGATTGCTTCTGCTGGAACCCAGTTTGAATCACCTCGTGTATCACGCTCTCCTTTCCAGCCATAACGAACTGAATTTCGAGAGTTAATTGGTTTTCCATCCACTAAAATGAGCGTGTTTTCAGGCCCCATTCCACGAATATCAATTTGTCTATTATTACCACGCTGCCCCGTTGCACTATTGCCTGTTAAATTAACACCCGGCATACGGCGTACATAGTCAGAAATATCATTACGAACTGGTAGTTTTTCTAAATCTTCTTTGGTAATAACCGACACACCGAGCGATTGCTTCACTTGCTCTTCAGCAGTTACAAAAATTGTTTCCAATTTCACAGGTTCAGCAGGCTTTTCTAATGCTTGTTCAGCTTGTTCTTGCTCATTTTGTGCAGCATAAGCCATAGACATCATACTTGCCAGTACTGAAACAGAAAGCACTGACTGGATAATACGCTTCGACATAAGTATTCCCAATATATTGATTTATTAAACATCTCTCATTTCAAGTTCGGCATTGTAACAAATCTAAATAAAATTACAAATGATATTGATAATAATTATCATTATTTATATTGAATAATAAAAAAACCTCATTTCGAGGCTTTTTTATGTCACTTTTCAAATAATTTAATTATTTGAAATAAGCACCTTCTGCTTGTGTATGGTCAGTTTGGTCAACCACACGTTGAAGCTCAGGAATCTGCTCTCTTAAAGTAGTTTCAACGCCCTGTTTCAAGGTAACGTCAATTGCAGAACAGCCTTGGCAACCACCACCGAATTTCAATACAGCAGTTAAACCATGTTCTGGATCATCTTGTACTTCTACCAAGCTACAATTTCCGCCATGCCCTGCAAGACCTGGGTTAATTTCTGCTTGAAGAATGTAAGTAATACGTTCTTCAATTGATGCATCTGGACCAACACGTGGAACCTTAGAATTTGGTGCACGGAAAGTGAGCTGACCACCAAAACGGTCCTTGTTGTAATCGATTACAGCATCTAAAAGATATGGAATAGATGGTGCATCAATATACGCAGGAAAATCAGGATAGTCCTGTTTATAATCTGTTGGGATCACTTCTTCTGGCGCACTATATGCCATACAACATTCGGCACGTGGCGTACCTGGATGCTCAACAAAAATTCGAACGCCAATTCCCGGAGTATTTTGCTTCGTTAATAAATCGTGCAAATACTCTTGTGCAGATGGTGTAATCAAAAGGTTTGGAATTTCTTCTGCAACAGCAGTGTTGGTGTTCTCAGTCGACATAACAATATTCCTCAAGCTGATGCCTTTATATTAACCGAAGATGAGGTGGATTTAAAAAAAATCAACTAAATTTGTCGGATTTATACACAACAGGGTTTCAACTTAAGTTTTTAATGGCATTATTGAGCCAGTATTGATCATTTTTTAAATATTTCTTATGTTGCATTTGCCATTTAACCATACAGTTACTCTTATTATTATTACGGTCATTATCTCTTTAATTGCTTTTAGCAACCAAAACGTGATGAACCGGCTGATTTTTTGGCCACCTGCAATGCAACGTGGACAGATTGATCGCTTCATTACTCATGGCTTTATCCATGTCGATGGAACACATCTACTTTTCAACATGATTACCCTGTTCTTCTTTGGCAGTATTATTGAAAGTTTTTATCGCCAATATTTCTACGACATGGGTTTTGTGTTGTTCTATTTAGGTGGCTTAATCTTCGCGATTTTACCAAGCTATTTACAACATAAAAATGATGCGAATTGGGCCAGCCTAGGCGCCTCAGGTGCTGTTTCAGCAGTGTTATTTGCTTATATTCTATTTCAGCCCTGGAAGCTGATTTTCGTATTTTTCATTCCTGTGCCCGCTATTATTTTTGCAATTTTATATGTGGCATACAGTATTTGGGCTGGTAAGCGTGGTAATAGCCATATTAACCATAGTGCTCATTTATGGGGTGCGGCTTACGGAATCATCGTAACAATTCTACTTGAACCAAAAGTTATTCCGCATTTCTTAGACCAACTAACTCGCCTTCCTTTCTAAACAAAATAAATTAAAGAAAGGCCCCTTGTGGGCTTTTCTTTTTTTCTCATTAATTTATCACTATAAATTCTCAGTCTTTTTTCTGATTATCTTTGATCATTTCTTTGTTTTGATTGCAAAAACCATCTGATTAAACTCGTGCCAATTCTTTTAATAATTCAGATGATACAATGACGTACAAAGCAATTTTATCTAGCCTTTCCATTGCTTTATTTAGCTTATCTTTAGCTGGATGTAATGACAACGATAATCAAGAAAATGTAGCAACCACACCTAAGCAACCGAATATCTTATTTATTATGGCTGATGACTTAGGCTATTCAGATTTAGGGGCTTTTGGTGGTGAAATTCACACCCCTAATATTGATAGTTTGGCTCAAGAAGGTCGCCTTTTAACGGATTATCATACTGCCCCGACCTGTTCGCCAACACGCTCTCAACTCATTTCTGGTACTGATCACCATTTAGCTGGTATTGGGGCAATGGCTGAACTCACACCAGAACATTTGAAAGGACAACCAGGCTACGAGGGATATTTAAATGAACGCTCTCTATCTATCGCACAAGTACTTAAAGATAATGGTTACCGCACGTACATCAGCGGTAAATGGCATTTAGGGTTAACCCCTGAAACTAATGCACATGCAAAAGGTTTTGATCATTCATTTACTTTATTACAAGGTTTAGATCACCACTTTAAGCAAGCGCCAAGTGCGTTTAAACGAAATTCAACTTACACAGAAGATGGTCAAGTTATTCCTGTTTCCGCTTTGCCTGATGACTTTTTCTCGACAAATTATTTTACCGATAAATTACTGAGCTACTTAGACTCAGGCAAAAATAGTGGCAAACCGTTCTTTGCTTATGCTGCCTATACAGCACCTCACTGGCCAATTCAAGCACCTGCTGAATACCGTGAAAAATATCGCGGAGTTTATGATGTCGGTTACGATGCTATTCGTAACGCACGTATTGCTAAGCAAAAACAGCTTGGAATTATCCCTGCAAACTTTGAGGCAGCAGAACCAATTGCAACACAAAATGCCCCACAAAAATATGGAAAATGGGATGAGTTAACAGCCGAACAAAAGGCATTAGAAGCCCGTAAAATGGAAATCTATGCAGGCATGGTAGAAAACCTCGATGCTAATGTCGGCCGCATTATTCAATACCTCAAACAAAATAATCTTTATGACAACACTTTAATTTTCTTTGTTTCAGATAATGGTGCCGAAGGTTTTGTACGTGGCGGATATGGCAGTGAATCTGGTTTTGATAACTCTGTAGCAAATGTGGGCACACCAACTTCATATCACTATATTGGACCACGTTGGGCCGAGGTCAGCGCGGCACCATTTCATTTATGGAAAGATACAGCTGGCGAAGGTGCAACCACTGCCCCTGCTATTGTGAAATTACCGAACCAGAAAAAAGCAGAAGAAACCAATAATAGCTTTGCATCTGTACTCGATGTTTTCCCAACTTTACTAGAATATGCTCATATTCCAGTACCTCAAGGCCAATACAATGGTCGTACCATTAATACGCCATCAGGAGTTTCATGGAAGCCTTTACTTGAAAATAAAACCACTACCATTCGCCCTGCTAATTTTAGTTTTGCCGATGAACTACATGGCAGTAAATATGCCAAACAAGGTGAATGGAAAATTGCAGTTCAAGGGCGCCCTGAGTTAGGCACAGGAACTTGGGAGTTGTATAACATTGCCACTGATCGTGGAGAAAAGCACAATGTTGCACAACTTTACCCAGCAAAAGTGCAAGAGTTGTTATCGGTTTATCAAAAATATACTGAGAAAAATGGTGTGCAGGAATATAACGCCAAATGAGATTAAAACTATTTTTAGTTACCACAATCAGCCTGTCTTTTATGACAGGCTGTAGCCAATCTTCAAAAGTTTCTGAATCAGCACCCTCGCCTCAACAGCCAACATCTTTAGCTGACTTAGGTTCTATTGAAAAGTGTAAAAACTATACTGGACTACCTCAAGGTTGGTTCAAACAGCCTACAGCTGGAATGGTTTTAATTGCCGATGGGCATTTTAATTTTGGTTCTGAGAAAGCCTATCCCGATGAACTTAATTTTGGAAAGAAACAACGAGAAGTCAAAGGATTCTGGATTGATCAGACTGAAGTTACCGTTGCTCAATTTGCAAGCTTCGTAAAAGCAACAGGCTATATTACCGATGCCGAAAAACAAAAGCAGGCCGCTGTTTTCTCACCAGATCCTCATCATCCACAGCAATGGTGGCAGCTAAAATCAGGTTATACATGGAAAACTCCAAATGGCAGTAATGGTGCTGTAGCCAATCCTAATGAGCCTGTACGATATGTGAGTAAAAATGATGCTGAACATTATGCAGTCTGGCTCGGACATGATTTACCAACAGAACTAGAATGGGAATATGCAGCTAAAGCCAATTCAAAAACTGATACGCCCTTACATCAAGCGCCTACCGATGAACACCAACATCCACAAGCAAATTACTGGCAAGGTGAATTCCCTTTTCAAAACCTAAATCAAGATCACTTTAAAGATGTAGCACCCGTTGGATGTTTTGCGGCAAATAATTTCAAACTATTTGATACGATTGGAAATGTATGGGAATGGACATCCTCTCCTTATCAAGGTGCTCATGACCAACATATGGGAAATTATTCTGATTTAAGACAACAACAAATTGCGAGTAAACAATATGTAATTAAAGGCGGATCTTTTCTATGTGCCCAAAATTATTGTTCGCGTTATCGAAACAGCAGTCGTTATCCGCAAGACTTTGATTTAGCAGCAACCCATGTTGGCTTTCGAACAATTTTAAGATCTGATTAGTTTCTTTTAATTGGAATTAGTAAATATATTTTTAACGAAAAGTAGATCGAAAAATAATCAATATATTTCTATAGTACAAAGGAGAATGATAAAAAAGTGAGAACATGATGAAAGCATTATTTCTTTGTATAGCAGCAATTTTCACAATGTCATTATCAGCCTGTGCAGTTCATACACGGGAAGGTAGTATTGTGATTGATCCAGATTCACCTTATCACAATCATCCCGGAGACTTTTGCCCACCAGGACAAGCTAAAAAAGGACGCTGTTAGAAACACTCATTCTTCAACTAATTTTGAAGTTAAGTTAAAGAAATAGAGTTTAATTGAATGATAAGCTGAGTACAAAAATAGTGGGTTCCAACCCCAAAATAGATGGGATGAAACTAGAAAATTATGGTGTAAAAAAATCACCATATCCCCAAGATTTTTAAAAGACAATCTTACGTTGTCTTCTATCTAGTTTCACCCCAATTCTTTCTTATTCCGTCTGACTTCTCTTATCCTTTAAGAAAAAAGTCTAGTTTTTAATCATTTCTGCATCTGTATTATTGATACATTTTGAACATTTTACCTTCAGGTTAAAACTGATGTATTTGCTTCATACAAAATAATCATTTATGTAACGTAAGTCTATAAAAATGTTCTAAAAATGTGAAAAAAATTAAGGCCAAAATGAGATGAATTTATCATAATAAATCGCTCTTTCATGTTTCATCACATAAATAATCAATATTATTTTGTCAGTTATTGCCACTCGTTTCCTTTCATTGGCATAGATAATGTATACATCTGTATATTAACCCAGTCTTATAACGAGATATTTTATGTCCAGCACAAGTCAAGTCGAAGGTCTACAATTTCCAGTACATGCCTCAACAAAAAAACAAAGCACATCTCTTACAGGCCAAGAGATTTTGTCAGAGGCTTTATCTGTTGTAGATAATAAAACCGCGCAACAAGTGTTGAATGAAAAAAACTGGCGAAAAAACTACCCTATTTATTTTAAAGCGCTTGTTAAGCAAGGCATCTCAAATAGTAGCAATCCAATTACTATTGCTAAGCAGGGCTTGCATAAAGCTCACCACCTTTTTGATTACTATCGTGATAGTAAGCATTACCTTTTAAAAGATGCGGTTCATATTGCTTCATCTACACCCCTTCATACAGTAAAACTTAAAGGTGAAAGTGATGCAGCCCCAGAGTGGTATGTTCCTTACAAAGGGCAAAAGCTCAGTGGACAAAGCTTACTAGACCAAATTCAACGTTGGGAAGAGGCTGGTATTATTGAACCAAGCCATGCAAAAGCTTTGCGTGAAGCTACTGCTCATCCAGAATGGTTTGATTTATCTGACCGTACCATGGTGTTGTTTGGTGCGGCTTCAGAAGCTGGTCCTCTACCTTGGTTAGCCAAATGGAAAGCGAATATTATTGCTGTCGACTTACCAAACCCACGTGTCTGGGGCAAAATTTTAAATACGATTCAACAAGGAAACGCAACACTCATTGCTCCAAGCGTTGAACAAATTGCTTCCTCAGCAAAAGCTTCTGAACTAAAGGATAAATTGGGTGCAAATTTATTAACTCAATTACCAGAGATTGCACAGTGGCTAGTGCAGTTTCCACAAAAGTTAGATTTGGCCGCAATCGCCTATTTAGATGGTGAAAAGCACGTTCGTGTGTCCATGGCAATGGATAGCATCATGCAATTTGTGAGCGAGCATAAGTCTGATACGAGCCTTATGTTTATGTGTACGCCAACCGATGTTTATGCAGTTCCTAAAGAAGTAGCAAAAGCTGCACAACAAAAATTTAAATCACGCACAAAACTACAAAAAATGGCGGTGAAAGGTGTTTCTACACTTTCATTAAATCGTTTTTTCCAAGCGCCTTATCAAGACCTGATTGATTGTGAAAATGGAAAAACTTATGGTATTGCCGACTGTCTAGTCGTTGAGCAAGGACCAAACTATGCTTTGGCAAAACGCATTCAACAATGGCGTGCTATTTTGGCTCGTCATCAAGGACAACACGTAAGTATTAATATTGCTCCATCTACAACGACTCACTCTGTGACTAAAAATCCATTATTGAAAGCAGCTTTTAATGGCGCAGAGCTTTTTGATGTAGAAGCATTTAGCCCTGAAACGACCAATGCCATTATGGCGGCACTCTGGATCCATGACTTAAGAAATGAGTCTTCTGTGGCAAATCCTGAAACTGAACTAGACCATCCACTTGAACTCATGATGGAAGGTGCTAACCACGGCGGCTTATGGCGTGTTGCTTATTTAGCAAGAACTGCCCTGCCTTTTGCTGCAATCTATGGCTTTGCAACCGAAAAACTACCTTTTGGAAAATCATCTAAAAAATAGTTTAATTAAAGCCCAATTCTAGAATTGGGCTTTTTTCTGAGTTTTTCTATTTATTTTGAACGTGTGAAAGATATTTTTGCATTTCATCAGGTGGTACCATACCGCCTCCGGTCGCCCATACCACATGATTTGCCTGCTGCAACTGTTCAGCTGTTAACTGGTGTAAAGCCAAATAATCAGGACTCGTCTGAACATAATATGGACCCATCATTCCTGCCACCGCTGAAGGCTCTAGCTGAATATTTTCAGTTTGATTTAGAAGCGCTATGAGTTCATACAAACGTTCATCATGAATGGTGTAATAGCCATCAATTAACTGTTGCATAGCACGTCCGACAAAACCTGAAGCACGTCCTACTGCAAGTCCATCTGCGGTAGTAACGTTATCGATGCCAATGTCATTTACTGAAATCTGATCATGCAAGCCTGTGTGCACACCAAGTAACATGCAAGGCGAATGGGTTGGTTCAGCAAAAATACAATGTACGTGCTCACCAAAAGCCAGTTTCAACCCAAAACTCACGCCACCTGGGCCACCACCGACGCCACACGGCAAATAAACAAATAATGGGTGTTCAGCATCAACTTTAATCTGTTTTTGCTCAAATTGCTGTTTTAAGCGGATTCCTGCAACGGCATAGCCTAAAAATAATGTTTTCGAGTTTTCATCATCAATAAAAAAGCAGTGTGGATCTTGTTCTGCGGCTTTTCGTCCCTCTTCAACAGCTACACCATAGTCACTGGCATATTCCACCACGTTGACACCTAGTGAACGCAGTTTGTCTTTCTTCCACTGTCTCGCATCGGCAGACATATGCACTGTGACTCTAAAACCCAGTTTGGCGCTCATAATGCCAATTGAAAGCCCAAGGTTACCTGTAGAACCTACTGCAATTTGATATTTAGAAAAAAACGTGCGAAATGCGTCTTGGTCGAGTTTATTGTAATCGTCTTCCAACTTGAGAAGCCCAGCCTCAATTGCCAATTTTTCAGCGTGAGCCAAAACTTCATAAATACCACCACGCGCTTTAATTGAACCAGAAATAGGTAAATGACTATCTTTTTTTAGCCAGAATGCTCCACTCAGTTGCACTTGTTCTGTTGAAGAAAGTGCTTGCTGCATTTTCGAAATTTCAACGATATCTGATTCAATTTTTCCATGTTGTGCTTGAGTTTCAGGAAATACCTTTGCCAAATAAGGTGCGAAACGCGCTAGTCTTGCTTCCGCGTCACTTACATCGTCTGCTGTGAGTCCAACTTTTTCTAAAGCTTCTGTTAAAGGATAGCGATGAGGTGTAAACCAAAATGTCTCTTGATAGGCTTGCAGTGTCTTAATAAGTGGAAATTGTTGTTTTAGCTGATCTATTTGAACCGCATTCATAATCTATCCTGATATAAAAAGTTTAAGCTCAGCTTTTAAAGCTGTTTGATGCTCTATAACGACTTGTTAATTTATAATTGAATGTACATGAAAATAGACGGAACTTTAAAAAGAAACAAATAAAAAAGCCACTGTAAACAGTGGCTTTAATGTTTTAAATGCTTTTATACAAACTGCAAGAATAACCAGTACAAACCACCTGATAAACAGATTGTTGCAGGAAGTGTAAATACCCATGCAGATAAAATTGTTTTCACTGTATTGAAGTTTAAGCCCGATCTATTCGCAACCATAGTACCTGCAACAGCGCTGTTTAAAACGTGTGTTGTTGAAACAGGCATGCCTAAACCGTCAGCAGCTGCAATTGTACTCATTGCTACAAGTTCAGCAGACATCCCCTGACCATAAGTCATATGATGCTTACCAATACGCTCACCTACAGTCACAACAATACGTTTCCAGCCCACCATGGTGCCTAAGCCAAGTGCCAAAGCAACTGCTACTTTCACCCAAGTTGGAATGTATTGTAAGAATGAATCTAAGCTACTACGGTATTCTTTCACAAGCTTTTCTTGTGACTGATCCATTTTTGGTAATGCATTCGCTTTATCCAAGCGCTTAAACGAAGTGGTGCTTAAATACATGTCATTACGAATTTCGCTAATTGCAGCTTCTGGAATATCTTTTAAGTTGCTATAGCTAGAAACACGCTCACCCAAGTGGTCAGTCATGCTTGCCAATGCAGGCACTACTTCTGGAGTTTGCTGTTTAGTTTGAATGTATTTAGTCAGAATAAGACGTGCTTTTTCGTCAGTTAATTCTGGCTGATTTTGATTCAAAAATACGGCAGTTTGAGAAGAAAGCTGATGGAATGATTGAACTTGTTGTGTATCAAGGTTTTTATTTAATGAATAAGCCAACGGCACCAGACCCACCAAAATCAGCATGATGAGCCCCATACCTTTTTGACCGTCATTAGAACCATGTGCAAAACTTACACCTGTACAGGTAAAGATTAAAATTGCACGAATGATTGCTGGTGGTGGTTTATTACCTTCTGGCGGTTGGAATAATTCTAATTGGCGTTTAAAAACAGTTTTAACCAACAAGAATACAATCGCTGCAAAAGCAAAACCAATTAAAGGCGAAAATAATAAGGCCTTACCGACTTTAATCACCTGATCCATATCAACACCGCTGGTCGTTACGCCAGTCGATGCACTCAACAGATGGTTCATAATACCCACACCCAAGATTGAACCAATCAAGGTATGAGAACTAGAAGCAGGAATACCCAAGAACCAAGTACCTAAGTTCCAGAGAATCGCAGCAATTAGAAGCGCAAAAACCATTGCGAAACCTGCACCGCTACCCATGTTCATAATCAGTTCAACAGGCAACAATGCAATAATGCCGTAAGCGACTGCGCCGCTTGCAACCATTACCCCAAGAAAATTACAAAAACCTGCCCACATGACTGCAACTGGTGCAGGTAAAGCATTGGTGTAAATCACTGTTGCTACTGCATTTGCAGTATCGTGGAAGCCATTTACAAACTCAAAGCCTAAAGCAATCAAGAGTGCAGTAGATAAAAGGATAACCGAATAAAGACTCAAAGGTGGTACATGTGCTAAATCAGCACTCACCTGAAATCCAATATAAATAAGTGTTGCAACAATAATCGTCAGAAACACCGGCATAAAAAACTTGGGTGTCGGGACATGTACATTCGTCGATTTGACTTGCAGGTTTGCCGCAAGTTTTGAATCCGAAACAGGGGGTAGATTAGAATTCATGCAGACGGTAAGAGGATAAAAAAATCCTCTGTATTCTTAAATTAAATTATGACAATTATATGACAAAGCGGCGCCTGATGAAGTCAATTTTTCATATTTTGACCTCATTTGATGCACCTTTCCTCTATGAAATTTATTTTTTTATTAAAATACAATAATTTAAATCAATTTATATCTTCCTTATTTATGACTATTTTTAAAGCAAAAATATATAAAAAATTACCCGAATGCTTGTTTTTTAAACAGCATAATTGTCATAAAACGGAATATTGGCGATGAAATATTTCAATATCATGATCATTTTATGAATATTTGATGAAAAAACAGTCTCTAATTTGTCATAAAAGCCGTTTTTTAATGAATCTATTACAAGTGAATGGTGGGTCGTTATAGCTCATCAATTGTGCAACTATTCTGTTACAATAGCGCCGCATTTTTAAATTTGTACGATATCGGGGTTTTTTTTATGTCTACGCTTGCCACCCTAAAAGCGCTTCTTGCCAAACGCATTCTGATTATTGATGGTGCGATGGGTACCATGATTCAACGCCATAAATTAGAAGAAGCCGACTACCGTGGTGAGCGTTTTGCCGATTGGGCACATGACCTAAAAGGTAACAATGACCTTCTTGTGCTAACTCAACCCGAAATCATTCAAGGTATTCATGAAGCTTATCTTGATGCAGGCGCAGACATTATTGAAACCAACAGCTTTAACGGCACGCGTGTTTCAATGTCTGACTATCACATGGAAGATCTTGTTCCAGAGATTAACCGTGAAGCAGCACGTTTAGCTAAAGCAGCTTGTGAAAAGTATTCAACCCCAGATAAACCGCGTTTTGTAGCAGGTGTACTCGGTCCAACATCACGTACCTGTTCAATTTCACCTAATGTAAATGACCCTGCCTTTCGTAACATTACCTTTGATGAGCTAAAAGAAAACTATATTGAGGCAACTCATGCGCTGATTGAAGGCGGTGCAGATATCATTCTGATTGAAACCGTTTTTGATACATTAAACTGTAAAGCTGCAATTTTTGCGGTGAAAGAAGTCTTTAAACAAATTGGTCATGAATTACCACTCATGATTTCGGGGACCATTACCGATGCCTCAGGTCGTACCTTAACAGGTCAAACTGCTGAAGCGTTTTGGAACTCTGTACGCCATGGTGACTTACTCTCAATTGGTTTCAACTGTGCTCTTGGTGCAGATGCTATGCGACCTCACGTTAAAACCGTGTCTGATGTTGCTGATACGTTCATTTCTGCTCATCCAAATGCTGGCTTACCAAACGCTTTTGGTGAATATGATGAAACACCAGAACAAACTGCTGCATTCTTAAAAGAATTTGCAGAAAGTGGTTTGATCAATATTACCGGCGGTTGCTGTGGTACAACGCCAGACCATATTCGTGCGATTGCCAATGCTGTAAAAGACATTGCACCACGTCAAATTCCTGAAACTA
Organism: Acinetobacter sp. IRS14; assembly: GCF_034650275.1. Lineage (NCBI taxonomy): Bacteria > Pseudomonadati > Pseudomonadota > Gammaproteobacteria > Moraxellales > Moraxellaceae > Acinetobacter > Acinetobacter sp. IRS14. The sequence goes on from NZ_JAOVFN010000004.1 coordinate 141,649, forward strand.
AGCCAGCTTGTCGCTTAAGTGGTTTAGAACCATTTAATATTTATGATGACTCATTGTTCGTTAACGTCGGTGAACGTACCAACGTTACTGGTTCAAAAAAATTCTTACGCTTAATTCGTGAAGAAAACTTTGCCGAAGCTTTAGAAGTTGCACAGCAACAAGTGGAAGCTGGCGCTCAGATTATCGACATTAATATGGATGAAGGGATGCTCGATTCGCAAAATGCGATGGTACATTTCTTAAACCTTGTAGCATCTGAGCCAGATATTTCACGTGTGCCAATCATGATTGACTCATCGAAATGGGAAATCATTGAAGCAGGCCTAAAATGCGTACAAGGTAAACCAGTTGTTAACTCGATTTCGTTAAAAGAAGGTTATGACGAGTTTGTTGAAAAAGCTCGCCTGTGTCGCCAATATGGTGCTGCGATTATTGTGATGGCTTTTGATGAAACTGGTCAGGCCGACACTGCTGAGCGTAAACGCGAAATCTGTAAACGTTCTTATGATGTTTTGGTTAACGATGTGGGCTTCCCTGCTGAAGATATTATTTTTGACCCGAACGTGTTTGCAGTGGCAACTGGTATTGAAGAACACAATAACTATGGTGTCGATTTTATTGAAGCCACAGGTTGGATTAAACAGAACTTACCTCACGCTATGATTTCTGGTGGTGTATCAAACGTTTCGTTCTCATTCCGTGGAAATGAGCCTGTTCGTGAAGCGATTCACTCTGTGTTCTTGTACCATGCCATTAAACAAGGCATGACTATGGGTATTGTAAATGCCGGTCAAATGGCAATTTATGACGATATTCCTAAAGAACTCAAAGATGCAGTTGAAGATGTTGTTTTAAACCAGAACCAAGGTGAATCTGGTCAACTTGCGACCGAAAAATTGCTTGAAGTCGCTGAAAAGTTCCGTGGTCATAGTGGTGCGCAGCGCGAAGCAGAAAACCTTGAATGGCGTAACGAACCTGTAGAGAAACGTCTTGAATATGCATTGGTTAAAGGTATTACCACTTACATTGACGAAGATACCGAAGAAGCTCGCCTAAAAGCCAAACGTCCTTTAGATGTAATCGAAGGTGCTTTGATGGATGGCATGAATGTCGTTGGTGACTTGTTCGGTTCAGGCAAGATGTTCTTACCTCAGGTTGTGAAATCTGCACGTGTTATGAAGCAAGCTGTAGCTTGGCTCAACCCGTACATTGAAGCTGAAAAAACGGGTAGCCAATCTAAAGGTAAAGTCCTGATGGCAACTGTTAAGGGCGACGTGCACGATATTGGTAAAAATATTGTAGGCGTGGTACTGGGCTGTAATGGTTACGATATTGTTGACCTTGGTGTGATGGTGCCTTGCGAGAAAATCTTGCAAACTGCAATTGATGAAAAATGTGACATCATTGGATTATCAGGTCTGATTACACCATCTTTAGATGAAATGGTATTTGTTGCGAAAGAAATGCAGCGTAAAGGCTTTAACATTCCTTTATTGATTGGTGGTGCAACAACTTCAAAAGCACACACAGCAGTAAAAATTGACCCTCAGTACCAAAACGATGCGGTGATTTATGTTGCCGACGCTTCACGTGCTGTGGGTGTCGCAACTACCCTGCTTTCAAAAGAAATGCGTGGAAACTTTATTGCAGAGCACCGTGCTGAATATGTCAAAATTCGTGAGCGCTTAGCCAACAAACAGCCTAAAGCTGCCAAGCTAACTTATGCAGAGTCGGTTGAGAATGGCTTTAAAATTGATGAGAGTTATGTTCCTGCCAAACCAAATCTTTTGGGAACACAAGTCCTCACCAATTACCCACTTGCAACACTTGTAGAATATTTTGACTGGACACCATTCTTCATTTCTTGGAGCTTGGCAGGTAAGTTTCCGAAAATTTTAGAAGATGAAGTGGTTGGGGAAGCTGCAACTGACCTTTACAACCAAGCACAAGCAATGTTGAAAGATATTATCGACAACAATCGTTTTGATGCCCGTGCTGTATTTGGTATGTTCCCTGCACAGCGCACTGACGCAGACACCGTCAGCGTATTTGATGAAGCTGGTCAAAATGTTACACATACTTTTGAGCACTTGCGTCAGCAATCTGACAAAGTGACAGGTAAACCAAACTTGTCTTTGGCAGATTACATTCGCGCTGACCGTGAGCAACAAGACTACTTGGGCGGATTCACTGTATCGATTTTTGGTGCAGAAGAATTGGCAAATGAATACAAAGCCAAAGGTGATGACTACTCTGCAATTTTAGTTCAATCACTAGCTGACCGTTTTGCCGAAGCTTTTGCAGAACATTTACATGAACGTATTCGTAAAGAGTTCTGGGGTTATAAAGCTGATGAACAGCTTAGCAATGAAGAGCTGATTAAAGAGAAATATGTCGGTATTCGCCCTGCACCGGGTTACCCAGCTTGCCCAGAGCACTCTGAAAAAGCAGTGTTGTTTGACTGGTTAGGTTCTACCGACAAGATCGGTACTAAACTGACTGAACACTTTGCAATGATGCCACCATCTTCAGTAAGTGGTTTCTATTATTCTCATCCACAAAGTGAATATTTTAACGTGGGCAAAATCTCTCAAGACCAGCTTGAAGATTATGCAAAACGTAAAGGTTGGACACTTGATGAGGCAAAACGCTGGTTAGGACCAAATTTAGATGATTCGATTGCTTGATTTAGAGACCTTTTAATCTGCTCTACCTACACCTCTTTAAGAAGAAGAGGCTGTCATATAATTAAATGAATTGTGTGACAGTTCCTCACTTTTTAAAAGGAGGTTTGGAGAGATTAATTTATCTAGTGGATGTCCAACTAAATTTTTAATAAATTTATTATAATTTTCATAAACTCCTATATAACTTTCCAATATGCCATCATTTAAAAATCAACATTTTGTACCTCAATGCTATCTTAGATCTTTTAGCTTACAAAAAAATACTAAAGCTAAAAGCATCAGTCTATTTAATTTAAGGTCTCACAGACTCTTCGAAAATGCACCAATTAAAAATCAATGCTCTAAAGATTACTTTTATGGAAAAGATTTAAAAATAGAGAAGGCTTTACATGAATATGAGGGAAGTTATTCAAATTTATTACAAACCATTCAGCAAAATCCTACATATCAATTGACAGAAAAAGATAAAAAATGTCTTATAAATTTTTGGTTTGTACAATACATAAGGACTGAATACTACATAAATGAATCTCTACTATCGTTTCAAAAATTTGTTGAAAACAATGAAATTCAAGAACATATCGACAATAATATTTTAAATCAATATGAAACTACAAAAATGATTATGAAAAACATGCATATTGGTTTTCATCTATTAGATGATCTTACATGTATTTTAATTAAAAATTACACTGAAGTACCTTTTATCACATCTGACAATCCTGCCATTCTAACAAATAGGTATTACTTCAAAAAAGATTTATTGAAATACTTTTCATTTGGCTTAAATTCAATGGGGACCTTATTAATATTACCTATAAGCCCTAATTATTGCTTTTTAGCTTATGACAAAAAAGTATATTCAATCCCTCATAATAAAAATATTTTGAAAATTAAAAAAGACAAGGATATAGAAATCATAAATCAGTTCCAAATTATAAATTGTAATTACAATATTTATCTTAGTTCTACTTCATCATTTGAGAGTTACTATAAAAAGTATTTAAAACTAAGATCTCAATCACGATATAAGCTCACTTACTCCATTTTAGATAAATCAACTTATAAGTATAAAAAATTTAAAGTAATTCCTTCATCTGAACTAAAAAACTATAAATATTCTGAAACTCTCACACATATATCTACAAACCATCCAGAACCTGATGTTTGGCCTAGCTTTCTTCAATGGAATACTCTAGGTTATGGCTTCTCAAGTGATTCTGGTCAGGGACATGTAAGGGAAAAATTTAAAGAAATTTTGGACCCAAAACACATATATAAAGTCAAAATATAACTATTTTTGCTTTTATAGTAAGGATTAGATTTTATTGATAAAATTATAATCCTAAAATTTGCTTAAGAAGTAATCTTTGCCATAACAGTTGTTGAGCAGAACTCTCTTATTTGACCTAGCAATTTTAGATTAAACGTACCGTAAATAAGAAAATCCCCCACCTTTAACATTGAGGGATTTCAAAAAGTTTTTTTCGATACTATTTATATCAAGTGCACATTACTTTTATTTCAAATGTGACTTAATCTTCTCTTTAACTGCTTCAGTTGAAATACTATATCGATCATGTAAAGTAGCTAAGGCCCCTGCATCTAAAAATGCATCTGGCAAATCAATCATGTCAAAACGAGGATGCTGACCGTTTCTTAGAAATAGGCACAGACATCACTTAAACTCAATTTCCTCTCTTTCAAACACATCGGTCCCCTCAAGCACCTCCATAGTCAATAAACCAGCTCAAATGAGATTCTTTTGCTTAAATGCGCCTTATTCTCCTTGTCAAAAGGAGAAAAATTAGCAGAAGGATTAAATTGATCTTCAAATAAAAAATATGTAATTTATCAATTATATATTTTCGAAAATTATTAAATGGCCATTCTCAAAAAAATTGATCCTGCCTCTTTGGAATCTATTTGCAAAATATTAGGCGATACAATGAATGGCCTAACAGGTACGGAAATCTCTAAATACCTAAGTGAGTGTAATATTTCTGATCCAAAAATAAATTCAACAAAATGGAAAAAGTTATATGATGCTTTGAATCTCAAACAGAATGAAGATAAATGCGCCAATAATTTAATCTTCTTTATTCAACATGTCATGAGACCATCAAGACACTTTGATAATGCAACATGGTTTAATGAAATACGAAACAAATTAAATATTGTGCTTTCATTTGAAGGATTGGAATTAGAAGAAACTGGAATTATAAAACCCATCACAGCAATCAAAACGCTTTCTGAAGCAGAAGAACGCGCTATAAAGTTAAGAAAAGTATTAATTGATAGGAAGATTCATAATGACGTTCTACTTTTCTGTAAAGCAGAGCTGTTAGTTGATAATTATTTTCATGCTGTATTTGAAGCCACTAAAAGTATCGCTGAAAAAATTCGTAATAAAACGTCTCTTACTACAGATGGATCAGAGTTAATAGATCAAGCTTTCTCATTCAAAGGAAAAATCCCTCATCTAGCATTAAGCAATTTAATGACAGAAAGCGAAGAGAGTGAACAAAAAGGTTTTATGAACTTATTAAAAGGAATTTTTGGTACATTCAGAAACACAACAGCCCATGCTCCTAAAATTACTTGGACTATTGATGAACAAGATGCCCTAGATATTTTATCTACTATTTCCTTAATCCATAGAAAATTGGATAAAGCTATTGAGGCAAAAAAAATGTATGAGGGAAAATTATAAAAGCCTAGTTGTATATCATATAAGCTTTTATATAGTCACATTACATGAATTTCCTCAATTCTTAAGTGATGCATCATCTCTCGAACAAATACAAAATAGGTAAAAACATAAAGCTGATCTGGAGCCACTTGGCTTGTGTAGTGGCTCAAACGCTCAATAAAATCATTGAATCCATGCTCAAGCTCAATACGACTGATTTGCTTTTTAGCACTAAAAAATAACTCACTCAGTTGTGTCATAACAGCATCAGACGTAATAGCTACACCGCTTATCTTTAAATTCCTGAGTGGCTGTGACTCGATGATTTCTTCAATAAAATAAATCATCTTTTCGATAGCAAGTTCATCAATCACACCATGTCGAATACTTTTTGAATCAACAAAACCCAAGCCCTGTTCGAGTTGAATGTGCTGGTTGTCTAAGTCGAATGACAAGCCATTAAGACCAAGTGAAAATTTTAAAATTGAATTGGGATGATCCATAAAAATAGCCTATCGTCGAATTTTGCTCATAAGATTAATTTCTTTATAAGCGTAAATTGAACCAGTTTTTCCAAAATTTAACATTCAGTGCTCGATTATTATTAACACTACATATAATAAAAACCTCTTTAAAAAGATGAAAAATCAATCTTATATTCATCCAGTCTTACTATTAAAAAATAGAGTATCAGCATGAAAAAATTAGTAATTTTAGGTGTTGCGATTTATAGCTTTGCACAACTTTCAAATGCAGCAACATTAAATGTAAAACCCTATGGTACGACTCAAGACGGTCAAAAAGTTGATTTATACACCATGAGCAATAATAAGGGAGTCTCAGTTTCTTTTATTAGTTATGGTGGTGTAATTACACAGATTTTGACTCCCGATGCACAAGATAAACAAAATAATATCGTTTTGGGCTTTGATGACCTAAAAGGTTATGAAGTCACTGATACCAAGGAAGGCATTCATTTTGGCGGATTAATCGGTCGTTATGCGAACCGTATTGGTAATGCTCAATTTAGCTTAGATGGGAAAACCTATAACCTCGAAAAAAATAATGGGCCAAATTCATTGCATAGCGGTAATCCGGGCTTTGATAAACGTGTTTGGCAAGTTAAGCCCTTGGTTTCTAAAGGTGAAACCGTTAAAGCTTCTCTTAAGTTAACCAGTCCAAATGGAGATCAAGGCTTTCCCGGAAAGTTAGATGTAGAAGTGATCTACAGTCTTTCAGATCAAAATGAATTCCAAATCGAATATAAGGCCAAAACTGATCAGCCTACAGTAGTCAACCTCACCAACCACAGTTATTTCAACTTATCAGGCGCTGGTAATAACCCTTATGGCGTGCTCGATCATGTTGTACAACTTAATGCAGACCGTGTATTGGTAACCGATCAAAACTCTTTACCCACAGGTGAAATAGCTTCGGTTGCAGGTACGCCTTTTGATTTTCGGACGCCTAAGGCAATTGTGAAAGATATTCGAGCGAATCATCAGCAATTGGCCTATGGGTATGGCTATGACCAAACTTGGGTACTTAACCAAAAGTCTCAAGGAAAGTTAAATCTTGCAGCTCATGTTTTTGATCCGAAATCTAAACGGACACTGCAAGTCTTGACTACTGAACCAAGCGTTCAAATGTATACAGCCAATCATTTATTAGGAAATATTGCTGGGGCAAATGGCGTACTCTATCGACAAGCAGATGCGTTAGCATTAGAAACGCAGCATTTTCCAGATAGTCCGAATCAACCATCGTTCCCTTCTACACGTTTGAACCCAAATCAAACTTATAACAGTGCCACCGTATTTAAATTTGGTATTCAGAAATAGTCTTTTTAATTGGAACCATAATTATCTAAAAAGACTCTCAGCCGAATATGACTGAGAGCCTTTTCATTTATTTAACTTTTGTGTTTGGTAAAAATGTAGTTGCAAATCCAAGTAATGGCAAGAATGAACATAAACCAAATACCCATTCAATGCCGTTAATATCAGCTAAATGCCCTAACCCAGCTGCGGCAATACCACTTACCCCAAACATAAGTCCAAACATTAAACCTGCAATCATGCCTACACGACCCGGAACAGCTTCTTGTGCGTAAACCACCATCGCAGCAAAAGCAGACGACAACACTAAACCTGCAATAATTGAGAAAACTGTTGTCCAAAATAAGTTTGCATACGGCATCATTAATGCAAACGGCGCCATACCAACAAATGAAACCCAAATAACCGCTTTACGGCCAATTTTGTCACCAATTGGACCACCAGCAAATGTACCTAAAGCAACAGCAGCCAAGAATGCAAACAAATGCAATTGAGCGGTCTGGATGCTGATATGGAACTTTTGAATAAGATAAAAAGTAAAGTAGTTACTAATGCTGGCAATGTAGGTAAATTTAGCAAACATCAATAAACTAATTGTGCTCAAAGCAATGATCAGCTTACGGCCATGCAATTTACTTTGTGCTTGATTTGCACGCGCAGCCACCTGATTTTTAGCATGACTCACCGTCCAGCGGCTTACGCCAAATAAAACCCAAATCGCTAAAAGTGCAAATATCACTAAACCCGCAACTGCATGCTGCCCAAACGGTACAATCAATAACGCTGCTAATAATGGACCAATGGCAGTACCTGTATTTCCACCCACCTGAAAAGTCGACTGCGCCGTACCAAAGCGCCCACCCGATGCCATTCGTGCCACCCGTGAAGCTTCAGGGTGAAAAGTTGCCGAGCCTATCCCAATAAGCGCAGATGCACATAACAACACTGTAAAGCTTGGTGAAAATGCCAACAAAATAATGCCGCAGAATGTGACCATCATTCCGAGTGGGAGAAGATACGGTTTTGGATGTTTATCGGTATAAAGTCCAATCCAAGGCTGAAGCAGTGAACCTGTAATTTGATATACAAACGAAATCAGGCCAACTTGAGCAAAACTCAGCGAAAAGTTTGCTTTTAGCATTGGATAAATAGCGGGTAGCACTGCTTGAATCAAATCATTCAGTAAATGTGCGACCGCCACGGCGCCTACAATTTTAATAATCATTCCTTGAGGCTGATCATTTACAACGGTATTGGCAATACCATCTTTCAATTGTATTGAAGACGTCATACCTGAAAAACTCCAATATTCTAAGTTAGATGCTTATTGTAAATTGTCGCTTATAAAGTTATCTTCCAATAATCATTGTATAAGTGACAATTTTTAGGATAGTTTATGTCCGATTCTCTTATTCAGTCTGATTTGTCTGAACTTGTGATTGGGCTATCTTCTGAGCACTCTTACCGAGAAATCACCCCTACCCACACACATACACGTGCGCAGTTTTTGTATGCATCCACAGGAAATATTCAGGTGTTTACACCGAACAATGTCTGGATTGTGCCACCCATGTGTGCCTTATGGATTCCTGCTCATGTCGAGCACAGTGTGATTTCGCTGAGTCACGTGAAGTTAAATACGGCGTTGGTTGAAGTAAATGCAGCAGCTCTAATGGGTCAGCATTGCTTTATTATTCGGGTAAGTAACCTGTTGCATGAGCTTTTGATTCGTTTAAATGAAATTGAACGAGAAGACACACCAAATACGGCGACGTCTCAAGAGCTTTCCCGCTCTTTACAAATTTTGATTTTTGAAGAAATTCATCGGGCCAATTTATTGCCTATTCAGATTCCTTGGCCGAAAGACAAGCGACTATTAAAAATTTGCCAAGAGTTATTACATACTCCTGATCATTCAAAAGACTTAACAGATTGGGCTGATGAGATTGGTGCGAGTTCTAGAACCCTAATGCGTATGTTCCAAAAAGAAACCGGACTGTCTTATCGAGCATGGGTCCAGCAAATGCATATTGCACTTGCCTTAAGTAAAATTGCGAATGGTGAATCTATTGCTCGAATTTCTGAATCACTGGGGTATAACAACCCCAGTGCGTTCAGTGCAATGTTTAAGCGACATCTAGGAAAAACACCTCAACAGTTTAGAAGTTCTGCGATGTCGCTATAAGTCTTTTTTTTTGCAGGTAGGTCATGCTTTTCAAGCAAATCATCAAAATCGTGGTAGACATGAAGTTCACGATCTTTACCAGTTCTCGCATGATCTAATCGTTGTTCAGGATCCACTAAAACAAGCGTATGGCCATCATCAATCAGACGATCTACCCCTTCTAAGAACATACGCTTACCCACATCATGGATAAGTGAAATCTGGGTTAAATCAATGACGATTGTGCTTTGGTCAGTTGTCTCATCTTGTAAAATGCGCAACAACATTTCAGCTTCGGTAAATTTCAATACACCGCGAAGCACATATACACTTAATGAAGCATCTTTTCCTGTACGGTAATGGCTTTGCACAATCGTTTGTGCAGAAGGTGTACCTTCCATGAGGTGTAATCCCATGTCACGGGATAACCGTTCTAAAATATCGATGCCTCGAATACTATGACCATGCTCATCTAAACGAGGAGAAAAAGCAGCAATACTGACCTGACCCGGCAGCACACCTAAAATACCGCCTGCTACACCACTCTTAGCAGGAATACCTACAGTCGACAACCAGTCACCCGCGGCATCATACATGCCACAGCTCATCATGACACTGAGCACTTGTCTAACCACAGATCGGTTTAATAAACGCTTTCCAGTTTTAGGGTCAACCCCACCATTGGCAAGTACGCTGCCCATACGTACCAAGTCTTTAACTGTAACCATGATCGCACATTGACGAATGTAACCATTCACAATATCGACAGGGTCAGTCTCTAAAATTCCGACAGTTCGCAACATATAACCGATCGAAAGATTACGGTAAGCAGTTTTGACTTCCGAATCATAGACAGACTCATCAAAACTTAATTCACGCCCTGCAAGCTCGCTCATAAAACGGCGTAGAATTTCTGCACTATGTAAACCATGCTTGACCTGAATCAAGGAATGTACCGTAATTGCGCCAGAGTTAATCATCGGGTTTTTCGGACGTCCGTCTTTACCCAATGAAATTTCATTGAAGGCTTCCCCCGAAGGCTCTACCCCTACTTTCGCAAGTACTGCATCAATGCCAAGCTGTTGTAAAACATAGGCATATACGAACGGTTTAGAAATCGATTGAATGGTGAATTCAACATCATCATCTCCAATCGAATAAATTTCGCCATCTACGGTAGACATGGCCAAAGCTAATCGATCTGGATTTGCATTTGCTAACTCTGGAATATAGTCAGCTAGATGTCCGCTATTATCTACCTCACAGGCTTCTATCACATTTGCCAAATAATCTGGGAGAGGGGTTTTCATGGTCAGTAACCTTAAATGAGGAGATTTACACTTTCGATCATTTTTTCAGCACAACCTGCTGATAATATTAAAATTATAATTTTTTAGTGAAATAAAAATCACGATATAAGTATTGTAATTCCGATGGCTTATTTATTTCAAGCTCATTATACGTTTTTAAAAACTTTAAATAGAAGATTAGATTATTCTTTCTACAAATAGAACTCCATTTAAATGATCGACTTCATGTTGAACAATTCGAGCAGGAAAACCATGAAAAACCGTTTCAACGACTTCGCCTTGAAGTGTTAAATATTTAACCTTAACCATTTCTGCGCGCTCAACTTGTCCACGCTCATCTGGCACACTTAAGCAGCCTTCTTCACCTAAAAGCGTTTCATTTGAGAACTCTAAAATTTCAGGATTAACCATCACTACAGCATCCATTTCAGGTGCATCGGGATAGCGTGGGTTTGGTCGAGAAGCCACAATAATGACACGTTTAGAAATATAAACTTGCGGTGCGGCAATCCCTACTCCATTACGCTCAAGCATCGTTGCTTGCATAGCAGCAGCAAGCTGATAAAGCCAATCACTGTTTAACTCATTTGCCGAGACGGGAGCCGCAATCAGTTTTAAGATATCTTCACCACGCTTTGCGACTGGTAAAACTACGCTCATCCTTTGAATCTCTCATTAAATTGGCTATGACAAGTTTTATTGTGTCGCTGAATGGCTCAAAAGAAAAGTCATTCCTACATCTGTTTTTGTTTCATCTAATGCGTTTTTTGTTTTAAAGCTTTTTTATTTGAGTGATGAAAATCTACACCTCTTCATAGAACAAATTTCCTCCATTTACTTTTACTTCACTTTTCCATTAATATCCAAACTTAAATTACAACAATTAAGTAAAAAATGGATCAGGACTTAACTTTGCAGGATGCGAACTATCTTAATAAAGAAGATAAACGAACCCTTGCCCTTTCTTCATTGGGCGGTGCTTTAGAGTTTTACGACTTCGTGATTTATGTGTTTTACGCCAAAATCATTTCCGACCTGTTTTTCCCCAGCACACTCAGCCCATTTTGGGCTATGCTGAACACTTATGGCATTTTCGCAGCAGGTTACTTTTTTAGGCCATTAGGCGGGGTTGTCATGGCCCATTTTGGTGATCTGGTCGGGCGTAAAAAACTATTTTCACTTTCTATATTGCTGATGGCGCTACCTACCCTGTTTATCGGGATATTACCCACTTTTGAAAATATTGGTTATTTGGCACCGCTACTTTTACTACTTATGCGAGTGGTCCAAGGGATTGCGATTGGGGGTGAAATTCCAGCCGCATGGACCTTTGTGTCTGAACATGTTCCCGAAAGAAAAATTGGACTGGCAAATGGCTTACTGACCGCCGGATTGTCTTTAGGAATTTTATTGGGTGCGCTGATGTCTTTATGGATTTCACTCAATTTTAGTGAAGGACAAATCCATGACTGGGCTTGGCGTATTCCTTTCATTGCAGGTGGTATTTTTGGTCTGATTGCACTTTATTTACGGACTTATTTAAAAGAAACTCCTGTGTTTAAAGCCATGCAGGCACGTAAAGAAATTTCAAAAGAAATGCCCGTAAAACAAGTGTTAAAAACGCATAAAACAGCCGTTGCGATTGGAATGTTATTTACGTGGTTTTTAACTGGCTGCGTGGTGGTGGTGATTTTAGCCATGCCCAATTTATTGATTGGTTCATTTGGCTTTGAGCGTGCGCAGACTTTTGAAATGCAAAGTGCAGCAATTGTTATGCAAATGATCGGTTGTATTTTGGCAGGCTATTTTGCTGACCGTTTTAGCTGTGGCAAAGTTATGATGGTTGGTGCGCTTGCCGTGGCACTCACAGCAGCAGTTTTTTATAACAGTTTAGGACATGCCGCCCATTCAACTATTTTTGGTTTATATATGTTGTTGGGTCTATGCTCTGGTACTGTCGGCATGGTGTCGAGCAGTATGGTCAAAATGTTCCCCGCGCCTGTGCGTTTCTCGGGTATTTCATTTTCTTATAATTTGTCTTATGCAATTGTTGGTGGTATGACCCTGCCTTTAGTGCATTGGCTCAGTCAATATAGTGATATTGGTGCGATGTATTATATTTTCGCGCTCACCATTTTGGCCTTTGTGACTGCCTTTGTGTTTTGGAATAAGTTTGAAAAAAACAGGTATTAAAAATTTTCACTTATTAAATAAAAAACCACGCCGATTGCGTGGTTTTTTAATGCTGCTTACTTTAGAAAGTAAACCCGATATTAAAGTTAATACGGTATAGCCATTTATCACTATTTGGTGAAGTGGCAGAGGTATACCCTGTTGAGTTGGTCGAGCCACCAATGATATTGGAGTTTTTACCCCACGTATAATCCGCCCAAACCATAAATGGTGAAGCAATAAACATCATCCCTGTGGTATTCATTTGCGAGTCGGACCAATCATCACGTTTTTTATCCAGATAACTATAATCATTATAAAACTTAATGGATTTTAGCTTACCCATATTGGTGACAGGCAACGTATAGGCAAGGTTTAAACTGGCAATCGTACCTTCCGAAGCAATGAAATAAGCAGGTGTAAGGCCGTTTGCTCCCATTAAAGTCATATCACTATTTACACCATCTGGATTTTTAGCATCGTACTGATAGTGAATGACCGAGCTTTGTAAATTAAAGCGTTTGTAGTTGTTTTCGGTGTGCAAACCAACTGCATAATATTTGCCGTCTTTATCGGTCACTTTGTTATGTAGCTGAGCAATTGCACCCGATACACCGAACTCTTGCTTACCAAAATCAGTTTCTAACTTGCGAACAATACGGGTATTCACCTGATTGCGTTTTTCATTTTGATAGGCTTTTTGAGATGGAAATGCATTTCCTGCCAAGTCATCATAAGTTGCACTTTCAGGTGAATAACGCAAATTCGTCTCTAACATTTGCGGGTAATACCCGAGTTTTAAATCCCAATCTTTGTCGTGATAATTCCAGTTAATCCCCGGTGCAATATTGTTGCCATAGCCTAAAAAGAATGGAATGTGATAGGTCCAGCCATTTTGTGGGTATGGATAAATCGTGAAAGGTTTATAGACAAGACCTGCTTCAATGCTGTTATTGGCATCTAAGTTATAGCCGACATATGCTTTTTCAATGGACGTTTTCTGTTGGTCTTGAAACATATAACTGGCATTGATGTAGGCATCATCAAATTTACCTTTTAGATCAACCCTGAAAATATCAAAATGGAGCTTACCAAAACCACGGTTTGGCCCTTCCCAATCTTCATAGCGTTGATTTAACCGAACCACCCCACCTAACTTTAATGAGTCGGTGCCGTCATCACTTTTCCATTCAAGCAATGAGTCTTTTGCAAAAGCATTGACGCTTACCCCCAGCGTAAGCGGTGCAATGAATGCCATGGTCAATGAAGTCTTTTTCATCTCTACATCCTTGATTGAGTTCCAGCGTCCTGCTGGAACTTTATTTGTTTTGCCTGTAAAACTTCGTTTTTATTGTTTTTTAGATAAAAAAATTTATCTAAAAAAAGGATGGCTTAGCAGCTCCCATCGCATATGTACTAAACCATCCAAACTGGTTAATACAGTTTCTTTTGCGGTGGGCCCGCGAAGTTTAATGGTCCAATCGAGTTCATATCGAGCTCGATCACAGTTGGCCCGTCAAAAGCAACAGCCTCTTGAATAACCGTTTTAAATTCATCTGCACTACCGACTTTCCAGCTCTTCACACCCATTGATTCGCCAAGAAGTTTGTAATCTGGCGTATGCAATTCATTGAAATATTGACGACCACCAAAGTAGTTATTTTGAATGCCACGCATTACGCCATAACCACCGTCATTCATAATCATTAAGACCATGTTGGTGTTTTCTTGCACCATGGTTGCAATTTCACCAATGCCAAGCATTAAGCCACCATCGCCGACTAAACCAATTACTTTTTTGTCAGGGTTAGCAACCGAAGCACCGATTGCAGTTGCAAGACCTAAACCAATTGCACCCGCAAGTGAATGGATGTTTTGGTTTGGCGCTTGTACTGGGAATAAACGGCTGCCCCATGTGCTACCCGACATTGTGATGTCTCGTACAAAAATGCCATCTTGAGGTAAAGCTGCACGTAAGTGATCGCAAATTAAAGCGTATTGGTCGATTTGCTTACGCAGTGCATCAATTGCAGCCTGTTTTGCTGCCACTACAGCAGCATCGTAATCGGCATCAACTTTTGAAGTGCCTTGAAGCTGTTCTAACACACGTGTTAAGACATCTTTAGCATCGCCACAGATGAAGTTGCGGATTTTGTAATTACGTTGCTGAGCCACTGGGTTTGCATCTACCTGAATAATGTTTTCAGGGAATTCAACCGAATAAGTTTTTGTTTCATTACTACGTAAACGAGAACCCACCACAACCATTAAGTCAGCATCTTTTAATAACTGCTCAACACCTGCCGAGTTATGAAAAGCACCTAAACTACGTGGATGATCATCTGCCAACACTCCACGAGCATGCGTCGATGACACAACAGGAATACCTAAATCTGCAATTGCTTTAACTTCGGCAATGCTATTTAAAGTTCCACCACCAATCCAGAAAATTGGACGTTTTGCTTTTTTGATTTCACTGACAAGAAGATCAATTTCAGCTTGTTCTGCCTGTGGCAACTCAAGTGCTTTCACTGGGCCAAGATTAAGTGGCAAAACAATTTCTGCTGCTTGTACATCAATTGGTAATTCAACACTTACCGGTCCCATTGGAACTGTGGTTGCTACACGGATGGCTTCACGAATCACACCAACAGCATTGTCTGGACTGGTAATACGGAACGCTGCTTTGCTTGATGCACGTAAGAATGTAAGTTGGTCTTTAGTTTCATGAATGAAGCTTGCATCACGGTCGAGATATTCACGCTCAACTTGACCCGTTAAATGCAATACAGGACTACCTGCATTCATTGCTTCAATCAGTGAACCTACCGCATTACCTGCACCAGCACCCGTACTGGTTAACGCTACACCTAGGCCTTTAAAGCGTGAGTGTGCATCTGCCATGGTGACCGCACCAGCTTCACCACGGGCTGCGACAAAGCGCATTTTTTCACGGCGCCCTACCGCATCGGCAATAGGTAAATTGTGGATGGAAATAACACCATAAATACTATCAACTTGGTGCGCTTCTAAAACTCTTGCGATTGCTTCGCCTACATTTACACGTTCAGTCATGTCTGTTCCTCAAAATTTGTTTTTCAGTCCTTGAATTTATTAATCGCACCAAGGGTTAGGCTGTTCATTCAGCCCCATATAAATACTCTTTTGTTGCATGTACGATAAAATGCCCAAACGGCCTTTTTCGCGCCCGATACCACTGTCTTTAAAGCCACCAAACGGCGCACTAATCGAGAATTTTTTGTAGGTATTAATCCACACCGTTCCCACTTCTAATGCACGTGCAATACGCCAAGCTTTACGATAGCTTTCAGTCCAGATGCCTGCGGCAAGACCAAAACAACTGTCATTGGCTTGGGTAATTAAATCTTGTTCGTTGTCATATTTCATAACGACTAAAACAGGGCCAAAAATTTCTTCCTGACAGGTTTGAGCACTGTTATTTAAGCCAGTAATAATCGTTGGTAAGTAATAGCTTCCTTTGGCATAGTCACCAGTCGTAAGTGCCTCACCACCAATCAGAACTTGACCACCTTCGCTTTTGGCAAGCTGCACATAGCGGTCAACTGACTGCAAATGTTTGTCATTGACCAATGGTCCTAAATGCACACCAGCCTTTTCCGGATGACCCACACGTAAGCCTTTGGTAAGTTCAACCAGACGTGTTAAAAACTGATCGTAAAGACTGCTATGAATAAACAAGCGAGAACCTGCGATACACGCTTGGCCTGCTGAACTAAAAATACCGTACGCGACACCTTTAGCAGCCAGTTCAACATCTGCATCCGGCAAAACGATGGTTGGTGATTTACCACCTAACTCAAGCGAAGTAGTAATCAGTTTGTCTGCGGCAATATGCGCCAAATGACGACCCGTGGTTGTTCCACCTGTAAAAGAGATTTTACGAACCAATGGATGTTGAGCAATTGCATCACCAATGATAGAACCACGACCAACTAACACACTGAGTAAACCTTTTGGTAAGCCAGCTTCTTCAAAAATCTTGGCAAGCTCTAAAGCAATCAGTGAAGTTGCTTCTGCTGGTTTTAACACCACTGCATTTCCTGCTGCCAAAGCTGGAGCAAGCTTTTGGACTTCACTCGCGATTGGAGAGTTCCAAGGAGTAATAGCTGCCACAACGCCCACAGGTTCATGCACGCTCATGGTCATAAAGTCTGGAGCACGTTGAGTGGTGAGCTCATCGTTCAGCGTTTCACAAGCCGCCGCAACATAACGTGCAGTCGCCGCAGCGCTCATCACCAAACCACGAGTTTCGGTTAAAGGCTTTCCATTATCACGGGTTTGCAGTTTTGATAATTCATCTACACGCGCCTCAATAATGTCTGCAACTTTGTAGAGAATACGTGCGCGCTCATGCGGCAAGCTGTTTCTCCAGCTTGGTTGACGCCAAGCCTGATCTGCTTTTTCAATTGCTTCATTTACATCATCAAGCGTTGCTGTTGAAAGCTCAGCGTTTACCGACTGATCTGCCGGAAACAGGCTTTGAATGACTGCACCACGGCCTAATCGCCATTCACCTGCAATATAAATTTCCTTCGCCATGATCAAATCCTTCTTAAATCTGTATTGCTTCTACACTATTGCGACAAGCACGAATCACGCTAAGCGCAGCCAACGTTGATGTTTTCGGGTTACTTGGCAACGGTACGCCCACCAGTTCAATGGTCATTTGTCCAAAGCCACCTTCTGCCACAATGGTGTGTTTGTTTTTGTTGATGGTTGGATCAACAGTTAACTCAACCATGGTTTCGTCCATACCAAGTCCTGCAAGTGCAATCGTTGCTGCAACGTTGGCATTGGCTGGAAATTTGGTCGCAGCTTCACGGGCAGTTCCTGTGAAAAAGACCGTAGCTTCAGCAACATGGTCTAGATCGACCAATTGCTCTGCATAACTGCCCTTCCAGCTTTTCGGGCTTTTACAGCCTTTGTAAGTGACTTTTTGCAAACCACCTTCTTTAGCCGCAGAAATACCATCAATGCCTGCGATAGCCCCTGCCAGTAAATGCAGATGGGCATCATTTTTTTCAGCAGTTTGTTTAAGCTGAACCAGAAACTCGCTATCAGCCAAAGTACCCACCGAAATCAGACCTATAGTCCAGCCTTTCGCTAAAACTTTTTGAGCATGCTCTTTCACTGCTGCTTGACCAGCCACCTCAATGACATAGTCTGGCGTACCATCACACTGCTCAATATCGGAAATCACCTGAATCTCGGGAGAGACTTGTGACTGCACTTTTTCAATACTGCGAGATGGCACGACAATCCATTTGAGTTGCAGATCTTGAGGCAAATGGGCATACACTTCTGCTGCCATTGCGCCAAAACCAATCATCATCAACTTTTTCATGACAGCACCTAATATTTATAAATGTTTGTTAAAACCACCTGAGACATCTATTGCCGAACCTGTGGTGTAAGATGCCAATGGTGATGCCAAGAAAACTAAAGCACGTGCAGGCTCTTCTGGGCGGCCTAAACGCTGCATTGGAATACCGCGATTTTTTGCAATATTGCCTGTCCACTCCTCCCATGACAGATTTAAATCTGAACGGGTTTCATAACGGCGTTTCCACTGCGCAGATTCGACCATACCGAGTAAAATCGAGTTCACGCGAACGCCATATTGAGTAAACTCATGCGCTAATGAATGGGTTAAATTCAACAGTGCAGCGCGTGCAGATGAAGTCGCAATCATGTGCGGTTCCGGTTGCAATGCCAGTAACGAGTTCACATTGGTAATTGAGGCATTTGCCGACTGTTTTAAGTCGTCGAGAAAAGCCCGTACCGGATGTAAAACACTGAAATATTTCAGCTCGATTTCTTTCATCCAGTCTTCATCTTGCGTATTTTCAAAATTTGAAACACGACCTTGCCCAGCATTATTAATGAGCATGTCCACATTGCCCAAATTGAGTTTGACGTCTTTGGCAAATTGCTGAACTTCTTCTTTTTTCAACACATTGCATGCTTTGGTAAAAATATTGGCATGTGGAAATTTTTCTAAAATATAGTGCTTAGAAGCATTTAAACGCTCTTCATCGCGACCACACCAAGCAACTTTTGCACCCTCTGCAACCAGTATTTCAACAGCAGCCAGCCCAATCCCAGATGAGCCACCGGTAACAACTGCAACTTTTCCTTCAACTTGGAAGCTCATAATCCTTAATC
This sequence comes from Acinetobacter sp. IRS14, assembly GCF_034650275.1. NCBI lineage: Bacteria > Pseudomonadati > Pseudomonadota > Gammaproteobacteria > Moraxellales > Moraxellaceae > Acinetobacter > Acinetobacter sp. IRS14. The sequence goes on from NZ_JAOVFN010000004.1 coordinate 160,719, forward strand.
TCTCTTACGATTGTTCCTGAATCGTCAACATAATTTGGTTAAATGCTTGCGGTTGGTCGACATAACTTAAATGTCCCGCATCTTCTATGACGAAGCGCTGTTCCAACTGCAATTCCTGAGCAAGCTCTTGTATACCTAACGCAGGAGTGATTTGATCTTGCTGCCCTACAATGACTGTGCATGGGACTTTTAAATCGGTTAAATAATTACGTATTTCGTCATATGCCAGTAAGTAAGATGCATGTGTGAAACCTTGTAGGGTCAACTGTTGCATCACCTCAGAAACTAAGGCTAAGGCTTGTGGCTCTTGTTTATAAATCAAATGAGGTCCACGGCTTTCGGCCATGCCTTTAGCACCAAGTTCTTTCAACATTTTTGGTCTTTTTTCAAAAACCTGAATTTGTGTTTGTTCATCGTGGCGCTGGTAACCTTGAGCTAAGTTAGCAACAACCAAGTGTTCCACTCGCTCTGGGTAAAGTGCAGTAAATGCACTCGCCTGTAAGGCACCTAATGAGTGTCCAACCACAATTGCTTTTTCAATTTTTAAAACATCGAACAATGCAACCAAACGCTTTGCGTAGTCAGTAGCATTGGGTTGATCAGTTAAAAGTTCATCTGATTTGCCATAGCCCGGTGCGTCCCAGGCAATGACATGAAAATGATGAGACAACACTTCAAGTTGGTTTACCCATGAAGCAGAACCTGAACTAATGCCATGCAACAGCACAAGGTACTCGCCCTGACCGGCTTCACGATAGGCTTGCTGCTGGCCTTGAACAGTGACGGTTTTCACCGGAAATTCTGCTAACTTTTCAATGAGTGTCATCATTTTCAATTCTTTCCTTTTATTCACTTCATCAAACAATTAACGTTTGATTTGAGACAATGGATGCTCTGGTGGATAGTTCGGAATCGTTGGTTTACCTGTTCCCAACATCACACACATCAAGGCATCTTCTTGACCTGGGTTAAACAAACCACGGTAGATTCCCGGTGGAATTGAAATCAGGTCACGCTCTTTTAAACGAGTTTCAAATTTTTCGCCGTTGTGCTCAATGAACAAATCAATTTCGCCGCGGAGCATAAAGAAAACTTCTTCAACATCGTGGTGAATGTGCAAAGGACCTTCACACTGTGGTGGCAGAACCATGGTTGAAAACGTGAAGTTTTCTGCTGGTACAGTGTTGCCGTCATTTGCAACACCTGTTGCACCCGTACCCATATAACGCATTTGTGCACGGCGATATTTCGGGTCGTAATCTGCTTGGAACTTCAAAGCCTCAAAGTCATATTTACGTGTCTCAAAGCGAGCAATACGCGTGTTTAACCAATCTTCTAAAGAAGCATTTTCTGGTTGTGCCCATGATTCGAATTGTTGTGTAGTCATTTTTTAAACTCCTATACAGTGAATTAATAACGTTTTAAAAGAGGAACTAAGAACAACGATCCAATGACAGCGACAGCAGCCAAGAAAGTAATTCCTAAATTAAAACTATGTGTTTGCATCACGATGTAACCGATAAGAACAGGCGCAATTGCACTTGCAAAATTACCTAAACCGTTAAATATTCCACCCGCAGTCGCCCCTACATTTGAGGTCGTTACTCTTGCAAGCAGGGCAAATACAGCTGCTACTCCAAAGCCCCACGCCATAGCGCTTAAAGACATGGCAGCAATAATCAATAGTGGCTCAGTCATAATGACCATCACATACATGAAGATGCCCGCAAGTAGTAAACCGCTAAATACTTGAATTGCTCGGCGGCCTAACTTGTCAGATAAAAACGCACCGATAATTTCGCCAATTAACATGGCAATGAACGGAAAGCTTGAATACATCCCAAACTCTTTGAGATTGAATCCTTTGTCTTGCATAAGATAAGAAGGAACCCAGCTGTTTAAGCCCCACAAATACGTCATCAACGCAATGTTAAAGAGACACACCAACCAGAATGCGCTGTTGCTGAGCAGCAATTTAGTGTTAGCAATGTGGCCTTTGAAATTGGTGCGTTTACTCTCACCATCAATTTCGACAGTTTTCTTGAGCTGCAAGTTACGTAAACCAAAAACAATGCTGAAAATGGCAATGAGCGTTAAACCCGCCATCACAAAAAACGTGGTGTGCCAGTCATGGTGCGCTAAAACATTTGCCGTGATTGGGAACCCAAGAAATGCACCTATCGGTGTTCCAAGTAAGAACATGGTAGAAGCACGTGCTTGCTGATGGTCTGTGTAAGTCTGCTTAACAATGGTATATGCCAAGGCAAATAACGGACCTTCTGCTAAACCAAGTAATACACGTAAAATCAACATGCCTGAATAACTGGTGGTGAAGCCCATGCAAAACATGAGTAAACCCCACGACGTTACGCTCCAAAACAGCATTTTCTTTGGGTTAAAAATGTCACCCAAAAAGCTTAGAAAAACTGATGAAAAACCATAAGCAAGTAAGAAACTTGTCATGAGCCATCCGAGCTTGGCCTTATCTTCAGCAATTCCCATTGCACTTTGAAAATGAGGATCTGAAAATAAAACCGCAATACTAATCTTGTCGAAAAACGCCAGTACCACGCACACCATAAGGACAAAAGCAGGTACCCAATGCTTCAATCCACTTTTTTCTTCATTACTCATGTGTCATTCCTTCGATTTGGTAATGAGAACCAGATTTAATGTTTACGGTTTTAACTTCATGACATTAAATTCAGCATCTGCTAATAGTTTTGGATCTAAAACGGTGTTGGCTTGCATCCAACGTTTTGCCAGTTTGACTAGCTTCGAGTCATTAATGGCAATCATGTTGAGCAAACGATTTTCATGGTCCAGATATAAATAGCTCACCTGATCATCCCCACCTTGGCGAATCACTACTTCCTTCGTTTTTTCAGGCTGATACGTTCCTAAAATCTGGATATTAAAGTGATATTGATCTGACCAAAGCCATGGAATATCACTATATTCAGTTTCAATTCCCAGCATTGATTTCGCTGCGGCAATCGCCTGATTTTGCGCATTCGCCCAAGACTGAATGCAATAGCCCAAGCCCGGATGAATCGCGACATCACCTGCGGCATAAATGTTTTGATCTGAAGTTTGCCCAAAACAATTCACCACAATGCCATCTTTCACATCGAGACCAGCGTGCACACCTAACTCTTTGGCAATGTCAGCGCCCGCACCTACCACAACGCAGTCAAATAACTGACTATTTTGTGGGTGATTCACCACTTCAACTTTTTGATTTGGCGCTTCAACTAAATGAAGACTCTTGCTGTCTAAATGAATTTTTGTACCTTGAGTTTCATGCATATTTTTTAAAAATGCAGACACTTCAGGACTCACACTTCTTGCACATAAACGGTCGCCATATTCAAAAATGTGAACATCTTTACCTTGCTTACGTGCAGTTGCCGCAATTTCAAGACCAATCCAACCACCGCCAATCACAGCGACATTTTTTGCATTCTTTAAAATTTCAGCCAAACGTTCACAGTCTTGTACATTGCGTAAGGTCACAACATTTGGAATGAACTGCCATGTATTGACCGGTACACGTGCACGGCTTCCGGTTGCAATCAACAATTTGTCATACGGCAAAACTTGGCCACTTTCTAAATGAACCTGTTTTTGCTCACGATCGACTTTTGTCGCAATTTCCGGTTTATGCCATTGAACCTTGAACTCTTGAACCTGCTCAGGAGAGAACAGATTCAAACTTTCATAAGTTGCTTCTTTTGAAAGTACTTGCTTAGACAGTGGTGGACGCTCGTAGAAGACTTGATCTTCATTTGAAACCACGTGAATTTCGCCCGCATAACCGTTTTGGCGTAGTGTGCTTACTGCCCAACCCGCTGCCTGTCCAGCACCTACAATTACGATCTTTTCCATAGCCATCTTCCTTGTAAAGCCATACCTGTTAAACAGGTTTCACCTGACGGCGGGTTGTGTCATCAAGACCACCTTCAATCGCCCATTCGGTGAAAAGCTCTAGACGATGTTCTTCTACACGTGGCTGCCATTCTTCTGTCAAATAATCATCGTTAGTGTAGTACTCAAATGCACCACCCAATGGTGAGTTGACGTACCAGAAATAAGCAGAAGAAATTGGGTGACGTCCCGGCCCAATAAAGGTTGACCATTCCGAACGATTCATATTTAAACCGCCCCCAATTACTTCATGGATATCACGTACTACAAACGCAACATGATTTAAGCCAGCAGGTTTATTTGGAACACTGAGCAAGAATAAATCATGGTGATAACCTTCACCGCGACAACGTAAGAATGCACCGCGATTTTTATAGGCATCCGATAAATGAAAGCCTACTTTTTCAATATAGAAGTTTTCAGTTGTTGCCAAATCTGGTGTGAAGAACACCACGTGTCCAATCGCAACAGGTTGACCTTTTTCATAGACAGGACTTGCTGCATTCACACGTTGAATGTTGCCGTATTGGTTAATACCTTCCGTTTTGAGTTCTGGTACTTCTTTTACAAAACTTTGTTCAAAACGAATGGTCATGCCATTTGGGTCAAGACACTGAACTGTATTTTCAGAACGTTTAAAACCTTCTACATCGGCCAAACGAGCTGCCAAGTCTTCAAGGTCTTGAACACTATCAACGCCCCAAGTCACTTCACGTAAAGTTGAACCTTGCTCAATGGCAACTGGCAAACGATCATCATCACAATTAAATAGATAAATCTTGCTGCCATTTTGGGTTTGGTATAAATCTGTGCCTTCAATATCTGAAGTACTTTGACTTAAACCAAAATCTGCCAAAAACTTGTTTGAAGCGGTTCTATCTTCAACTCCAAACTTTAAAATCTCAATCCCTGTAATCATTTGACTACTCCTTAGTTAAAGACAAAACCGCCATTGACCGGAATATTTTGACCTGTCACAAAAGAGGACAAATCCGACAGTAGATACAATGCTGTTCCATTTAAATCTTGTGGAAGTTGCTGACGTTGAATCGCTCTTCCTTTGACATATAAATCGTGACGTTCTTGAGGCACATACTCGGTTGCTTCAACCAAAGTTAACCCCGGTGACAATGTGTTGACACAGATATTGGACTGCCCCAACTCTCTTGCCATTGAACGCGTCATGGCAACAATTGCACCTTTACTTGCCACATAAGCCATTAGGTTCGGTGCGCCCCAAAGTGCTGTATCGGAAGCAACATTAATAATTTTACCAGCAGCCGATTGCTTTAAATGGGGTACGCATGCCTTGCTGATGAGCCATGTGCCTTTCACATTAATATTCATGACCCGATCCCAAAGTTCAGGATCGTAATCAATCATATTTTTTCCACCTACATTGGTTGCAAGCGCCGCACAGTTCACAAGGCCATCTAGCCCTTTTAACAGCTCAACGCTTTTTGCAACCGCATTTTCAATAGAGTCTGCATTGGCAAGGTCAACGGTGACAGCATGAACGTTTAGCCCTTGTTGCTGTAGCGCTTGTGCTTCTTGTTGCACCAAGTCAGACAAAATATCTGCCATCACAACTTCAGCACCTGCCTCGGCAATGGCTTGAGCAAAATCTCGGCCTAAACCACGTGCAGCACCAGTCACTAAAACTTTTTTGCCTTGCAACAACGCTACATTAGCCATGAGCTTCTTCCTGCATCTCGATACGATTTGATGCATTTAGCGCAGCAATTTTCTTTAATTGCTTTTCAGCTTCTTTTTTCATTAAACGGCGTAAACGTGCAAGACCAACATCGTGTTGATAGAGGAACTCTTTTTCACGCGCATTTGGTGCAAGGTTTTCTAAAATAATTCGGTCTTGTTCCAATACATCCCAATGCAACTGTTCTAAATGATTGCGATATAAGAAACGCCATACATTACGTTGCCAGCCACTCACCTTACGGCAGCGCCAGAAAAATACGCGAGTATTGTTGGCATCAATTGGCGTTGCATAACCTACAATCCAGAATTCGCCACCTGGGCCAAATTGTTTGCGGTATGGAATTGAAAGTCGTAACCAACTCGCACCTGTTGAACCATATTCAACCCAGTCGAAGTTCACACCTAATTGACCTTCTTTTTCAAAAACAAAGCCATTATCGGTCGTGCGGTGTTTCATCTCTGCGGTACGATCACCATCTGCCATCGAGTGCGATGTCGCATGTAAATAACTACCATGCATTGGATCCATCACGTTATCAATTGCATACTGATGGTTTACTTTCCAGTCTGCTTGGCAAAGGAATGCACTCCACTCTTCGCTTGCCAGTTGCTCTGGAAACTCAAGCGGTTTTGGCTGTTCGTTTGCATCAATACCAAACCAGATGAAGATTGCGCCATGTTGCTCAATTACCGGATAGTTCTTTAAACATTTAGTTCCAGTCATTGGACATTCATGAACCGCTGGCACATCAGCAACTACACCATCAGCACGAACTTCAACACCGTGATACCAGCAAGCCACTCGGTCACCTAAGTTCCAACCAAGGGAAAGACGAGCACCGCGATGCGGACAGCGATCTTCAAGTGCATGGACCTGACCTTCGGCATCACGCCAAACCACAATATTTTCGCCTAAACGGGTAATACCGACTGGATTAGCAGCGACTTCCCAACTTGCTAAAACCGGATGCCATTGGTCACGTAAACCAAGTTCTAAATATTCTTCAGCGCTTTGTGAAGTTGATACGATTGCGTTCATTTTATTCTTCCCTGAATCAATAACCTAAACGTTGCATTTCTTCTGTAAAGCTTGCAGAAGTCCATTCATCACCAGATTCACAGCGGAAACCCTGTTGATTAAGTGCAGAAACAACGTCATCTAACTCTGTTGCGCCCGCAGAAAATGCCTGAATCAAGTTCTTTACAAAATCTTGTTCGTAGAGCGTTGGTTCTTTATAACGTGTTTGCCAAACCAACAATTCAGATTGACCAGGAATTTGAATATTGTTGATGCCTGCTTCGGTTGCTGGCGTTGCATGAATCCAGCTTGCCAACTTTTCATTAAATGTCTTCATTGTTCTGCTTCCTTGTACATGTGAGGACTAGAGTTGAATTTGAATATCCTGTCCTTCAACACGAACTGGGTAAGTACATAGGTTTCTACACCCGGGTCCACTTTTTAGCTCACCTGTTTGAATGTCAAAAATTGCTTCATGCAATGGACATTCAACAGTTTGATCTTCGATAAATCCTTCGGTTAATAAGGCATACGCATGAGGGCAAACATTTTCGATAGCAAAGTAATTTTCGTCGACGAAAAATACGCCTATTTTTTTCCCTTCAATTTCGATGGCTTTCGGCTCATCTTCGCTAACGTCACCCTGCTGACAAACTGAGATCCAACTCATACCTTGCGTCCTCATTTTGTTTTATATACAAAACATAATTTGATTTTCAAAACACAGGCTAAGCATAATCCCCTTGATCATTTTTTGTCAAAGTAAAAATAAATATAAAATTCATTTATTTAGTTAATTTTAAATATTTTGTTACGTTTCAAACAAGAAACAAAGTTTTAAATATAAAAATTGTTTTATGCATTTTTAACAATTACAATAGTTATAAAATAAAGCAGCATGCCCCAAATTGAATCATGTTTTATTTATAGGAAAATGACACGAATGAGCATAGCAATTGAAGAAGATTCGCAAGAATCAGAAACAACAAAAAATGATGATCGTTATTTAGTACCCGGACTTGTACGGGGTTTAGCTATCTTGCAAGCATTTAACCAACAAGCGCAAGAAATGACCATTACAGAAATTGCTGAAATTTTAGAAGTGAACCGTTCTAGTGCATTTCGTCTGATCTATACACTCGAATCTTGTGGCTATTTAAGAAAAGCATCTCAAAAAACTTATGCTCTCGATTCTAAAGTCATGGAGCTTGGTTTTAATAGTTTATCTAAACTTTCATTACTCGATTTATCGACACCATTAATGAAAGAACTACGTGACCAAACCAAACTTGCGGTACACCTTTCAATTTTAGAAGGCACTCATATTGTCTTTGTAAATAACATTCAGTCGATGGGAACCTTCACGAGCAACATTAGCTTAGGGACTCGCTGGCCTGCTCATGCAACCGTCATTGGTCAAATGTTATTGTCTGATTTACCTGAAACTGAAGTACGTCAGCGTTATCGTAACTTTGATGATTGGGATAGTTTTTCTGAACTGACTCCAACCAATTTAAAAACCCTATTACAAAGATTAGTCTATGTAAAAACCCAAAAAACCATGGTGAGCTGGGGTCATTACAATCATGATATGGCAGCCTGTGCGGCACCTATTTTTAAACAGTCAAACGGTAAAATGGTCGCTGTTATCTCTGTGAGTTGTCCAATTACCACTTACGATGAAAGAACATTTAAAGAAGATATCGCAAGCCTCGTTGTTGAAACAGCAAACAAAATTTCCAAATTTATTTATTAAGAAAAAGCGACGTTAAGTCGCTTTTTTTGTGATTTTATTTCTTAAATTAAAAATTACGCTTCAATACGTTCCCATTCATATCTTGAAAAATCAGTGCCGAAAGGCTTTCTTTAATATCAAATTTTAAATACTGCTGTTTAAATTGAACAACCGCATAAAACTCTTCAGCACCGTCATCTAAGCCAGTGGCAGAAATCTGGCTACCCTGTGGGAAATCTTTGAGCCACGCGGCATTATAAAAATCTGACACTGAACTAAATTCACAATACTGTTTTGGCTCAGCCATTATTTTTGCAGCAATCAGATCAAACTGTTGTTGTTTATAAACATCTAAGCTCAACAACATGATCACTCTCCAAATTAAAGCTGGTTAGAGGCTAAAAGCTGTTTCTTTTTAACTTTTTCCCATTGATACCAACCATAAGCGGCCATCAGAACAAATGCAGCATATAACGCAGCTGTTAAAAATAAATCTTTATAGATAAACATGCCCACATAAATAATATCGACAAATACCCAAAGTACCCAAGTCGCAATATGCTTTCGGCTGGTCCAATACGTTGCAAGTAAACTAAAGGCTGCAAGCTGTGAGTCGAGCATCGGTACTGCTGCATCGGTAAAGTTTTTAAGAACTAAACCAAATAGTAACCCACCTACCGCAGCAATAATCATTTGGATGATAGCGGTTTGAACTGCAATAGGTTCAATTCGAATGTCGTGATCTTGCTGCTTTCCTTTGAACCAATAGTAAAAGCCATAAAAATTTACGACCATAAAAAAGAACTGTAAAATTGTTTCGCCATACAGCTTAAATTCGTAAAACAAATAGGCATATAAAACAAAGGCAAAGAAATTAAACAGCCAACACCACATATTACGGATGACGGTTAATCCAACTCCAATGAGACTAATTAAGACCGCAAAGATTTCTAGAGGTGACATAAGCTGCTTATTGAGATCAATTTGACGAGGTATTATGAGAAAAATATGAAGCTAAGCAAACTACTAATTTAAAGTAATCAAAAAAACCATGTCTCATGCTTGAATCTAATTTGTACTTTTCCATTTATATGTTATAAAAATATCATCTATATTTTAATATACTTATCATGTTTTTATCTAAAGCCCATTGTTGTCTAGCGCGTCAATCATACGCCCCAGAGATTAAGTTCTATGTGGTCAATTGGCGACGTCCTTATTTTGGACAATTTGGCGCTTTAGATACGAAAAACGAGATATTTAATTTGTAATATATCCTCTGATTTTCATCACAAGCCGCCATAAAACGCGGCTTTTTTTATGTCCTTTTAAAACACCAAAGAACAAACTTTCTGGAGCTTTCTATGAAGCCATTATTTGAACAACAGAGTATATCCACCCCGCAGATTCAGCCGGCTGTAGCATTATCTTCATCTCCGACTCGCCTTGCTACAGCCGGCCAATTTATTGCTGTCGTCATTATTTGGTCGCTTACCCCACTAGCGGCCGTCTGGACAGTACAAGAAATTCACTGGGCATGGGGATTATTTATTCGGTTCAGTCTGGCGATTCCAATCGCCTTGCTGTGTCTAAGATTTTTTCGCTTAAAGCTCATCTTTAGTAAAAAAGCTGTTTTAAGTTATTGTGCTGGAGCCATTGGCTTATTTGGCTCTATGGCGTTTTGCTATATGGGTGCAGATAAAGTCCCCTCTGCCATTATTTCAATTATTTACGGCACCTCTCCGTTAGTATCTGGACTGATTAGCTCCTTTTTATTAGGACGCGAACGATTTTCAGTATGGCAATGGCTTGGTCTCGGTATTGCTCTTGTCGGGATGAGTTTTACTTTAGGACTGTCTTCATCAGGTTTTCAGCTCAACCGCATCGGTATTATGTTAGAGCTGATTGCGATGCTGTTTTATGTCTTGTCGACGTTTGCCGTGAAATCTGTCGGAGCGCATATTCCACCCATTACACAAATGACAGGTGCTACCCTTGTCTCATGGGTCGGTTATGTATGCTTGTTACCTTTCTTTTGGTCGCATCTTCCAACTGAATTTCCAAGTCTGAAAATTTCTTTAGCAGTGCTCTATAGCGCGGTTTTTTCATCTGTACTTGCCATGATTTTTTATTATCAACTCATCAAAATACTACAACCGACGACTGTGCTACTTATTACCATTATCACCCCAGTGTTAGCCACATTTTGGGGAACATGGTTCAACCATGAGCAGCTCAGCTCACATCTTATTTTAGGTTTAACTTTGTTATGCCTAGGGTTATTGATGTATTCACGTCGTCCAACATAATATTTATAACCTGATTGAGAACACTCATCAGGTTATTCTCCCCCTCATCCTTACATTAAGCTTAATAATAAAAACTTAGTTTTCTTTTAATCGCCCTTCTATTTTTGTTTACGGAATAGTCAACAAATTGTATTTGACACTTTTTAAACGATCGTTTAAAAACTTATTAAAAATAAACAAAGGACATCGGAAAAATGTCAAATCAAGAAGGAAAAGTCAGCCGTGAAACTCGCGGACATATTTTTTTAATTGGTCTAGATCGGGCAGCAAAACGTAATGCCTTTGATAGCCACCTGATTAAAGATTTATCACTGGCGCTTACTGAATATGAAAATAATGATGCTCTTCGCTGTGCAATTATCTTTGCCCATGGCGACCATTTTACGGCTGGATTAGATCTAGTTGAGTTACAACCCAAGCTCGCTACAGGTGTTTTTGATTTTAGTGATGAAGAAGTGAACCCTTGGGGTACAGTTGGACGAAAACTGAGTAAACCTTTAATTGTTGCAGTACAAGGTTATTGCTACACCGCTGGTATCGAACTATTTCTGAATGCAGACATTGCTTTAGCAAGTGAAAATACTCAGTTTGCACAAATGGAAGTTCAACGCGGCATCTTACCTTTTGGTGGGGCAACAGCGCGGTTTACTCAAGCCGCAGGTTGGGCCAAAGCCATGCGCTATTTACTCACCGGTGACTCTTTTGATGCCAAAGCTGCCTTTGATATGAACCTGATTACAGAGATATGCCCAGAAGGTACTCAAATCAACCGTGCAATAGAACTGGCTGAAAATATCGCTCAGGCTGCGCCACTTGCTGTAAAAGCGACCCTCGCTTCTGCCCGTGAAGCGATTAATGAAGGTTATGAAACTGCTTTTAGCCAATTACAGGGCCATCTTCAGCCTTTACTCACCACAGAAGATGTTCAAGAAGGTGTGTTTGCCATGTTGCAAAAAAGACCGCCTGTTTTTAAAGGTAAATAAAATTCCATCACGCTAGAAAAATAAAGAGAAAAGCAATGCAATCAGCAACTCAAATCAATGAACAGCTTAGCCAAACTGTACAATTCCCAGCTTTAGATGGTTATCAACTTAAGGGCACACGTTACTTTACAACGACACCAGCTAAAGCAAATATTGTCGTTGCAGGAGCAACGGGTGTGCCACATGAGTTTTACCGCCGCTTCGCTGAATATATGACACAATTTGGCTATCAGATATTCACATTTGACTATCGAGGGGTTGGAAAATCGAGTCCAAAATCTTTGAAAGGATTTGATATGTCTTATTTAGATTGGGGCAAACTCGATTTAGCAGGTGCAATTGAATATTTATCAAAAGAACCATTACCTCTTTTCATGGTTGGTCATTCCTATGGTGGCCATGCGCTAGGTCTACTACCTAATCATGATAAATTATTGGCCTGCTATACATTTGGTACAGGTGCAGGTTGGCACGGTTACATGCCACTGAAAGAACGTTTTAAAGTTCAAGTGGTCTGGAACATCGTGTTTCCACCCATTGTTGCTGTGACAGGTTATTTGCCTTGGAGCAAATTTAATATGGGTTCTGATTTACCTCTCAATGTTTATAAACAGTGGCGTAAATGGTGTAAAAACCCTAAGTATTTTTTTTCTGATCCAGAACAACAACACTTAATTGAACAATATGCTTCTGTCAAAGTTCCAATTTATGCAGTCTCAGCCCTAGATGATGATTGGGCTTTACCCGCTTCTTGTCGCGCATTTATGCAACATTATCGACAAACTCAAGTCTCCTACGTCAGTCTTCAACCTCAAGATGTTGCTATGAAAACCATTGGCCACATGGGCTACTTTAAAAAAGATGCTGAACACATCTGGAATAAAATCCGCACCACTTTTGATGATTTTTTATAAAACTGCTTTATGTTTTGGATAATGTGAAATGAGACCGCAAAAACTAACCAAAGAAGATCTGCTTAAGCACTGCGCTTTGCAGTTCAAAACTTATGGATATGCAGGAACGAGCATGGACATGCTGGCAAAAGCTTGCGGCCTCACCAAAGCTTCTTTTTATTATTATTATCCAAATAAAGAAGCGCTTTTGCTTGAAGTGTTAAATGGTACTCATCAATATTTAATCCATACTTTATTTGGAACAACTACAAGTTCAGGACTCTCAGCCATTGAATGTTTTGAGCAAATGCATAAACGTGCTGTGCATTTTTTTACCCAAGGCGTGAATGGTTGCCTGATTGGGGTAATTTCAATGGAGGCGGCGTATGGTTCACCTGAAATTTTAGCCAAAATACGCAGTATTTTTCAGGACTGGCAACTGGCTTTTCAGTCTATTTTTGCTTGTTGCATTGCTCAAGATCGAGCTGAGATTTTAGCAAAACAAAGTATTGCTGATTATGAAGGAGCAATCTTGATGTACCGTGTCACTCATGATGAGTTTTACATCGATCAAGTTAAGCAACGTATTCTTGGACTTCTTAATTCTTAAAAAAATAAAGCCCACTTAAAGTGGGCCTTATTTTATGGCTAATCGTTATTCAACTCTAACGATTTTACCTAATTCATCGTGGTGAACGACTGTAATTTTTTGGCTACGTCCCTGCTCAATTTCATGTTCAGGTAAATCAAAATAGCGCGCATAATCATCAGTCTGTTTTGCTTTAAGTGCACTGCCACCGACATGGCGCTCTGGTAGCAAATGGCTCCATAACAATAAGCAAATTGCACAAGCAATTAATGCGGTAAGGCCATGTTCAATTCCTACACCAAAGGCACTAAATAAACGGTGTACCAAATGAGTTTTTTGTAACTCAACCAATAGCCATACAAACACGAACGGACGCCACAACAACAACCAAACCGCCCACATCATGGCTGTGCTTGTTGTAGAAGCATAGCGTTTATGCCATGGTAATTGACGGCGTAAATCAATAATCAACGAATCTGTCTTCATTTCTCTCTTTACCTAACGAAGTGCTGTGGTTTTTCCCCAGACATCAATACAGCACGATCTTTAAAATCTCATGACTCTTGCATTTCATTCTAGCGAATGCCCCGATCCGGGCTCACCCAACGTGCTCGTTTCTCATCTCCACGTCGTAAGACTTTTGGAAATGCCACAATGGTTGCTGAAATAGTGATTAGCCAAAAGACCAATGGATACCAGATCATCCAGAAATAGTTTTTTCCTAGATGCGGTTCATAACGACTATCCATCCATTTGCTTAAAGCAAACTGAATTAGACAGGTTGCCCCCAATAAAATACCAGTACCATACGGTAAAAATGGGGAGCTCACAACAGCTAATGCAGGGACTGGTAAAATAAAATGTACCAACCATAACAAAGCCATCGCTAGCATTAAATATGACCAGACTAAAGTTAAGCAAAGCTCAAACATTAACGGCCATAAAAAATTCAATTTTGGTTTAGTGAACACATCAATATTTTTAATTAATACTTGTGCGCCACCCATTGCCCAACGTAAACGTTGTTTCCATAACCCATTGAGGGTTTCAGGCATTAAAATCCAAACCAAAGCATTCGGTTCAAACTCAATATCCCAACCTGCACGCTGTAACTTCCAAGTAATATCGATATCTTCAGTCAACATATTTGGTGACCAATAATCGACTTGGTGAACAGCACTTTTACGAAAAGCTGTAATTACACCCGACACGGTAAACAAGCGACCAAAGGTACGCTGTGCTCGTTTAATCATGCCCACAATCGAAGAAAACTCACCGACCTGAATACGCCCTAACAAAGTTGAGCGAGTACGGATACGCGGGTTCCCAGTAACAGCTGCAACCGTTGGATTTTCAAGGAAATGACGAATCATCCACTTCGCTGCATGTGGATCAAGTAAAGCATCACCATCAATACCAATTAAAAACTCGGCATCGGTCATTAAGCTTCCGGCTTGCAACCCCATGGCTTTACCTTGGTTTTGTGCCAAATGAACAACACGCAATTTTTCATGTTGTTCTGCTAAGCGGTCAAGTACTTCACCTGTATTATCTGAGCTACCATCATTAATCGCGATGACTTCAAAATGAGGATAGTCCAGTTTTAAAGCATGACTAATGGTTTCCTCTGCATTATCTCCTTCATTAAAACAAGGAACTAATACAGCGACTTTTGGATAACTTTCCAATGGAGCTGGTTGATCGTAAGGCGGAGCCTGACGTTCTCTCCAATAGAAAATGATCGCACCCATCATCCATAAATACGACATGAATAAGGGATAGTAAAAAACGAATTTTAAGGCATGCGACCATATTGCAGCAAAGATTGTCATGTTTCAGCCTCGACTACGGCACAAGACGAGATGATTTTTCGGCAAATGCTTTATGCATTACGTCAACATCCGGGTGATCTTTGATTGGGTCATCAGGGTAATATCCGACATGCATTACACCTTGCTGATACAGTGAATGAATTGTTGCTGCCATTTCAGTTGAAGGTACCTTTTCATTTTTACGCCAGTCGGTTGCCTGTAATTCAAAAACAGTTTTCTTGAGGCCATTAGGATATTGTTTCACGCGATCAATCATGTCTTTATAGAACTGATCTGAATTATCGACCTGCTCCATATAAGGCATTGCCATAATAGCTGTAAAATCATAATGCTTTAATGACTCTTCAAGCGATTGTGAATACCAGTTTTCTGCATATGGTTTTAAAGCCACCTGCGCATATAAGTTACGTGCAGTCACCAAGAACGGCTCATATTGTCTCACGTCATCAACAAGTTGCATTGCAAAATCATCTAAATATTTTGTCTTATATGCAGTCCATTTCTGCAAGTCTTGATCGTTCTCACGGATTTTTGCTAAATCTGTTGGTAAACCTTGTTTTGCATAAGCCTTTAAAGCATCAGGGCTTGCATCTTCATAATCAGATAAGGTGACGTCGTCATGGAATAAAAGTCCGTTAAACGGCGTTGATTTAGCTAAATCCTGATAAATTTCACGAATAGTTTGGCGTGCATCTGCTGAGAACGGACTTAAACGGATATAACCCATATTAAGATGTTCACCCGCTTTTTCCTGCTGAGTTACCACCAGGTTCTTAGAAACAGGATCGGTTTTTGGTAGTTCCCACGCCAATAACGGCATCCACGCATAAATACGGCTTACAGAAGTGCGCGTTTGAATTTGCCATGCAACACGGTTAAACAAGTCTGCACGCATTGGAATATGGCGGTTTGGGAAATAAACCATATCCGCAGAACCATTCGCATCTGGATCTGAAAATGCCTGTAAATAAACTGTATTTACACCCATGCCATTAATTCGATCTAACAAGTGACCTAAATTGCGCTCTTGTTGTTTCGGGTCTGGATCATAAATATAGTCCAGATCGACATGCATGATTTTTTGCGGACGATTATTATCCGTTAAATTTAATTCACGGTTTTTAATTTCTTGAGCCAAATCATCAGTTGTCATTCCACCTTCTACCAAAATACGGCTCATATTTTGTAGAGATTGTTTTGCATGGTCTGCCCCATCATCAAGTGTAATGGTCACTGGCATACCCAATTTTTTTGCAATTTGGACAGTTTGCATATTATAGCGACCATATGGCCACACCATAATACGCGGCGAACGTAAGCCATGCGCTTTTAATAAATCATTATTCTTTTTCAGGTCGTCATAAATTCGTGCCTGATATTGTTTATCGTTTTCGTAAGTTTGAGTTTTAACATCATAAAAACGAGTCGTTGCAGCAGGTTCAGAGTTGCCTTGCGGGTTACCTGTAATACCACGATGCAAATGATAGCTATGATTGGCGATTTCTACAAAACCACTATCTTGCATCTCTTTAAGTTCATTCCAGCTTAAGATTTTATCACGTGGAATTTCTTCCCCTGAAAAATCTACTTTTTGGCCAGCTTTTGGCTCTAACCATGAACCCACTACAGCCAAAACAACTGGAATTTTTTTAGCTTTAAGAACTGGATAAGCATTTTGATAAAAAGACTGATAACCGTCATCTACAGTTAATAAAACTGGTTTTGTAGGCAGTTGGAATTTGCCCTGATGAGCACGGATCAACTGATCAACCGTAATAAAATGGAACCCGTTTTTTTGTAGCCACTCGACATGCTGTGTAAATTGTTGAGTCGTCACTGCATATTGAGGAATTAACGCATTTTTAGTATCGGTAATTTCATGATAACCAATCACCGTGAGTGTTGAAGCGTCCAGTTTAGGTGGTTTGGCTAATGCCATGCCTGACAAACCTGCCAAGGCCAAGCCAAGTGATATGTTCAACAAAGGAGATGCAAAGCGGATAATCATGAAATAGCGTCTCAATAACAATATAGATTACTTATGTGAAATTTGATGTTAGGGCACAAACTTTTTGAAAGTTGGTCTTAATATCACACTGCTCACAAATGAACAGTTTTTCAGTCAGCATTTATAATCAAATAATCTGAAAATAATCTTAAATATTCAAAAAGCTAAAATATAAATTAATAATGTATTTATATTTAAAGCTCATATAAACAAGAAAGCCCCCTAAAGGGCTTTCAATTTTCACTAGTCACGAGTTTTGACATCAAATAATTCAATTTCAAAAATTAAATTAGAATTCGCTGGAATAATTTTACCCATTTTACGCTCGCCATAAGCTAAATGAGCAGGCACGATTAACTTACGTTTGCCACCAACTTTCATTCCCATAATGCCTTGGTCCCAGCCTTTAATTACACGACCTGTTCCAATCACGCATTCAAAATAGTTACCGCGGTCAATTGAAGAGTCGAATTTAGTACCGTCTTCTAACCAACCTGTATAGTGAGTTGTAATCAAAGCACCTTTAACCGCCTCTTTGCCTTCACCTACTTTTAAATCGATAATTTCTAATTCATTTGACATGCTTTAACCCTTAAACTGAATTTCTAAAATCGCAATTAGTACTTAGTGTACCAACTGAATCTGTAGAATTTGTTGCGCTTTTCTAAATTACTGTAACTGTGTCCAAACAACATTTGCCTGACCCTTTTCACCTAAAAGTGTCCACTCGTTGTCCATCACATTTAATTGTAGTTGCATGGTACGCTCACAGAGCTGTTCAAGCTCGGCTGTACTTTGAGGGGCAATTTGCCACACCTGAACGTTACTTAAGGTTTTAATTTTACTGTTTCGCTTCCACCAGTCTTCGATTTGTGTGCCATAAACAACAACCGCAACCGTTTTACAACGCGCACTGGCTTTTTTAACTTTATCTTCAGACGGCAAACCGACTTCAATCCAAGTTTCTAGTTGACCCGTTAAATCTTTTTGCCATAACGCTGGCTCGTCAGTTTCAAAAAGGTCTTTAGTAAACTCAAGCTCATCACTTGCGAAACGGGCAAAAGCCATCAAACGAACCATTAAACGTTCTAAAGTTTCCGAAGGATGCAAGGCAAGCGTCAGTTGATAATCACCATAAATATGGTCATCCATATTGGCAATATTCAAGTCTGCCTTATAAATTGTTGCTTTAAGCGCCATGATTAATATGTTCCAAAATTTGGCGCTAAGGATACTCGATTTTAGGTAAAAATTATAAAAAAACTAAGCAATCCACAGCATAGTAATTGGAAATTTGCATATTCTTCCAAAACGCTCTGCTTGCTTTAGAGTTGGCCGGCTTTTTGCTTGAAAGA
The DNA here is from genome assembly GCF_034650275.1 of Acinetobacter sp. IRS14. Classification (NCBI taxonomy): domain Bacteria; kingdom Pseudomonadati; phylum Pseudomonadota; class Gammaproteobacteria; order Moraxellales; family Moraxellaceae; genus Acinetobacter; species Acinetobacter sp. IRS14. Next base: position 179,084 of record NZ_JAOVFN010000004.1, read on the forward strand.
GAAATATTCTCCTCTTGCTAAAATTGATGACTTATGTGGCAAAAGCTTAAACGTAGTTTATTTTTACAGGTTCTTTGTGCTCTCTTTCTAGGAGTTGCAGTTGGGGCTGGTTTTCATGATTTCTCCTTATCTTTAAAACCATTGGGCGATGGTTTTATTTCTTTGATTAAAATGCTGATTGCACCCATTGTGTTTTGTGTCGTTGTACTGGGAATCTATGGTGCAAACGATATCAAAAAAATGGGCAAAGTCGGTGCAAAAACCATTCTCTATTTTGAAGTGGTCACCAGTATTGCTTTAGTTTTAGGCATTATTGTGGCTTATGTATTTAAACCGGGCGTCGGTATGAATATCAATATCAGCCATTTAGATGCAAAAGATTTAAGCACTTATACCGAACGTGCTCATGAAATGCACACAGGTTCGGAATTTCTACTCAATATTATTCCGAAAACATTCACTGCTGCTTTTGCAAACGGCGATATTTTACAAGTTTTACTCATCGCTATTTTATTTGGTGTATCACTACTTTTAATTCCTAAACATTTGGCAGAGTTAGTACGTCAGGCGCTTGAAGCTTTTTCAGAAGTCTTCTTTAAAATTATGGGGCTAATTATTCGTTTAGCGCCGATTGGGGTATTCGGATCAGTGGCCTATACCACCGCCAAATTTGGTTTAGATTCACTTCTACAATTGGGCTATTTGGTTTTACTGTTTTATGCGACCTGCATTTTATTTGTTGTGGTTGTCTTAGGTTCAATTTTAAAACTTGCCGGTCTCAACATCTTCAAATTTGTGGCTTATTTTAAAGATGAGTTAGCGATTGTTTTGGGTACAGCATCTTCTGACTCTGTTTTACCCCAAATTATGAAAAAACTCAGAAATCTGGGAATTAAAGATTCAACGGTAGGTCTGGTCATTCCTACGGGTTATTCTTTTAACTTAGATGGGTTTTCAATTTACTTAACTTTAGGGGTGATCTTTATTGCACAAGCCTGCAATATTGATTTATCCACTCACGACCTGTTGGCTATTTTACTGGTTTCACTCATCACTTCTAAAGGCGCACACGGTATTCCTGGCTCAGCTTTAGTTATTCTTGCAGCAACACTGTCAGTTATTCCAAGCCTTCCTGCAATTGGTCTAGTGCTTCTACTTTCAGTCGATTGGTTCATTGGCATTATTCGTGCCTGCACCAACTTAATCGGTAACTGTGTTGCTGCTGTAGTGATTGCACACTGGGAAAAAGATATTGATCATGCTCAAGCCAAAGCAGTATTAGATACAAAAAACTTAAATCCATTATGAGAACATTAAATCGTCTTTGGTTTAATGTTCTCTATTTTTCAAGCTGACAAGCAAGTAACGCCGTTTCAAAAGCCAACCAATCATGATGATGTTCGCTAATGATTTCAATACGGTTATCAATACTCTCTTCGCCAGACTTATAATTAAACTGATCAGGATTAAAGTTAAAAACTTTCCAACCTTGATCTGTATTAAAAATTCCCTTAATTCGAAGCCAGTCTTGCTGTGCACATAATAAATCTAGCAAATTATAAAAATCGAATTTCCAGCGTTTAGGTAATTTCCAACCTGCGACAATATAGCCTTGCGCCGACTCGACATAATGATAAGGTAATTGTTGAATTTCCTTCTTAACCTCGGTTTCAGTCATTTGCTTTTGAAGTTTAAGTAAAGGCTGTATAGATCGCTCAGTTAAACGAGCAGCTACATCAATTTTATTTAAAGCTAACTGACCATTTTCAGTTTTAATCCACTCTTGGTGATAAGGCTTGTATTCTTCTTTTAATAAATCAAGCGCCTGATCATCTTCAAAAGTCATCACATCCATATGTGACACCACCACAATCTGGGCAGCTTTTAACTGATCTTCATAAAGGTTTTGTTTAACCCAATTTGTATCGTGCAAACGGCTACCATCAACAACAGTAATTAATGCTCGCATGGCTAAACTACTTTGCCAATGCGGCTCTGTCAGTTGGTCAAATAACTGTGAAGGATGCCCAAGTCCTGTCGGTTCAATAAAGAGTCTATCCGGCTTTTGTTCACTCAATAGACGAGCTAAAGCAATATGCATAGGCAATTGACTGCTACAACACAAGCAACCACCTAATAATTCTTTGACTGCATAGCCTTCATCTTGAGGTAAGAGTTGTTGGTCTACTCCAATTTGCCCAAATTCATTCATTAATACAGCCCAAACTTCATCTTTAGGTTTCTGACTTAATAAATGCTGTAATAATGTGGTTTTTCCTGCCCCTAAAAAACCAGAAATAATATGGGTAGGAACAGTTTTTTGGGCAATAAATTTCACAAGCGACTCAAATCAACAAGGTTTCAAAACTAAGAAAGGTATATCACTGTTTAAATCCCATGAAAATGATTTTTCACTTTGAAGATATACTTTTCAATTATCAGGCTAAAACACTTAATATGTGATATACATCCCACTCAAAATCTAAATTAACTTTTAAAAATAACAATTCAAACGGAATATTCTATTTACGCGCATTCACAATTCATGCCAGAGTGTAAGTTTTACGTAACACAATTGATCTTTTTTCATTCGATAAGAAATATTTTTACACATTTTAAGGTGTAATTAAGCCCTTTAATTTTACAGATTCCGCACATAAACGGCCCGTATATTTCATATTGTTAAGATAGGCGTAATAGATTGTTAAGTTAATTGATGTAATCCAAACCTCAGCTTAGCATGTGTCCTAGCTTAGTCATTCAGCCATACAGGTTTCATGTAGGTACGAATGATTAGGTTTAATTTATTTTTAAATGAAATTTAAGGATGCCATAAAATGAAATTAGCTAAAACTTTACTCGCTACTACACTTGCTTTAACTGCTGCTTCAACTTTCGCTGCTTCTAAGCATGACCAAGCACATACCACTGCTGGTGAAGAAAAAGTTGTTGTTTCAACTCAAGAACAAGCAAACACTGCAAATGCTGCATCTGATGCTGTAGGTTCTGCTTCTGAAGCTGCTCCTGCAACTCGTTAATTCTCTCAGCACTCTCCTCCAAGCTCAGAGATAATTTTACTGAAATGAAATATGGACGCTGAATTTTAGTAAAGAAGAAAAAGGATCGAACCATGCTGCGGTTCGATCCTTTTTTTTAAGAAGATTTTTTATACATGCTACAAGATGGATTATGGTTTTCTTGTAGACGTAAAACTTTACGGTGCTCAGCTGCTTCAAAGCGGCAACGCTTCCACTCTGTATCAAGTTTCAAATGAGGCACTTCACATGGCTTACCCTGCTCATCAACAGCAACCATAGTGAAATAACAGCTATTGGTATGGCGCACTGTGCGCTTCTGAATATTTTGGGCTTCAACACGTATTCCGACTTCCATTGAAGTACGGCCTACATGGTTAACACTTGCCAAGAAGGTTACCAACTCACCTACATAAATAGGTTCTTTAAAATTTACCTTATCTACAGATAAAGTCACCACGTAGCCACCCGAATAACGACTTGCGCAAGCGTAAGCGACTTGGTCTAGTAGTTTTAGAATCGTACCACCATGAACATTACCTGAAAAATTTGCCATATCAGGCGTCATCAAAACTGACATCGTCAATTCAGACTGATCATCAGTTGCTGTGGTTATTTCATCTAATGTAGGCATAGCTAAACTCTGTGTCTTAAAACAAGCTCAGTAAACATTATGGTTGATAATTCACAAAAAAAACATGCTTAAATCCACAACATAGCATTGTATTTTTTAATATCTTTGATTGTTTTTTAAAATTTAAATTTTTAAGGCATTATTTTTAAAGTTCTTTTTTAAAGCTTTTTTTATTTATCTTAGTTTTTTTAGAAGATGCTATGCCATTTTATTCCACGCTTAATGGCATAGCAGGATGTTATAGGTCGCTCGCTATACTTTAGTAATAACGCCTGTTACACCATTAATGATCATATCAATGGCGATCGTACCGATTAATAAAGCAGATAAACGCCCGACAATATCAAAATAGCGATCGATATGTTTGGCATGTTTATAGCGTAAATGATCATGTGAAAATTTCATCAAAATCAAAATACTACAGGTTAAAAATAAGGTGAAGGCAATCACTAGGGCTGCCTCACCAATTGACATTTCAATACCTGTAACCACAGCAGCACTAATGGTGCCCGGACCGATCATAAACGGCATGGCAATGGTGCCAGCCAGATGTTCTGGTGCACCGCGCATTTCACCAATCGTATCGGCACCCTGAAAAACATAGCGATAGCCAATCACCAAAAAGATGAGGCCTCCAAATATCTGAAAGGCTTCAAAACGTACATTCAGATATTTACTAAAAATTGTTTCGCCGCCCCATGCAAATAGCATGAACACGACAAAAGCAATCAAACTTCCCTGAATCAGTGCTTTATTAAACACCTTGGCTTCTGAATGTCGGATCAGGCCAATCATGTAGATGCTCATTAGAAATGGATTGAGCAACGAGAAAAATAAAGCAAAAGAATGTAGATAAGGAGAAGCCATGCATTTTCCTCTTAAGCTTGTGGATCGGGGAACAATGGACGATTCCCTGGGCTAATACGATTAATATGTAAGAACGTCATATGTCTTTCATATTTATCTAAAATGTCATTAATAACCTGTTCTTTACTGTAACCGACTAGATCGTTATCTTGAGAGCCATCATAAAGATACGTTTCAAGACGGTAATAGAACTGTTTACCTCGTTTCACACGTTGACTGAAATTCGGTGCGCTATAGCGTACAGGCCAGATCTGGTAAACGAAGTTTTGTTCTTCTTCCAAATGAATAGTGAAATCCAGATGGAAAAGCGTTTCTTCATCTTCAAGCGGCGTTTGCTGTACATCTACATTCATGCCCTGCTTAATAAGCTCACCTGCAACGGCCTGAACAGCTGGTAGACAAACTGCATCTAGCATGCGTTGAGTTTCAGTGGTTCCTGGATGATGCATCACTCGAGTTAAACGCTGTTTCCAATTCAGAATATCGACATTACCGACCACTGGAGCTGCGTTCATACTTCGACTGGCTTGTCGGTAATCTTCAAGCCTCAGCGACTTATAAAGCCCTGCCATCACAAGGAACATCACGAAACTAAAAGGTAGTCCCATAATGATGGTCGCGTTTTGCAAAGCAGTAATCCCGTTGGTCATGAGCATGGCGAGCGTTAATAAACCAATTGCCACTGCCCAAAATACGCTTAACCAACGCGGAGCATCATTATCGATATTCGTAAGTTTAGTCGTGAAGTTACCTAAAACCAGCGCTCCCGAATCGGCAGAAGTCACGTAAAACAAAAGCCCTGTTACGGTGGCAATTGAAGCGATAAAGGTAAAGCCCGGATATTGTGCTAACAGGTCATAAAAACCATGAGCTGGATTTGCTAACACCGTCGCTGCTAAGGTTTGGTTACCTTCAAAAATAACGCTGTGCAGTGCACTATTACCAAAAATGGATAACCAAGTGAGTGTAAATAGAAGTGGAATAATTAAGGTACCGCATACAAACTCACGAATGGTACGTCCTCTTGAGATACGTGCCAGAAAGAGTCCTACAAATGGAGACCAAGCAATCCACCATGCCCAGAAGAAGAAAGTCCAACTACTCATCCATTCTTTAGGTTGTTCAAAAGCAAAACTTTGTAATGCTAAAGCAGGGAAACGAGTTAAATAGTCACCAATATTTTGAACAAGGGCATTGAGTAAAAACTCAGTATTTCCTAAGAATAAAATAAACAGCAATAACCCGACCGAAACATAAATATTGATTTCAGATAAAATCCGTAGGCCTTTATTGACCCCAGATGTCACCGAAATAACACTAATACCGACCGCGACAGCAATCAGGATAAATTGCATCCAGATATTTTCTGGTAACCCCAATAACACATGTAGGCCATAATTCAGCTGTACCACTCCAATCCCGCAGGTCGTTGCAATACCAAAAATTGTCCCGATCACGGCAGCCGTATCAACACTATGCCCAATTGCCCCATTAATTCTGTTCCCGAAAATTGGGTAAAGTGCAGAACGAATGGTAAGCGGTAAGTTATAACGATAGCTAAAGTATCCCAATGACATACCGATCAAAGCATACATACACCAACCGGTTAAGCCATAGTGGAATAAGGTCCAGACCATACTTTGGCGTGCTGCCTCATAGGTTTGACCGGCTCCGACTGGAGGTTGCATATAGTGAGATAATGGTTCAGCGACCGAGAAGAACATCAGATCGATACCGATACCAGCCGAAAACAGCATCGCAGACCAACTGAGTAAACTAAACTCAGGTTTTGAATGCTTAGGTCCTAATTTAATACTGCCGTATCTTGAACAGGCAATAAAAATCACGAAAACCATATATAACGTTGCGGCAAGCAGATAATACCAACCAAAGGTTGACGTTACCCACTGGAGTACGGCGTTCATGACTCTATTTGCAAAATCATTGAACAAAAACGTGACGAGAGAAAAAATTAAAATAAGTACAGCTGAAAAATAAAAAACCACACGGTTGAGCGGGTCTTTTTTAGATTTAGATAATGTTAAATCATCAACTGCTCTTGGATTATCTGTTGCCATACAATCCTCAAGGAATAAAATAAAAACAAAATATTTAATTTCGTCTTTTCACTCTTATTTAAAACAATGAAAAGACGACTTTAAACGCAAAAAATAATATATAGATGTGATCGGTTGAGGTTATAAAACCTCAGTCACTTTATTCTGGTCACAATTCGACGGAACCGAAATGTCTTTTGAAACAGCTAACTGTTTTTTCACTAATTGAGGGTCAAAATCATCTTGCTTTAACGCTTTGGCTAAACCAAACATATAGAGCAAAATAATGACTGAAAATGGTAAACCACATAACACCACAGCACTTTGCATGGAGTTAAAACTACCGGCCAAAAGCAAGCCAATACTTACAATGGTAATTACCACAGACCAAAAAACGCGTAACCAGATCGGTGAATCACTATCATTGGTGCCCCCTTTTGAGGACAAATTAGCGATCATTAGTGTACCAGAGCCAACTGGTGTCAAAAATAAAACGAAACAAATTACAACAACAATGCCAGCAACATACGGATTAAACGGCAGATATTCGAGTAACTTAAATAAAGATAATGCCGGATCAGTTAAAACCATATCGCCCAAAACTTTTTGTTTCTGGTTCAAAATAAAGTAAATGGCAGTATTTCCAAAAACCGAGATCCAAGCCAGTGTAAAACCTAGAGGAATCAGGCATACACCCAATACAACCTCACGAATCGTACGTCCTTTTGAAATGCGCGCAATAAACATGCCGACAAAAGGCGCCCATGCAATCCACCAAGCCCAATAAAATACTGTCCATGACCCTAACCAGCCACTGGCTTTTTGATTGTATAAATACATATCAAAACTTTTACCAATAAAATTGCTTAGATAATCTCCCATATTCTGTACAAGACCATTTAATAAATGATTTGTAGGACCTGTTAAAAATACAAATAAAAGCAAGGCATACAGCAGACGTAAATTAATACGTGATAACCACGCCAAACCTTTTTCAATGCCAACCACTGTCGTAATCGTGGCAACACTCATCATAATGAGAACAGCAGCAATTAAGGTGACTGAATTATTAGGAATTTGCGGAAGTAAATAACAAATGCCTGATACCAGCACCAATGCTCCGATTCCCAAGTTAGTGACCAAGGAAATAACCGTCGCTAAAATTCCAAAGCCATCGACAAAATCACCAACTAACCCATGGACTCGCTCGCCAAAAATTGGGTAAAGCGCTGAACGCAAAGCTAGTGGTAAATTTTGTCTGAAAGCAAAATAACCTAAAGTGACTCCGAGTAATGCATAGAGTACCCAGCCATGGATGCCCCAATGCAAAAAGCTATAAGTCATGGCATTGCGGGCTGCCTGAATGGTTCCTGACTCACCTTCCGGCGGTCTTAAGAAATGATCAACAGGTTCAGCAACACCATAATAAAGTAGTGCAATACCAATACCTGCCGAGAACAACATTGAAGTCCAAGCCAAATAACTAAACTCAGGTTTGTCATCGTCTTTTCCTAATGGAATCTGCCCTACTTTTGAAAAAGCGAGCCAAGCGACAAAGCCCAAACACAGCACAATAACCAGCATGTAGTACCACCCAAAAAAGTGATTTACCTGCTCTTGTACATAGGTCAGCCAAAACTGACTTTTTTCAGGAAACAGCACAAAAAGTAGGCCAAAAATGCCAATACTGATGGCTGAACTCCAAAATACAAAACGATTTAACCGAATATGGTCTGAAGAATATTTATCACTTTTCAACACCATCTTATTGCTCCTTGCAATCGGTGTATTTTCTCAAAATAACGTGATAAGTAATGTACTTATGCGCATCATCCTATCCTTAAAAACTTTTGATTTTAGCGCTTTATTCCTCGTGCTAATCTTCAAAAATTCATTGATTTTTATATATCATACTTGTTATTGATTGAACGTTCAATCAATAACAAGTATGATAAAAAAAGTGCTATGATGCTCTGCAAGTTAACATGCTGAATTTAAAGCACCACTAAAAGTGCTGATGTGGAAAAACATGACAAAACGCAGAGTAAAACCAGAGCACGTGCGACGTGAAGAAATTATGAATGCCGCACTCGACGTGATTTATGAAGTGGGGTTATCCAATACCACCATTGCTCAAATTGCAAAAAAAGCCGAGCTGTCGACCGGCATTGTCAGCCATTATTTTGGCGACAAACAAGGGTTGATAAATACCTGTATGCAAGAAATGTTAAATGTTCTGCGTCGTAAAACCGAACAGTACAGAGCAGAAGCAGATTCGCATCCAGAGAGCCAAATTAAGGCCATTATCGACTCGAACTTTGACATTAGTCAGGTCAATGAAAAAGCAATGCGGGTCTGGTTAGACTTTTGGTCAGCGAGTATGCATGTACCAGACTTAAGCCGCTTGCAAAAGATTAATGATCAACGCCTGTACTCTAACTTGAAGTTTTATTTCCTCAAGTTAATGAATGAACAACAGGCCAGTGTTGCCGCTAGAGGGTTGGCAGCATTGATTGATGGATTATGGTTACGAGGCAGTTTAAGCCGTCATAACGAATTTGACAGCAATCTTGCCCGTTCCATTGCTTACGATTATGTACAAACGCAAGTTCAATTTGCGAACAAGCCTTTGCAGGAGAGACAAAATGAGTGATGCACAAGTTCATCAACTGTATATCCATGGACGCTACGTTAACGCAACCAGTGGAAAAACATTTAATAGTATTAACCCTGCCAACGGCGAGACAATCGCGACTCTTCAACAAGCTTCTGAACAAGATATTGAAGCTGCTGTACAAAGTGCCCAACAAGGACAAAAAATCTGGGCTGCCATGACTGCCATGGAGCGTTCACGTATTTTGCGTCGTGCTGTCGACATTCTTCGTGAACGAAATGATGAGCTTGCGCGTCTTGAAACACTCGACACAGGTAAAGCTTTTAGCGAAACATCTACAGTCGACATCGTGACTGGCGCAGATGTACTCGAATATTATGCAGGACTTGCAACCGCCATTCAGGGTGACCAAGTTCCACTTCGCGAATCAAGTTTCTTTTATACACGCCGTGAACCTTTAGGTGTGGTTGCTGGTATTGGTGCTTGGAACTATCCAATTCAAATTGCTCTATGGAAATCTGCCCCTGCCCTTGCTGCCGGCAATGCCATGATTTTCAAACCAAGTGAAACCACTCCACTTACTGCATTTAAACTTGCAGAAATCTATACAGAAGCTGGCTTACCAGACGGCGTATTTAACGTGGTGCAAGGTGCTGGTCGTGAAATCGGTCAGTGGCTCACTGAACATCCTGTGATTGAAAAAATCTCATTCACTGGTGGTGTGGAAACTGGCAAAAAAGTCATGGCAAGCGCTGCTGGCTCTACGCTTAAAGAAGTGACCATGGAACTTGGAGGTAAATCGCCACTAATTATTTGTGAAGATGCTGACCTTAACCGTGCTGCAGATATTGCAGTCATGGCGAACTTCTTTAGCTCAGGTCAGGTATGTACCAACGGTACGCGCGTATTCGTTCCAAAATCACTTCTAGCCGACTTTGAAAAAGCGGTTGTAGAGCGCGTAAAACGTATTCGCATTGGCGACCCAATGGCTGAAGACACGAACTTCGGACCTCTCACTAGCTTCCCTCACATGGAAAAAGTGTTGTCTTTCATTGAGTCAGGCAAACAACAAGGCGCTAAAGTGTTAATTGGCGGTGGCCGCGCAACAGAAGGCGAACTTGCCAATGGTGCTTATGTACTACCGACTGTATTTAGCGACTGCACCGACCAAATGGCCATTGTTCAAGAAGAAATTTTTGGACCTGTCATGAGCATTTTAAGCTATGAAACCGAAAAAGAAGTCATCCGTCGTGCTAACGACACCACCTTTGGTTTAGCTGCTGGCGTTGTTACACAAGACATTAGCCGCGCTCATCGCATTATTCACCAGATTGAAGCTGGTATTTGCTGGATTAACACGTGGGGCGAATCGCCTGCCGAAATGCCAGTGGGTGGCTACAAACAATCTGGCGTGGGCCGTGAAAATGGCTTGACCACACTTGGGCACTATACCCGTATCAAATCTATTCAAGTTGAACTTGGCAATTATCAAAGCATTTTTTAATGCCTAAATCGCTCTAAACACTTCAACCTAAATCACATATGCCGAGCAGTCTTTATAGATTGCTCAGGCAAACTGTTAGTAAAAAAAGGATAGTTATGAATATTAAAGAATATGATTACATTATTATTGGCGCAGGATCTGCCGGAAATGTACTCGCTGCACGTCTTACTGAAGACAAAGATACCACCGTTTTACTCTTAGAGGCAGGTGGCCCAGATTATCGCTTGGATTTCCGTACACAAATGCCGGCAGCTTTGGCCTACCCTCTTCAAGGTCGTCGCTATAACTGGGCTTATTTAACTGACCCAGAACCGCACATGAATAACCGCCGTATGGAATGTGGTCGTGGTAAAGGTTTAGGTGGCTCATCTTTAATTAATGGTATGTGCTATATCCGTGGTAACGCAATGGATCTAGAGCAATGGGCAACTCATAAAGGCCTTGAAAACTGGTCTTATGCCGACTGTTTGCCTTACTACAAAAAAGCCGAAACCCGTGACATTGGTGAAAATGACTATCATGGTGGCAATGGTCCTGTATCCGTTGCTACACCTAAAAATGGCAACAACGTGCTATTCCATGCAATGGTTGAAGCTGGTGTACAAGCAGGTTACCCACGTACTGACGACTTAAATGGTTACCAACAAGAAGGCTTTGGTCCAATGGACCGTACAGTTACCCCAAAAGGTCGCCGTTCAAGTACTGCACGTGGTTATTTGGATATGGCAAAAGGTCGTCCAAACCTGACTATTTTGACTCACGCGACAACCAATAAAATCTTGTTTAATCAAAAACAAGCGATTGGTGTTGAATACATTATTGGCGCTGATCAAAACAACTTGCAACGCGCCTTGGTTAAACGAGAAGTGTTACTGTGTGCAGGTGCAATTGCTTCACCACAAATTTTACAGCGCTCGGGTGTTGGCGAAAGCAATTTCTTAAAATCAATGGACATTGATGTCGTTCATGATTTGCCGGGTGTAGGTGAAAACCTGCAAGACCATTTGGAAATGTACTTACAGTATAAATGTAAGCAACCCGTTTCTTTATACCCTGCCTTGAAATGGTATAACCAACCTGCGATTGGTGCCGAGTGGCTATTTAATGGCACAGGTATTGGTGCAAGTAACCAGTTTGAAGCAGGCGGATTTATCCGTAGTTCGGACGAGTTCAAATGGCCAAACATTCAGTACCATTTCTTGCCAGTTGCCATTAACTACAACGGTAGTAATGCCGTGAAAGAACATGGTTTCCAAGCACACGTAGGTTCAATGCGCTCCCCTTCACGTGGTCGTATTAGACTGAAATCAAAAGATCCGTTTGAGCATCCAAGTATTTTGTTTAACTACATGTCGACTGAACAAGACTGGCGTGAGTTCCGTGATGCAATTCGAATTACACGTGAAATCATGCAGCAACCTGCACTTGATCCATATCGTGGTGATGAAATTAGCCCGGGTAAACATTTGCAAACCGATGCAGAGCTTGATGACTTTGTTCGTAACCATGCAGAAACTGCTTACCATCCATCTTGTAGCTGTAAGATGGGCGAAGACGAAATGGCTGTCGTAGATGGTCAAGGCCGCGTACATGGTATGAATGGTTTACGCGTAGTTGATGCCTCAATCATGCCGCTGATTATTACCGGTAACTTAAATGCAACCACCATTATGATTGCCGAGAAAATTGCAGACCAGATTCGTGGGCGTGAAGCATTACCACGTTCAACTGCACCGTTCTATGTAGCATCATAAAATCTTAAAGGGCATATTTCTTATGCAGAGATATGCCCTTAATTTCATATTCATTGAGCCAATATTAATAAGAACTATGTATGACAGAAAATAAGCATTTGTAAGGAGCTTATTTACATAAATATGTGATGAAATAAAAATTAATCTATTTTTATAGGCAAATATTTTTCAAATGATCCAACTTTAACCAAATTAATATTATTATTTTAATTTCAAATACTTAAAATAAAACAATTAACTTAAACTAACTTTTAAAAGCTCAATTTGATTAAATATAAATCATATTTATGATTTTGATGAACCCCATTTATTATAAAAATTGTCTTGTCAATGCAAAATTAGTCTAAAATATAGAGTGTTTGCGATAATCCCAAGTATTTTTTATTTTTTTCGAAGTTCTCTAATTTTGAGAATTCAGTTTCGCATTTATATCCATTTTGTCTGGATACGCTGTCTAGGTTTCCTCACTCCTTAAGTGACTCAAATAACTTATTTTAAGGTCCCCCTTACATGAAAAAGTTTTTGAAATACCTTCTGGTATTAATCATTCTTATTTTAATTGCAGGTATTGTTTTCTTGTTTAGACCAACTGCGTCAAAACAAGTCGAAACTGCAAAAGATGAGCCAGTTGTTGATGCTGTTCTTGTTGGCGGCGGCATCATGAGTGCCACTCTTGGTACTTATTTAACTGAGCTTGAACCAAACTGGCAAATTCGTATGTATGAACGTCTTGACCAAGTTGCTCAAGAAAGTTCAAACGGCTTTAACAATGCCGGAACAGGCCACTCTGGCTTTATGGAAATGAACTATACCGAAGAAAAAAACGGTAAGATGGAAATTGTCAAAGCTGAAAAAGTTGCTTCTCAATTTGAAGTAGCAAAACAGTTCTGGTCATATCAGGTAAAACAAGGTGTTTTAGCTGAACCTAAATCATTCATTAACCCAGTTCCGCACATTGCTTTCGTTTGGGGCGATAACGTTAAATTCCTAGAAAAACGTTATGCTGCCATGATTCAAAGCCCGCTGTTCAAAGGCATGAAATTTACTGAAGACCCAGCTGTGATTAAACAATGGGCACCTTTAGTCATGAATGATCGTGACCCTAGTCAAAAAGTTGCAGCAACCCGTATGGATGTTGGCTCTGACGTAAACTATGGTTCTATCACTAAACAATTAGTGAATCGTTTAGATCAAAACCCAAACTTCAAATTACAGACTTCAACCGAAGTGACTGGCATCAGCCAAAATGATGACAAAACTTGGACTGTGTCTTTCAAAAATTTGAAAACTGGTAAAGTAGATCACGTTAAAACACGTTTTGTATTTATCGGTGCAGGTGGTGCAGCAGTTAAATTATTGCAACTTACTGGTTTACCAGAAGCGAAACAATATGCTGGCTTCCCTGTTGGTGGTGAGTTCTTAATTACTGATAACCCAGCAATTACTGCTCAACACACAGCAAAAGTTTATGGCCGTGCTGAACTTGGTGCGCCTCCAATGTCTGTACCACATATTGATACACGTTATATCGACGGTAAAAAATATGTATTGTTTGGACCATTTGCAACATATTCAAACAAGTTCCTGAAAAATGGTTCTCAGCTTGATTTACTTGCATCAACAAACAAAAACAACGTTTTACCAATGACCACTGTTGGCTTGGAAAACCTTGATCTTGTTAAATACTTGGTGAGCCAAGTCATGATGTCAGATGAAGATCGTCTAAATGAACTTCGTAAATACTACCCAGATGCGAAAGCTGAAGACTGGCGTTTAAGCCAAGGTGGTCAACGTGTTCAGATCATCAAAAAAGAGCCGGGTAAACCAGCAACGCTTCAATTCGGTACAGAAATCTTTGCGTCTAAAGATGGTGCTGTAACTGCATTGTTAGGTGCGTCTCCGGGTGCTTCAACTTCTCCATACATCATGCTTAACTTACTTGAAAAAGCGTTCCCTCAGCAAACTGAAGGTAAGTGGAATCAGAAGCTTCATGAAATTGTAGTGTCTTACAAACAAGACTTAAGCAAAGACCCTGTGTTACTCGACAAAGTTCGTCAGTACACAAGTTCTACGCTTGGCTTGAACTATACATCTCCGTTCAAAGCTGCAAACGATGAAACTGCTGCTGCCCCAGTTGCAAAAGCAAACTAAGTTTGACGATGTATAAATAAAATATCAAAAGGATGAATTTCGATTCGTCCTTTTGTTTTTTAAGCCCTCACTTGAGATATTTAGATTTGCTATGACGCCTTTAAACTCATCACCTCGCCTCTTGTCATTTTGTTTTAAGCTCGTGCTTGTTTTGCTACTGGCTTATCTTTTGGTAAGCGGTTTTTATATGTGGATGATTGGTGGTACAGCCATTTATGTCAGCTCAGCAGTGTTACTTGCTATAACGGCTTATACATTTAAGCTCGCTAAATATCAAAAGCTATGCTCGGTTTTAAATGTACTGATGAGTGTAGCGGCGTTATATTTCAGTACTGCTCATTTATTTTTCTCGCCTATTCAGCTCTTTATATTTTTACCTGCGCTGTTTTTTGCTGTGCTTGCTTTTATTTCTCAGAACAAGACTCGCAGCTTATGTAAACTTTTATTATTAATCAGTTTATTGATTTGGTGTAGCATACACTTTACCCAGCTTGAACAACTTCAAGCCTATTATCAAACCCAGCACACAGGCGAAAGCTGGCAGCAATTTGGTGCTCTATAAGATTTTTTTTATTCTATATTTTCAAATAAATACATACTCTTTTTCACATGAAGTTCATCAGTAAAACTGAACATCATCTACAGAAATCCTTTTAAGAAAAAATATTCATAACAATCTAATTTATTTAGAAATATATCGAGCATATTCGCGATTGTACACGGCTCATCTACACGCTAGATTAATCAAATATTTTTTCTCCCTTTATGTTGTAATTTATGAAGATTTTAGATGGCGGTTTAGGCCGTGAATTGGCCCGTCGTGGCGCTCCGTTTCGTCAACCAGAGTGGTCTGCACTTGCACTCATTGAAGCACCAGAAACAGTAAAAGAAGTACATCTCGATTTTATTAACGCAGGTTCAGAAGTTATTACAACTAATAACTACGCTGTTGTGCCCTTTCATATTGGACAAGAACGCTTTGAAACTGACGGCGTGCGTTTAATTCAAGTTGCTATCGAACAAGCAAAAAATGCAGTTAAAGAAAGCGGCAAAAATGTCAAAATCGCAGGCTGCTTACCGCCGTTATTTGGCTCTTATCGTGCAGACTTGTTCCAACCTGAACAAGCTAAAAGCCTTGCTGAGCCAATCATTAACACCTTGGCACCTGAGGTTGATTTTTGGCTCGCTGAAACTCAATCGTGCTTAAAAGAAGTCGAAACAGTTCATGCGCTATTACCAAAAGATGGTAAAGACTATTGGGTATCGTTTACGCTGCAAGATGAAATTAAACAAGAACAAGCGCTACTTCGTTCTGGCGAAAACATGCAACAAGTGGCTGATTTCATCAAACAATCAAATGCCAAAGCAGTGTTGTTTAACTGCTGCCAACCTGAAGTGATCTTGCAAGCAATTAATCAAATTAAAGGACTTATTCCAGAATCGGTGCAGATTGGTGCCTATGCCAATGCTTTTCCACCGCAAGATGAAAGCGCTACTGCCAACGATGGTCTGGATGAAATTCGTAAAGACTTAGATGCTCCAGCTTATCTTGGTTTTGCTAAACAATGGCAAAAAGCAGGTGCAAGTCTAGTCGGCGGTTGTTGTGGTATTGGTCCAGAACACATTGCTGAACTTTCTCAATTTTTTAAAGAATAAATACCATGTCTGCTGCCAAAATTGGACTATTGTCTCTTACAGCGTTGGTCTTTAGTTCTATGGTGGGGTCAGGCGTATTTAGCCTCCCCCAAAATATGGCTCAAGTCGCTAATGGCTCTGCCCTTCTTGTTGCATGGCTCATTACTGGGGTCGGCATTATTTTCTTGGCTCTCACGCTATTGCATTTAACGCGTCAACGACCAGACCTTGACGGCGGTATTTATAACTATGCACGGGAAGGTTTTGGAGACCTAATCGGGTTTTGCTCGGCTTGGGGCTATTGGTTATGTACCACCATTGGTATTGTCGGCTATGTAGTGATTGCCTTTTCAGGCGTCGGCATGTTTACCGATAGCAAAGACCATATTATTTTTGGTGAAGGCAATACGCTCTACTCTCTGATTGGCTCAAGCATTTTTGTATGGCTGGTGCACTGGTTAGTGAGTCGAGGCATTAAAGAAGCTGCGATTGTGAATTTACTGGCAACCATTGCCAAAATCATTCCAATGGTGGTTTTTATCTTCTTTACCTTTATTGCCTTTAAATTTGATTTGTTCAAACTCAACTTAAATGACTTCTCTTTAAAAGTTCCGCTTTGGCAGCAAGTAAAAGACCTGATGCTCATTACCCTTTGGGTATTTACCGGTATTGAAGGTGCTGTGGTTTTATCATCGCGTGCGAAAAAACGTCATGACATTGGTAAAGCGACCATTTTAGGTGTGTTACTGGCATTAAGTTTTTATGTCATGGTCACAGTATTGGCTTATGGCGTGGTAAGTCGTGAGGCGCTTGCTGGCATGCACAACCCATCAATGGCAACCATTTTGCAGCAACTGATCGGTTTACCGGGCACGATTGTTATTACCATCGGGCTTATTATTTCAGTTTCTTCGTCTTATTTAAGCTGGACGTTATTCGCCACTGAAATTCCATATTTAGCTGCAAAAAATGGTGCATTCCCGAAATTATTTTTAAAGAATAATCAAAATAATGTACCCATTTCATCACTTTGGCTGACCACCATTGTCGTGCAAGGTGCATTGATTGCGGTGTATTTTTTCAATAAAAATTACACTCAGCTTTTATTAATTTCATCGGTGATGATTTTGCTGCCTTATTTTCTGGTGTCGGCTTTTTATCTTAAAGAATCCATTCGCCATAAACGCACGCCGCATATTGCCATTGCAAGTGTCGCTTCAATTTATGCACTTTGGTTGCTCTATGCAGCAGGATTAGATTTATTACTCCTGTCTGTAGTGTTGTATTTGGTCGGCTTGATTATTTTTTCAATCAGCTATTTTGAGCATAAAAAATCGCTCAAACAAAATCAGCTTAATTAATCATTTCAACCACTGTTGAATCATTTCAGCAGTGGTTTTCTAAAAACAAAAAATTCTATTTTGAAGGCTGTGACTGCTTTAAATGCAACCGTAAAATACGGCGTAATTCTAAAATCGCTTCTGGGGTAGTTTGAATCGAATGCCCGCCCTTAATAATGAGTTCCGACTGTTCACCATCTAAATGTGAACTTTGATACGGCACGATCCCATCACTGCTTTTTAACTTATCAGTCGTGCCATTTATGTTCCCCATAATCGAGTGATAGACCACATTGGACGATGGCTGAATGGCTTGCGTAAGCTGCATAAAGCTAGAAGAACGACTTAAATTACTCGCCCCGTTTTCAATTAAACCTTTTCTGAGTTTCGTATTTTTCTCATCTCTCATTTCAACTGCAATAAAAAAGTCAGCGGGCAAACGAATAATACGGCGGGCAATTTGGGTAAACCATCTATCAGCATAGTCAGTACCATGATGCGGTGCCGAAACAAAAACAACCCGCTTAAAATAAGGCAAAGCTTTGAATTGAAAACGCTCTAGCACCACCGGATTTTCTTTTAAACGGTTTAGCTGGGCTTCATTCATTTTTTGCATGGCTTGATCTGAAACATCGGCATCGCTTACTAAGAGGCGACTAATCACTCCACCCATACTATGTCCAACCAGCACTGCATCGTGTGCAGCATAGCTGTCTTTAGCAACATTTTGAAAAGCCTGATTCAGCAAAGAATAAATCTGAAAACGACTTTCAAAAATCGGCATATTGGTTGAATAAAACACCTGCCAGACTTGATAGTTATTCCTCAATTCGGCATCGCCCATAATATCATTGGTTAGGCTCACCCACGCCTCTGGGCTACTTGCCAAGCCATGAATAAATACAATGATTTTCTTATTCGGGTTAAAGGGTTCCAGCATATATAAATGCGGCATGATCAAATTGGTTTCTTTATTAATTAAGGACCAATAACCTGCTGCACCTAAATTATATTTTGACAACCAAAGCCCATAAGGCGCCGAATAGTTTGCAGTAAGCGGATAGTCCACACCTTCAACCTTTACACGGTCTTGTCGATATGGATCAAACATCGCAATTTCTAAATCTGCTCCAGCAATGACCTGATCTGCTGTAGCTTTTTGTTTTGGGTAAGCAATAGCAGTGACTGGAAAGAAGCGTGGTAAATGGATGTTCGGATTATTCTGGTGAGCGTAAAAAGCATCGGGGTCTAAAATGAAGCCGTGATTTACATCATTTTCTTTACGCCCGACAATAAACTCTGCCCCTAAACCATCCTTACGGTTAACAGTATTAAAGCCAGAAAAGTTCATGTTATAGCTTGAACGAAAAGTATCGACTTCAATTTTTTGTACATCTACAGCATGGTCAAAATTGACGTGGTACTCATGACCATCTGCTTTAAGCAGTGGTGGAAAACGATGCGTATTTAAATGATTAAAATACGTGGTCATGAGCTTCGACAAAGCCACGTTATAAAAAATACGCACCTGATTTTGACGATGGTCAAATACCCGATCGAATGGCGACTCTTCAGAGTCAAATAAATAGACATAACTATAGCGCAAGCTTTTATCAAACAGCGCCAACTCTTGCTCAAGGCAACTATTACTTTTATTAATGACATTACATTGGCTATTACGTCCGACGTCTAAAGCTTTTGCCAAATAAATTTCACTGAGCGCAGCATAGCGTTCTTCTCGGCTACTATTTTCAGATAAGCTTTGAATTTTATTTAAACAATCATCAAAATTTTGCAGACAAGATTTTTCGTCTTTTTTAACTAAATACAGCAAGTTTTGAGTTTGATGACTTAAGGTGCCGTCAGTCAGAATACTTTCATTCTTACTTTTTAAAGCATTGCTTAAATTACTTTCTTTTAAATTAATGACCTGACAGCCACTGAGCAAAGCCATTATTGTTATGATTGAATAATGATAAGACTTTGTCATTGTGCATTCCTTAATCGAATGTATTCCCCATCTGGTCATTATGCCTGTAAAGCAGTGAACGAACAATTTCGGCTCAGCTTCCATTTTCCTTTATTGCAAAAAAAAGCCTGAACTCATTTTAATTCAGGCTAATTTATTATTTTTTCTAATCAAGCTTGGTTAAACTTTTGCTGTGAAGCTAAATAAGAAAAATACAAAATGGGTAAGATAAATGGCGCTACACTCCAGAAGTCAAAATAGACATAAAGTATCGCTCCCAAGAAAGCACCAATTACAAACCCAATCACAATACTGGCACTTTTTAGAAAACTTGCCCGATTGGCTGCATTATTGTTTTTAAGTAAGTTGGCAATATCAATACCAAGCTGGGTAGTGTTACCTGTCATCATGGTGCTTGGGCTAATATTTTTAATGAGGGTTTTGCTGGAAGTATTACGAATAGCCAAAGCAATTAAACCCAACCCGCCTGTTACTGCAACTGTTAATGCATCTGGATTTTTAAATGGCTCAAAGTAAAGTCCTGCAACCATAAAGGCACATAGAAAAATAGCTTCAAATAAAAATAAATAAGACAGTGTTTTGTGCTTAATCTGACTACGGTCAATTAACAGTTTCGTGATCACCACCGTCAAAATAAATAGCGGAATAGCAGCAAGCTTAATCCATATGCCAGCGCCGCCTTTAACCCATGCAGCACCTGCCAATACTAAGTTTCCCGTAACATGCGCGGTAAAAAAACCAAACAGCGCAATAAAACCAATGGTATCAATTGCCCCACCCACCATGGTCAACAAAACAGGATCTCGACATATTGCCCAGGTACTTTCTGTCTCTTTTTGAATTGGGGTATCTGCCATATAAAATATCCTGTTAAATTAGAGTTTTAAAACAAGTAAGTTGTATATAAATGATTTAAAAATGAGTAATATTAAAGTGTTTATGAAAGCAAAAAGCGATGTAAAAAAATAGGGTGCGTAATGTCGCAACACTGTCTTTAAAATGGCAACAATTAAAATTGAGTGTTTTTAAAACAATAAACGGTTCTCAACTTCAAATCAATTTGACCTCTAAAACTGTTATAACTATGATGAAGCCGCAAGTTGATATCAATTGGTTTTGAACCTGAAAAAGTTATGCCAAGATATGGATAATGAAAAACAACAACCAAGAGTAGATATATGTCACTTTATAATTTTTCAGTTTTTCTAGGTGGATTATTATTTGTATCGATTGCCTCTGCTGGCTATAAAAGTAATGCACACCGTGATTTTTACTCAAAATGCATCGCAGCTGGACACAGCCGTTCAACCTGTCTGTGTATTTATCATCGTTTAGAGCGTCAATATTCCCCTAAACTCATGCATAAACTTGGAAATTTAAGTCTACAGAGCCCTGAGGTACCGCGTGATTTTGTGAAAACCATGATGCGCACCATGCAACAGTGCAGATCATAATTCTTTTATTTTTTAAGCCACATCCACACTAATACCCCTGCCATACATAAAATTGCCGGATAGACAAACCACGGATGTGGAATAGTCCAAATCATCAGTCCCGCAGCCAAACTCATACTCAACGTCGAGATGTATTTTGCTTTTTTAGGAATACGCCGATGGTCTTGCCACTCGCGAATGAGTGGACCGATATAACGATGATTTCGAAACCATTGATGAAGTTTTTCAGAGCCTCGAGCCGCAAAGAAAACCGCTAAAATTATAAAATCAACGGTAGGTAAACCTGGAATAAAAATACCCAATATGCCCAGCGCAATACACAACCAAGCCAAACCAATAAACACCCAACGCGCCCAAACAGAACGGGCAAGCTTACTGACTGGTTGAGCGGGTGCTAACGACTGCTCATGTTTTACGATCACATTTACTTGATTGAGTTTGTCCATATCGGGTATTCCCTTTATCCACTTTTTATTATTTCAATTCATCAAGCTGATCAAGCGCTTGACCAAAATATCCAAAAGCATCTAACGCCCCTTGAACGACACGGTCTTGCTGGGTTTGGTCAAAGCCTGTTTCATCAAGTGCTTGTACAAAACGTTTCCAGACTTTAGCGCGCCCTTCGGGATAGGCCGCTAAATTACGGGCAGCAAACGTTTCAGAAAAACCCAAATGCTTTTGAGCTTCTTTAAATAAAAATGCAGCCCCTAAAGTTGAACCCTCAGATACATAAATCCAGCCTAAAGCTTCGGGTAGCTGTACGTTTTCACTCTGTAACTGCTGTTCGTTAGGTTGAATATCCAAATCATTTAAATCAGCAAGTGCTTGTTTTGAGCGGCCACGAATGTCGAGGTCTGGAATCAGTCCTGCCACCCCCTCTTTTTCAAAAAGATGTTCAATTTCACGCTGAAAGTAATATTGAGACAACGTAAATTGCGCGTATTTTTCTTTACTTGAAAATACCTTTGCCTCTGACATTAATTGATGCATACGTTCATGTTCAGCAGCAGTTTCTTGTTTCAAACGTAAAGACAAGCTGTTGCTAATGATTTGGTCTGTAGATGAGTTCATCATCTTTCTCCTGCAAAATGGATATCGCTCATCGGTTAACGGCCCCGATTGAGTTTGAGTTGGACTGGAAAATCCACAACAATGGTCACGGCTCGACCGTTAATTTTGTGGGGTTTAAATCTGGATTTACGTGCAGCTTGCATGACCCGTTCATCAAGGCTTTGAATGCCCGAACTTTGACGTAATTGAATGTTGATTGGCTGCCCTTTTTCATTAATGCGAATACGAAGCTCAACCAAACGATTTTGTTGTTTTAACTCGCGGTCATCATAGTCAAGCCCGCCAAAACTCAGCACATCCACACTACTCACCTGAACAACGTCATCGTGTTCAACTTGAGTGCTCGGTGCTTTGGAATACTCTTGTTGCATTGCGGGTGTTTTGACGCCGCCACTTTTTGTTTCGCTATTGGTGTTTTGTGGCAAATGCTCAGTTTGCGTTTGTTCAAGGTCTGTCGAACTCAGTTTTTTATCGTTATGAGCCGCTCGCCTTTCTGTAGGCTGCGCTGTTTGAGACAAAGCTAAATTGTTTAAAGTCGTTTTTGGTTGTGCTTGCTGTTTGTCATTTAAATTATTTTGCAAGACCTCTTTAGAGGCAGTTTTTGACGCTAATGTTTGAACATTGGTAGGCGAGTTTTTTGGCTGATCGGGCGCATGAGATACCGAACTGTTTAATGTAGATTGAGGCGTTACACTTTTTTTAGGTTGGCTTTCGATCTTTTCAGCCGATGGCTTTTTAGCAGGCGCCAATGACACAAAACTTACTTTTAATGCA
This sequence comes from Acinetobacter sp. IRS14, assembly GCF_034650275.1. Taxonomy (NCBI): domain Bacteria; kingdom Pseudomonadati; phylum Pseudomonadota; class Gammaproteobacteria; order Moraxellales; family Moraxellaceae; genus Acinetobacter; species Acinetobacter sp. IRS14. The sequence goes on from NZ_JAOVFN010000004.1 coordinate 201,964, forward strand.
TCTACTTTGGGTGTTGCTTGAAAAGTATAAGGTTCAATTAAATGACTCAGCATCCAGACAACAAACACATGCAGACCTATCACCACGATTACGGTTAAACACTTATAAAAATGCTTCGGCCCTTGTGGTAAAGGCAATATAACCATCGGCTTATGTGTAGGGAATAAAGATTTTGATTTCATGACTTATTCCCTAAAAACGATGCTCAAGCTTGAGGCTAATGTTGTGTTTATCGTAGGAATACAGCCAATCGACATTGCTTTTATTATGGTTATAGCGATAGGTTAAATTGGGTGTCATGCCATAAAACTCAAAGCGCGGCATTTGCACGACAAAGGTATAATTCTGTTCAAAATCATGACGACGAGCTAAGAAAGTTTCTGCGTATTTATCAAACTGACGCCAACGGTAAGAACTCAATAAAGTAGTGTTAAAACCAGCACTCCAAGATTTGCTTAAGCCCAACCGCACACCTTGCTGTTGGTAGGCAGCCATATATTTTTCTTGGGTCGAATGGTCGACTACGTCTAAACCACTAAAAACGGTCCACTGGTCTGGAAAAATCTTCCAGAAAGTAGCAAAAACTGAGCTTTCTACCCCATCTAGGGTTTTATATTTCTGATAATTTAAATCTTTACTCTCAGCCTCAAGCTTGAAGGCTTTATCTGCCGAGATAAAATGCATCCACTCGGCACGCGCACCCCATGCATTGTAAAGACCATCATTGCCATAACGTTTATGTTCAAATAGCGGACTCACCCCAATTTGATTTTTTAAGTCAAAGTAGCTGTAGCCTGCATTAATGTTAACGGTAGATTCATTAAATGCCGCGTGGTCGTTATAGGATTGTCCAAACGCCAGCGCACGTAAAGCCACGCCATGATGCCCCTTAATCGCATAGCGTTTAATCAGACTGGCTTCGTAATCTAAACCCATTGCCGACTCAGCTTTAGGCGTCCCACGGGTAACTTGCTCAATTGGGATAATATTACCTTTACTATCTTTGCCATAAAGCGTCCATGTTTTGCTTTGTTCAGACGAACTATTTAAATTACTGACATAGGTATAACCCGCTGAAACCGAGCCTTGCCAAGAGTCTCGTTTTTTTAGTGCTTGAACAAAGGTATTCACTGTTGTTAAAACTCCAGACGGAATTACAGCAGGATCACTTTGTTTCAGTTGGTCTTGAATGGAAATAAAAAGGCGTGCTGCTTCCTTATTCTTCTGTTGTTCAAACAGCACGCGCGCTAACTCAAGTTCACAAATTAAATTATGAGGTTGTTGTTTTAGGCTGCTTTGAAATTTTTGTTCAGCCAATTTCAGTTGCCCCTGAGAACGTGCAACTGCCCCTTCGGCAAAGTCGGTTAAAGCCCGATCATAGCCAACATATTTCTTATAATGTTCTAAATAAACCGCGGTTTTGAGCCACTGTTTTTGCATGACAGCCAAATATAACGCCTTGGCAAGATCATTCGGGTTTTGCTCAACACTGTATTCTTGTCCATTAATTTGAAGTTTAGGTAATTGCTCGCTACTACGAATGGTTCCCTGTTCGTGAAACTGTCGCTGTTCTTGTAAAAGTGTTTGGTCTAAGCTTTGATTGAGACGAAGCTGTGTGTCTTCGTCGGCATATAAAAATGGACAACTCAACAATGTTAGACAGCACAAAAGCGTTCGTTTCATAAAACAATAAACCTGAAGCAACCAAGCAAAAGCCAAAAAAACAAAAGGAACCTACGTATGTAGATTCCTTTTGCATTCATTAATTTTTAGCACCGCCAAATGCAGTGTTGTAAGACACGTTATCAAACTGGGCAATACCCGCTAAAGCCGAAGCATTTGCACCAAAGAATTGACCTTGCACCACACCAGAGTTGTCGACACCAGCCGTACCGTTAGCCGTTGCCAAACCTGCAAACGCAGCAGTACCCGGGTTAAATGCCACACCATCTAGGCTTAATGATGAAACAGCCGTACCTGTTCCAGTAAGCGTTCCTTCAAGTGTACCCGCGCCATAATTTGCCGTGAACGTACCACTTAACAGATTGCTTCCAGAACCATTAATCCCTGCAACGGTATAAGTTGCAGTACCTGCGGTTGGAACCGTGGTATTGGTGTTATCACCCGCGTAGTAAACGGTATGGCTCGCGCTTGCTGGCGTGTCGCCCGCTTTCCACCATTCACCAAAATAGACTTCCTGTGTGCCCACCTGACCAAAGTTAAAATTACCTAATGCACTGTGTGAAGGTGGCATTGCAGACACTGGAATATGCGAAATATTAAAGGTTTTGCTGCCAACCGTTACATTGGTATTACTCGTTCCCTGAGCAGCAAAAGCCTGAGCCAAACCTTTTAACGAACTAAAACCTGTAAAAGCGTTATATGGTGCACCCGCAGCTTGAACCGACACCGCTGCTACACCACCCGGATGGCTTGCATTGGCAGCAGCACCGATTTTGATGTTACTTTCATTACTCGAAATACCATCAATACCTGCATAAGCAAATGCAGTTGAACAAGCAACGAGACCCAAGAACAATTGAGAGATTTTCATTTGTTGTTACTCCATCTTTTTTAAAACTAAGTTATTGTTTAATTTAAAATAACGATTTCGCTATTTTTAGTTTATTGAGTAGGCACAGCTGCAAACCTACTCAGTTTTTTTGTAAATAATAATCATTCAATCTTATTATTTACCGTTACCTGACTCCCCTTTTATGTATGTGTAGAGGGAATCAAATTCTGTTTAAAATTTGGTGGTCCAACTGATTTTCATCGTTCGGCCTGGTGCGGCCATGGCACTACGGGTTAAAGGATCGATATAAAACTGGTTAGAAAGATTACTGCCGACAAACTCAACCGTGTTGTAGTTATCGACCTGATAACGCGCATAGGCATCAAAAATCCACGTGTCATCCCAAGCCAAAGGCACATTGAGGTAATAGCCTTTATTGACACTAGCATCATTGTTTTTACGTAATGGGCTTTCATAAGCTTTATAGAATGTGGCACGTGCACCGAGTTCTAACTTTTCATCAAAAAAGCGTGCACCAAGCAAACCGTGGAAACTGAGTTCAGGTGTAGCCATTGTCACTAAGTAGCCATTTGGGAAACCATCATCAACACAACGCTGATACGGTTCACGGAACTCAAGGCCCTGCTCGGTTTGAACCGTGCCGCCTAAAATCATTTTGTTAATGGCACTATTGGTGTCACACACTTCATTTTTTAAGTTATAGGCAACGCTCAAGTCTGTGAAAAAACCGCCATTATCAAAACGGCTTTGTAACTCTAGACCTGACAGCTTTTGCTCATCCATATTGGTAAAAATAAGGTTTTGATCACGCTCAATCACATTTTTGGTTTTGTTGTAGTAATAGGCGAGCTTAATGTCGGCATTGCGCGCTGTGCTGAACCAATCACGCATGTCATAGACATAACCCACTTCGTAGTTAAAAGCGTGTTCAGGTTTGATCGCTTGATATGGCAACATGGCAGAAAAACCGACAGTGCTTTCAAACAAACTTGGTAAGCGATATTCCTCTGCATAGCGTGCATAGATTCTGCTGTTTGGCGTGAGGTGAATTGAGGCACCTAATTGCGGTGCCCAGCCGCTATCTTTAATTTTGTCGGCAGACTCAACCGGAACTTGGTCTACCACTGACATAAAGTTCCCACCAGTTACGACGTACTTTTGGCCAGAGGCATTGAGCTGGTTTAAAGGGTTATCGGCAAGCGACAATTGCCCATTCGCATCTGCTTTCCAGCTCAGCGTATTTTTCTGTGACCAGATCATGTTATACAACGTGCTCTCTGATGCAGGCACAGTGTCGAGCTGCCCATCCCAATCAGGATTTTTTGTGGCATAGCGCTGTTTTAAAACATTGATTAAACGCTGCTGAGTCGAGGTGTAACTCTCAGGCATGGTCTGATATTCAAAGGTATATTCTTTAAGCCTACTTTTTTTGGTAAACAGCGGATTTAAACTCGGGTCAATCTCGCTCTGCAAAGACTTATTTAAAAAGTCATCAAAAGCCCAATATGAACGATAACGCATGCCCGCATCAAAACTTAACCAAGACAGCGGTCTATAATTAAAGTTAAAGTCGAACGTTTTTTCCTCACGGCGCCCTGCTCGTGGCAGTGCCTGATAGAGCGAATAACTTGGGCCAAATTCGCCATATATATCGTCGGACGTCAGCTTTTCTTTTAAGAAACTTCCACCGAGCGTCAAATCAAGCTGGTCTAATAAACGGGTTTTATTACTGACCGTAATGCCTTTACGCGTATTGTCAGAATGGCTTATCGCCGTGTTAATAATCGTGTTATCTCGAAAATCGATTGTGGTTGGCCATCCACCACGTGTGTAGGTCTGGCTTTCGGTGTCGGTTTGCCAAATGTTGGCATAAAAATCAATCCAGCGATTATTCTCAGGCTTAAACTTATATTCGAGGCTATAAGCTTTAGAGTGAATATTGCTTAAGGGCCACTGCGGAACACCCAAGTCAGGCGTAATGCCCCAAACAATTCGAGATGGCATAATTTCACCAAAAATATTTTTGGTATCTCGGTAAGTCAGTTTAAGAGTCTGGCTATCAGTTGGGCGATAGGTCCCTTTTAATAACCACGACTCCATATGACTTGAAGTGTTGGGAACTTCATCACCCGGTTGATAGGCATAGGCAAAGTAAGGAATAAAATCGAGACTACTGTCCGGTGTCGCTCGTTTATAGTAGTCCGCGCCATGTGTCCCTGAAAAATAATTGCCGCGTTCACGTACTGCATAGACAGCCAGTAAATCGAATTTATCTTGCTTGGTGGCAATTGCCAGTCGGCCCGCCAAGTCATCACCCGAAAAATCAGAGTTATCACTTCTGGTACGGTTCTTTTTATAAATATCGGGGTCATATTTCGCCCCGTTCATGTCGATCCAAGGCGTGGTGTTATCGTAGTTTTGGCCTACTTTACTCATGTCTGGCAAAGACGGATCGATTGAGTTGGTTGAGCCTTCTACTTTTAAGTCAGCACCAAAAGACTTACCCGGACGAACAATGTCATCGGCCTCTAGCGTTTTAACGACTACACCACCGCCAACAGAAGTCGTGGTATTGCGCTCTAAAGATGGGCCTTTAATGACTTCAATGCCCGCAATGAGATTGGGGTCGATATAGTTTCGGTTGTTTACCCCGTTGTAGCCACGCCACACCGCAATCGACTGTTCAGTGCCATCAATGGTTAAAGGCACACGACCAACACCCTGCACACCACGTACACTTGGGTCGAGTGCGCCACTGTTACGGGCATCGCCGCTATAGACTCCCACCATACCTTGTAAAACATCGGCTGGGTTGGTTCCTTTAAATCGCTCAACATAGTCTTTGCCCGCATAAACCGAAGAACGGTTTGCGTCATAAACTTTGTTATAGCCTTCGGTGTCACGGTCTTCTTTGCCGTACACCACAATTGGCGTGAGTCGTACCGATGCATCTTCTTCAATTACAGTACTACTTGGCGGCAGACTAGCGGCCTGAACCTTAGCGGGAGTGACGCGTGGTGTAGATTTTTTGCTGAGTGTGTAACCCTGCCCAACTTTTACAGCATTAAATTCGGTTGCTTTTAAAAGCTGCTCAAAACCTTGTTCGACTGCAAAGTTACCTTTTAAGCCTAGGCTGTGTAGTCCTTGGAGTTGCTGGGCATCCATTGCAATTGAAGTGCCTGATTGTTCGGCAAACTGATTCAGTACGTTAGCAAGACGGCCCGCAGGAATGTTATAGCTTTTGACTCCGGCTGTTTCTGCATAGGCCTGCTGCATAGGCAGCGCAACAAGCCCACCCATCGACACAGCATGTATGGCAAATGCCAGTGTTGAAAATCGAAAAATCGATCGATTCAGCTTTTGCCCCGTTCCCGCTTTTTTCATTTGCCCCGCCCCAGTAAATCGTAATAAGAATCATTCAGAACAACTGATTAAAATGATCCATATTTATTGCTTCTACTTACTATGACGAACGACTTTCAAAAAAGTGGAACCTAAAATCGAAAATAAATTTAATTTTTTATTATTTTAAAGAAACCATGACCACAAACGGTGTGATTTGCTTAATTTTCAGTTCTGGAAAAACCGTAGCCAAAAGCTTAAGTGATTCTGTGGTTTGGTCTAAAGGCAACACAGCATTGACTCGCACATGTTGCAGTGCCGCATCATTAAAAATAATTTTGCCTTTGTAGTTGCGGTCTAGCTCTTGTAGCACTTGATTCAGCGGCAGGTTTTCGACCATAAGCTGATGCTTTTGCCATTTTTGTTGTTCGTTATAAACATTCAGTGCAGGCAGTTTTTGTACGCCATTTTTGTCCATTTTAATGGCTTGACCTGCCTCGACAATAGCCTGACGAGTCGCATGCAATTGGGTGGTTTTAACTTGCGTGGCTTCTACTTTTACCTTTGAGTGCAACATGTTGAGTTCAGTTGCCGAAGGGTCATAACTGACGCTAAAAGCTGTGCCGAGTGCCTGAATTTGTCCATGACTGGTTTTGACCAAAAACGGTCTAGTTTTATCTTTGGCAACATCGACATAAATTTGACCTTGCACCAACTCAACCACTCGCTGGTTAGTTTTAAAATCAAGATTAACTGCACTTTTACCACGTAAAATTAAACGTGAACCATCTGGTAAGGTTTGCGTGGTCCACTGCCCCGATTGCCCTTGAATGTCGGCTGTGACATAGGCCACAGTGGTGTCAGTTAAATAAAATAACGCCCCACTCATGGCAACAAACACAACGGCAAAAGCTGTTCCTGCACGTAAATGTTTATAAGCTTTTCCTGAGCTTAGGCCAGCTTTAAGGGCAACTTTAGTGACTTTTTTATGTCCGCTGGTTTGGGAAAGTTTTTGAATTGAACCAAGGCACTGTTCAATATCGGCAGCCACTTGGCGGTGTTGCTCACTAGTTTTTTTCCAGACTTCAAATTTTTGCTTGGCGGTTTTTCGTGAGCTTTCATCATCCGAACTCAGTTGAACAATCCAATGCGCGGCTTCTTCAACGAGCTGGTGATGTTTGCTTTTATCCATAGCCATTTAAATGCAAGCGTCCATGTCTTGTCGGTTTTGGTAGCACTGAATTAAACAGCTCGCCAAATATTTTTGAATCATTTTGGTCGACACATTTAAACGCTCGGCAATTTCTTTATGGGTATAGCCTTCGAGATAATGCAAAATAAAAGCTTGTTGTGCTTTTTCAGAAACCCCTTCGAGTGCTTTGCAAAGCTGGTTAATTGCTTGAATAATTTGCATTTGGTCTTCGGGTGAAGCCACTGCATTAAGCATATATTCCATTTGACTCAAGCCATCTAAATAAGCTTGTTCAATGCGTTTACGGCGCACTTGGTCAATGAGTAGGTTTTTAGCAATCGAGGTTAAATAGGCACGCGGTTCCTTAATGCCGAATAGTTCATCTCGGGTTTGTAGCAGTTTAATAAATGTGTCCTGAACCAGATCTGCGGCCTGATCAGTATTACCTAATTTTTGTCTCAACCATTGGTGAAGCCAGCTTTGGTGACTTCTATATAACTGATCTACAAGCAAAGAAGTTTTGTTCACAGCAATTGGACTCAAAACAAGGAACTTACAAATGATAATAATTATCATTTAAACAAGTCAAGCAATAATTCAAGTAAAACTTAAATCACTGTTTAATAAATTGAATTAATTGCCCACTCGCTTTGCTACAATTTTCTTAAAGCAAATCAGCCAAATTCCTAATTTCTTCCATCACTGCCTTACACGCAGGGGTTAAATAGCCATGTTTAGAAATAGACAAAGAAATATAACGCTTGAGCGCAGGGTTAATAATTTTTGCAGCTTGAATTGAGGTGTATTGGCTGGCCTTCTTTAGCGCTTGTGGCCCCAGCATGGTGTACATGCGAGACTCGGAAACCAAATGGGTTTGTAAACTAATCGAGTCGGCTTCAAACACAATATTCAGCTCTACCCCATTTTCATAAGCCATGTGGTCTAAAAAATTGCGCCAGTTACTTGGCCTGCAAAACGTGACCAGCGGTAACTGACTTACCTCTTTAAACTCGACTTCATTGGCCTGAGTGAGCGCGTCTCCTTCACAACCCACCAAATAAGTATCGGCTTCGGTAAGATAAACATCACCCTGTTTAGGCGTTGGGTTAAAGCGATAAAGTATGGCTAAATCGACGCTGCCATCTTCGAGCCATTTTTCTAAATGTACCCCTTGCCCTTCACGCACCGACAGTTTAATTAAGGGATATTTTTCTTGAAGCACTTTATAGAGGGTCGATAACAAGGGATGTGCAGTAGATGGCAAACTGGCAATGCGAACCGTCCCAATTGGGGTATCGGTCGAGTGCAAAATTTCATTATTGAGTTGATCGGTTACGTTTAGCCATGAACGAATTTTAGGAAGTAAATGCTGACCTAAATCGGTGAGTTCGACGCCACGTCCAGTTCGGTTAAATAAACGACCACCACATTGGGCTTCGAGCTCGTTCATTTGCCGACTAATTTGCGGTTGGTTGGTGTTATGTAGCATCGCGACTTTGCTTAAGCTACCGAGTTCTACCGCATCTAAAAATATTTTCCATAATTCATAATTCATCGATTCTTCCTAAATCGTAAATAGGCAGTATTTTGAGCTATACATTTTCAGTATAACTGAAATTCAAGAATTGGTAATTCCTACATAGCTCACCTATTTCTATACTCCAATCATGTTCTCTACAACACGATTTAAGTCAGATTAAGAACCAGAGAATATTTAATTACACTGTATAGGAAGTACGATTATGAGTTTAGATTTACGTGGATTAACCCCAGCACCTGTAACTCCTTTTACCCGTGACGGACAAGTAGACCATAATGCAATTCAACGTTTAGGTTCATGGTTAGGCAGCATTGATGGTGTGAAAGGCTTGGTTGTTCTTGGGCATGCAGGTGAAGGAACATTCTTGTCACAAAAAGAACAAATGCAGGTCATCGAAAGCTTTGTTAAATCAGTAGATGACAAAATTCCGGTAATCGCAGGGATTACGCTCGAAGGTACTTCGGTTGCAGCAGAAGAAGCAAAACGTGCAGTCAGCGCAGGTGCTTCGGCAGGTTTGATTTATCCTTCACACGGCTGGTTGCGTTTTGGCTATCAAAAAGGCGCACCGCAAGACCGCTATAAAGCGATTTATGAAGAAAGTGGTTTGCCATCTATTTTATTCCAATATCCAGATGCAACGAAGGCCACTTACGACCTAGAAACTCTACTGGATATTTCTGCACAGCCAGGCGTGTTTGCCATGAAAAATGGTGTGCGTAACATGCGCCGCTGGGATGTCGAAATTCCGATTATTCGCCGTGAACGCCCAGACTTACAGGTGTTGACCTGCCACGATGAATATTTGCTTCACACCATGTTTGATGTAGACGGTGCTTTAGTTGGCTACGGCAACATTGCTCCTGAACTATTAATTGAAATGATTAAAGCAGGTAAGGCCAAAGATTACACCAAAGCACGTGCGATTCACGACCAATTATTACCAGTGACTCGCAATGTTTATCACCGCGGTTCACACATGGAAGGCACAGTCGCGCTTAAACATGCATTGGTTGCTCGAGGCATTTTGGACCATGCCACTGTGCGTTCGCCTCTTCTTCCACTGGCAGAGGGTGCGGAGCAAGAAATTCATGATGCGATGCGTCAAGCTGGAATTGGCAAGGTCGATTTAACCCAAGCCGTTGCTTAAATTCTATTCGGGCTAGCATGTACGCTAGCCTTTTTTTCCTGTACGCTGCCTGAGGCCAAACATCGGGCATGTCTCTTAAAAACAATAATAAAAAGCATGCAAACTGTGGTGAACAGGTAGTGCGAAATAGAACAAAAAAACTACGAGGAATGTAGTAATAAGGAGATAGAAGATGACAAATCTAGCGGATGTAGAACAAATTAGTCATCATCAAAAAAATGCGGAAATTATTGCAAGACTTGAAAGGCTACCAGTCACTGGTCGATTGCAATTCATGCGTATTACCATTGGTATAGCGACCTTTTTTGACGCTTATACTGTTCTAGCAATTGCCTTTGCTTTACCCCAACTCATTACCGAATGGCACCTAACGCCTGCCTATGTCGGTGCGATCATTGCCGCGGGCTATGTTGGGCAACTGGTTGGTGCGATCTTTTTTGGTTCTCTTGCCGAAAAAGTCGGTCGTTTAAAAGTACTGTCTTTTACCATTTTACTGTTTGTAGCAATGGACATTTCCTGTCTGTTTGCGTGGAGCGGAATGTCACTGTTAATTTTCCGTTTCTTACAAGGTGTTGGAACAGGTGGCGAAGTGCCTGTTGCGAGTGCCTATATTAACGAGTTTATTGGTGCAGAAAAGCGCGGTAAGTTTTTCTTGCTCTATGAAGTTTTATTCCCACTCGGCCTTATGTTTGCAGGCATGGCGGCATTTTTCCTCATGCCAATTTACGGCTGGAAAGTCATGTTTATTGTAGGCCTAATTCCATCTTTACTGGTCATTCCTTTACGGTTTTTCTTGCCTGAGTCACCACGTTGGCTTGCTTCCAAAGGCCGCTTTAAAGAAGCAGATAAAGTCGTCAAAAGCTTTGAAGATGGTGCCATCAAAAGCGGTAAAACTTTGACTGAACCTGTGGTTAAAGAAATTAACCCGCAAGGCATGGCAAAAACCGACTGGCGCGAGCTGTTCCGTGGCATCTACCGCAAACGGACCTTTACCCTGTGGGGCATGTGGTTTTGCGTGTATATGGTGAATAATGCCATGGTGACTTGGCTGCCATCTCTCTACAAACAACACTTTGGTCTGTCCCTTCAAACCAGTTTAGGTTATGGCTGGATTACTTCGGGTGTGGGTGTGATTGCCTCTATTATCTGTGCATTAATGATTGATAAAGTCGGCCGCCGCCCTTGGTACAGTGCAGCGTTTTTCTTGGCGATTATTCCACTCATGAGCCTCTCGGTTTTAGGCGCAAAATCGGCGATGGAAGTTGTGATTTTTGCAACGATTAGCTATGCCATTTTGCAGACCATTTCATTCTCTTTATATCTTTACGCTGCCGAACTTTACCCTACTCGCCTACGTGCCATGGGCATTGGTTTTAGTACCGCTTGGTTACGTGCTGGCTCTGCGATTGGGCCTGTTATGGTGGGCCTCGTGGTTGGTGGTTACGGCATTCAATATGTGTTTAGTGTGCTAGCCGTCGTGGCGCTGATTGGTGGCCTTGTAACCTTCTTATTTGCGATTGAAACCAAAGGCCAAGTGCTCGAAAAACTCTCTCCTTAATTCATCCATTTCATAAAAAGCTTGCCTAACCTCAGCGTTAGGCAAAGGGCTTATTCATGCTTAAAAAAGGAATTTAAAATGAATAAATATTTGCTATGGGGCTGTATTGGTCTAGGCAGTGTGAGCAATGCGTATGCAGAGCTTCCTCAAGAATTTGGCAAGTTAGAATTAAAGCTTAACACCCGTTACTGGAACGATGAAGGTACTGCTCACCCTACGCTTGCCAACCCTTCGCCTTCGTCGAGTGAATATGAACAAAGCGCTGTAGGGCTTGAGTTAAATTATCAGTCACCGTACATGTGGGACTGGCTTGGGGTAGATAGCTCACTCTATGCAGTTACCAAGTTATTTGACTCTGGCAAGCCGAGCGCTCAGCTTTTAGAGGTCGAAAATAACGGCAAGCTCGACCAAAACTTTGCGACTTTAGGCCAGCTCTACATCAAAGCGAAACTTGGTGATAAAGGCGAAATTAAATTAGGCCGTCAGTTGCAAGATTCACTGTTACTTAAAAGCACCAATAACCGCGCGGTGCCCGACACATTTTCGGGTGCGAGTGGGCAGTTTCAACTAAATGATCAGCTACAGACTTACATTGCTTACTATGACCGCTGGAAACCGCGCAGCATGGACTCTTTTGAAAAACTGGTGACTGAAAATGACGAGCATATTGATTATGTCGGTTTGCTGGGTGCCAAGTATCAGTACAAAAACTGGAGCGTAAATGCCGAATATTTAAATAGCAAAGATTATTTAAAAAAGTACGGAGCGATTGCTCAATATAAATTGCCGATGCATGGCCTTATGTGGACATTTAACACGGGTGCTTTTTTCTCGCGTGATGATGGCAAGTTATTTAAATGTGGTGCCGAAACCGAGCTGGACTGTGTCAAAGGCCAAGACATTAACAACCGTGGCAATGGTTATTTTGTCGATGTAAATGTGGCTAAGAATAATATTGAAGGCGGCATTGCCGTTTCAAAGTTTGATGGTTTTTGGATTGAAGATAACTTTGCTGTGCACTCCGACCGTAACTCGGTTTTGACGCAAGACCACGGCACCAACCCGTTTCCGACTTCTGCGACCATTGGCCCCGACTTTACCAATAACGATGAAACCGCCATTGCCCTGCGCCTGAAATATAACTGGAAAGACTACGTGAAAGGTTTAAAAACCGAAGCGAAGTATATTTATGGCTTTGGCGCTCACCAAAGTAACATTAGTAGTGATATTGAGGGTAAAGAGCGTTACTTTGACTTTACGGTGAGTTATACCTTGCCGTGGGTGAAAAACTTAGATGTGCGTTATTCATTTTTGCATTATGAGTCAAAGTTTGAAAATGCAAACCTAGGTGAAAAAATAAATGGCATGTCTCGAAAAGATTGGGACCAGCACCGTGTATTTATTAATTACCGTTATACATTTTAATAGTCCGCTAAGGGCTTAGAGCATCAATATTTACCTAAACTGATTTATAAAACCCGAAAATATCAGACTTTTTTGAAAACTATGCTCTCAATAAAGCGCAAAAGTGCCAGTCATAAAGTTTTAAACACCGTTATGTTGACACTTTTACGCTTCGGTTTAGTTATTTATCATCAAATCATTTAAGTATTTAAATTAGCTTCTAAATAACTTCTTAGAGCCACAGACATGTCTGGCTCTTGTAAAAATTGCTCTCTCAAGTCTTGGACAAGCTGCGGACTCAATTCATTTAAATCTTTGGCTTCACTATATTGCTCATACGCTTTTTGTAGCGCGATATTCTTTGACCGATAAAGTAATTGGTGTGCTTCAACCTCATACATTTCCTCGCGTCCCGATTGTGGAGGAGCTAAGCCAAACAGTAAACGCCAGAAAGGAAAAGAGACTTTATCTGGGCCTATTTTTTCAAATTTTGGATCGGTTACTTTTGCAACAATTTGATTGATATCCATACCGAGCATGGCATTTACATCTAGAGTACCCACGCCTATTTGTTTTAAATCAAGATTTTTATTTGCGACACTACCAAACAAAGCAAAACGACAAGCTTCTACTTTTTGCCATCCTTCTAGTGCAGCAAGCGCAGCTTTATTTTTTTGGAGCCAAAGAGCACATGCAGCAGCAATTTGAGGCGTACTTGCAGACGTACCGCCTCCATCTAAAGCCCAACCCGTAGCACTTCCCAACTTCATCCAAGGGACATTTGGTGTTGAGGCGGCAACTGCTTTTTTCATGACCGCATCAGGCCCCCAAGAACCTTGCATAACACCTGCATCATTAGTGATATATGGTTTGTTGTCATAGGTCACTCCTGTCGCCGTAATCACACGCCAAAATGCAGAAGGATAAACCGTAAAATGTGTTGCGATATCCATGACTACAGCATTAAAGCTGTCGCCCGATGCAGCAACCAGAACAATACCTTGGTCATATAATTGGTTTGTGACATCGGCCCAACTTGCTGTTGGTAGCCCCCCATGGCTTAATGTAACGACATCACATGGTGGGCAGTATTTACCGTTTGCAGTATTGTAAGTACCCAAAGCATGCTTTAGACCTTGAGCAAGATTAGAGCTATAGATATGTGCAACCGAACCACCTACTCCCCCAATACGAATGGGCACAACAGATGCTTCTGGCGCACCACCAATATAACCACTATACGTTAAAGACGGATTATCCTTAATATTCAAGGTTATTTTATTACCAGCCAATATTGCTAATGTTGCAGTTCCATGGCCTGCATTTAAATGCTTGCCCGGATCTACCGTATTATCATTATTGTCATAATAGTTCCAGCCTTGTTCGGGCAACAGATGTAATGGTTTTGTTTGATGTTGATCTGAATAGCCTGTGTCAACATGGGCAATCCGTATTCCCTGTCCCAAATAACCTACTGCCCAAGCTTTATCAAAGTTATCTCTTTTAATATACCAATCTAAGCTACTTAAATTAGACATGGCGGGTGGATAGTGAGTATTTAATGGTTCTACAGGATAATTCTCTGTCGATTTTTCATCTACAGAGAATGATTTTCTTTGAGTATCATCATTTTCTGTAATACTTATGAAATGTTCTAAATCTGGCTCAATATAGACCTGATCTGACTGTTTACCCGCTAACTTAGCATCTTGATATTGTTGATATATTTGATGAGCTTTATCCCATGGGTTAATTGCAATTATTTGTGTAGGTGAATGCAAAAGCCAAGTGCTTTTTTTTGTAAAATCTAATGCGCCCTTAAGCATGGTATTGTTCGCTTCATCTGGGAACAGAGGCTCTGTAACCCCTGTTAAACCAGTCAAACCATCGGTAGATTGCTTTAAATTTTCGGTGAAAATTGAATAACTAAACTGAACATTTTTAATTTCTTCGAAATGCTCGTTAGGTACACGAATTAATAGTTTTCCGTTACTAGAAATAGTCATAGCTATCTCCCCATATTTTAATTATTGTTAAGATTATATTTAGATAATTTTAATAATTTAATTTTAAAAACTATCTTCGTTCAATTCTAAATTACAAAACAAAATATCACAATATATAATTTATTAAGTTTTTTTATAATAATTTAAACCATTTTAATTACCAAAATAAAAACAAATTAATTAAATCAATTATTATTTTTTAATAATTAAAATTTTTATAATATTTTATTTAAATTGAATTGACCTGTTAAAAACTTATGATTATTATGGTCCCGCTGGCCTACATTGCCAGTCGGTTTTAGCAGACCGTAGATCCATGGCGGGTTATAGTTCCACTATAAGTCGTTAGACCCTTGCGTCCCTTTTCTTTGCGGTAGGACGGGAGGGGGACGCGCTCGCGCGTGCTGGTTCCTTGGATCCCAGTCTGCTAACCCCCTTTCGTTCTACCACCATAATCAATTGACGGTGATCTTTGGTGGTAGAGCTCCATACATTCTAGGAGTTGACCATGACCTTTTTTATATTAATCCCCTATCCTCTCTCGTAATTTTATTTATTTAAAATTTAGGCTTTCTCTCACCTAAAATATTTTAAATTTATAAATGATTTTATTTTAAAATTTTAATCATTTTATTTTCCTGTATTACAGGCGGGTTAACTATACCCTTTCTAAATGATTTTAATACTTTAAATATATGCGGCTTATTTTTTATTAATAACTTAGTGAAAATTATCACGAGAATAATATGAAACTTTATAAACCTATTTTGGCTTTAAGCCTTTTAATAGGCGATTACGGTGTTTCTGGTTGCGACATTCACACTCAGCAGGATTTTGAAGAAATTTGCCTGTCTGGTGGGCACACCCAAGCCAGTTGCGACTGTATTTACCAACGGCTTGAACAAGTGTATTCGCATAAGCTTATGCAACGTCTAGAACATGTCAGTTTGCAAAGTCCTGCTCTCCCACAGGACTTTGCCCCTACTTTTTCTAGTGTAATACGGCGGTGCGATAAAGAAGACATGGGCTAAGCGTTTGGCTTAGCTCCCTTATCTCTGTGTCGCAATGGTAGATTACTTTAAATCAGCGCAAAAAATTAAAGTTCTGTTGTGGCACGGGGGCCTTGGGGGAAGCTAGCTGATTAATAGTGAATAATATAACCTTACTTATCGATCTTCTGAGTCCACTCTACAGTAATATATTCATTCGGAATTACTATCTTCTTCTCAATAGCCACAATGCTATAAGAAACTAAACTATTTTTTTAACAAGAGATAATATTTTAAAGGTACAACAGTTATAGCTAATTATGTGAACTTCATGTTAAATTAAATCTGACTTTATATTTAACATTTATAACTATGATAGATCACATTGAATTAAAAGTAACTAATTTAGATTTAGCTTATAATTTTTATACCCATCTCTTAGAGAGTATAGGATATGAGTGTTTAAAAAAACGAAAAGATAATAATGAAAATATAATTGCTTATGGTTTTGGAATGAATAATAGAGTTTATTTCTGGATAGCGAGTAGTTCAGAATACGGTGTCCGTAGTAAAATACATCTTGCTTTTTCAGCCAGATCAAAAGATGAGGTCATTTCTTTTCATAAAATGGGCTTAGAACTTGGTGCCAAAGATAATGGAAAACCAGGATACCGTTTAAACTATAGTCCTAATTATTATGCATCTTTTCTCATTGATATGGATGGCAACAATATTGAAGCAGTTTTAAGAGAATGATTAACTCAGGTTTGTAAAATTCTTAATAAAAATAAATAACAATATCGAACCAATAATCGTCACAATATTATTACTTTTAATCTGCAACAAGATAAATATAAATACGAATGAAATAATAGCTGGTAAAAAGTTTTTCTGTATTTCAGTTATAAAAAAATATACAGCCATGGGTATAAAAACACATATTGGTAAAACTTGCTCAATATTATCCAGTGTTTCACTATTTAGTCTATTTTTTACAAATGCAGGTGCTATTCTAACAATAACACTTATAGAAAATAATATTACAACACCAATTAATAGTTTTGTGTTCATTTAAATTTCCTAAAAATAATATAATTAGTTAGAATTGCTGGTATCCAAAAAAACCTTTCTCCAAAAATAAAGAAAGATAAAGTAGTTACCAAAAATAGAACAAATATGACTTTAATATTCTTTTTCGTAGTTTTAAGTTTTATATTAATAAAGCTTAAAGTAAATAAAATTGCAGAAATAGGAAACGATACATTCAAATAACTTAATATATAGTCAGGTATATATGATGATAATATTTGACCAGCTAGAGTAGATATTACCCATGTAAAGAAAATATATAATCGGATTTTGAGATGATCATGATATGTATCTGTGTATCTCTCAGTAGCGAAGGATTCATCAGAAAGTATATGACCATAGACTATTTTCGAACTCAGTTTAATATCTTTTGGAGTGCTTATTAATGTCATTGGAATATATCTAACATTCATACTTAATATAAGTAAAAAAGCTGTTAAATATCCAATATCTACAAAGTTATTCTGATAAAAACTTAAGAGAGCAAATTGCCCACTCCCCGAAAATCCGAAAATACTTAATAATAGAACCTCATAATGATCAAGATTCTGTTGGCCAGCGAGAATACCAAATAATAAACCGATAGGTGTTAATGCTAAGCAAACCGGTATAGTTCTGCTTAGCAATGATGTATTAGTTATCATTCTATACAAGGACATCCAATTGATTTATTTCGTGCTATTTTTTTCCCTTCTTTTCCAATCAGGTATTCATTCTTATTGTTTTTAACTACAGTATTTGGACAAATTATATCTAAATGATATTGTGTGTATGGTGTTAAACCTAAACCAAAATGTATAGCACCATCAGTATTACCAAAGGTTTCATTCATAGCTTGGTTTCCATCGAGTATTTTATTGTGTGTATTTACACCAAACCCAATTTCCCAAAGAATTCTATATCTGGAATCTACATTAAACATACTATTTAACATATTTAAAGCATTCGGACATTTGCCAGTTGGATCACTGAGAGCAGTGATAACACCATTTTCAACAGTAGCAATAATTGGGTTATGTTTAATTTCTATAAGTTGATCAAATATTCTTTTTTGATCTTCTCGCAAGAAGCTAACAGTTCCATTATGTAAAATAGGAACCCCTTGTAACGCAATTGTTCCGTTAAAATCTAAACGTAAAGTTTCATCAAAATCTTGAATTCTCAAAGGTAAAACACTAATTTCCCCAGCAGGAGCTAATTGTTGTTCCCCATAACCTAAATGACCAGCCTGTTCACTCCATAGATAGCTTTCATCTAAATGATTAAATGTTGCTAATGTATTGTTCACTGGATCTACAAAGTTTAAAAAATCTGAATCTTCACCAATACCAAAGAATCTATCAGCAAATTCTTGCTGGCTATCTGGATCAGTATTTTCAATTATTTCCATAAAATGTTTTATGGCATTTATATCGGTTGGAGTTGAATTGCATGCCATAGCAATCAACTTTCTTTTGTTTCCGATATGTTTTTGATCAGGTGATTGAAAAAAAACATCAGGGGAAATAACTAATACATGAGAATTCTCAGGTATTACATTTTCCAATAAATTTTCAAATTTATCATTAGGTTTATATAAAATAATCTTACTTTCAATATAGTTAGAATCATCAGTAATTTTAATTTTATCTTCCAAAGATTCATTAGTTACTATACAAAAATAATCATTATTTGGGTTGTTAAAAGTTTTAATAAAATTTGGACGAATACTAATAACTTCCATGACCATATTCCTTTAAATTATTATTTTTCATTAATTTAAAAATAGTATGGCTATGGATATAGACATACTATTTTTATCGAGGATACTGAATTAACCTAACAAAGTTCCTAGATATTCAGCATTTTTTTTACGATTTTTCATGATGAAATTTCCTTTTTTAAAATTAATAGTTTTTGTTTCGGTTACTAAATCAACCTAACAAAGTGCCTAGATATTCAGCATTTTTCTTACGATTTTTCATGATGGTACTTCCTTTTTTAAGATTGATAGTTTTTTGTTTCGGTTACTAAATTAACCTAGCAAAGTGCCTAGGTATTCAGCATTTTTTTTACGATTTTTCATGATGATACTTCCTTTTATAAATAGTTAAATACAGATATACAGACAAATCTGTATAGTTTTTATATCCTTTAAAATTCTTGTTTTCAAGCAAAGAAATATAATGTTACATATTAATATATATAATTATGTTTTATATTTAAATAAATCATTGTTCTAGCAGGTTTTAATTATTTTTTAAATTAAAGAGTATGTCTGAAAAATAGTGAATAAATACTTTAGATATTTTTAATAATAATCAAGAACATAAACTTATTCAAAAAATCATGTTTTATGCCAATAAATTTAATATATACAGAGATTTATTAAGAAATAATTTAAATAAAAATTAATGATTAATAATCGATAATTAAAATAAATTTAAATAGTTAGTTCATTCCAAATTTTTCATTTTTGCATAACGCCAAAGCCATAATCATAGGACCAAGTAAGTACTTCAGCTCTAACAATCATTTTCTCAACTCACTCAAACATATACGTTTCTTGATAATTACGTTCACGTAAAGGCGTTAAATTATAAATATTCTCTGTCATGATACTTGCGTCTACATCCGACCGAGAAAATAACTGCTCTCCCACAGGACTTTGCCCCTACTTTTTTTAGTGTGATGCGGCGGTGCGATAAAAACGACATGGGATAAGCGTTTGGCTTAGCTCCCTTATCTCTGTGCCGCAATGGTGGATTACTTTAAATCAGCGCAAAAAATTAAAGTTCTGTTGTGGTACGGGGGCCTTGTGAAAGCTAACTGATCATGA
Organism: Acinetobacter sp. IRS14; assembly: GCF_034650275.1. NCBI lineage: Bacteria > Pseudomonadati > Pseudomonadota > Gammaproteobacteria > Moraxellales > Moraxellaceae > Acinetobacter > Acinetobacter sp. IRS14. The sequence continues at coordinate 221,585 of NZ_JAOVFN010000004.1, forward strand.
CCAAGATATAGACTTATTTATCGACCTTCTGAGTTCGCTCTACAGTAATATATTCATTAGGAATCACTAATTGCTTTTCAATATCTTTCACTTTATAAGAAATTAAAGTGCTTTTACCAATGCCTTGAAATAATACTTTAACATCTTTAAAAATAAAGGTTTTATACTGACTTAGATCTTTAGTAGTCGTTTTTGGCAATTCAATTAAATTTGCATAAGGTTCTTTAATATACAAGGTAGCTTTTTCTATTCTTACCCCAGTATTTTGCATTGTATAATTTAAAAATACTTTACCGACATCACCAATGAGGATCAGAGGCACAAGCGGAGTCAAACTAATAAAAAAAGCTATTTCTAAGCTATCTTTAATATGCGTTTCTAATCTCTTTAATTTTTTGCTTGCGAATGCTTTAAGATTTTCACTAGCATCAGGATCATCAACAATATCTGCTAGATTCTCAAATTTTATATTAAATTCTTTAATCTTCTGCCGATTCATGTAAAAAGGATAATACGCAAAGGCAATAAAAAATACGGTAATGCCTAAGTACAAATTGACTTTCCAATGCAATAAAAATATGCCATGAATAACGTATAAAAGATAAAGAGAGCCAATTAAAATAATAATATTAACTTTTGGAAAAGGAAGTTTTTTCCCAATTCTGACATGAGGTGGCAAATACTTATCAACCCAGCTTAAGACAAGATATGTCACTGGAGCTAAGGATGTACCAAAGAAAAATAGCATAAACCCTAATACAGTGTAAGCAATCGAAAACGCGGCAAAAATCAGCAAAAAAATCAGTGTATCGCCAAAGCTAATTTCCGATGGGATATAGCCAATTGTTAAAAGATACACAACTAAGCACAACACCCCTATTGCAATAATTGCTTTAGTCATTGTCAGCGCAACTTCATGCCACTGCCCCAGGTTATTTAAATATCTCGGTATCAAGTCGTTCATTTGATCTAACCAAATCTTATAAATTATTTAAGAATCAATGATTACCCTTTTCTTAAACCGCCCCCAGCGGAGTAATCATCGTTTTAAATTTCCCCAAATTTCAGAGTATATTTTCACATATTGTTTAGCTAATTGCCTCCTTTTGAATACCTGTGTCCTTTGTAGGTTGCAATATGCTTGTGTCCCTTCAGATCAATAAAAGGTAAAGTTCTGTTTGTTAAAAAGGACTGATAATTAGAAAAAATCAATTAAATTTTTATTTCTACTATCTAAACTTATGCACTATCTACTTGTTTTTGCTGCCACTCTGCATAAGTTAAATGAGTATTCATTTCTCTCCACTCTTTCCGTCCATTTGATGAACGGCCTAGAATTACACCAGATGCTGCAGACGGGCTACTAAACAAATAATCTTGGTTAAAAGTAAAATCTTTAGAGTCAATAATTTTATTTTCAATTAAATAGTTACGCAATTTTGTATAATTAAAGGTAGAGGAGGATACTCTTTTTACTTGTGAGCCTTTTAAAACAAAAAACTCTCCATCTATCTCTTGTGCTTTAGCATCTACTTCACGGCTAGATAAATAAAAGTTTGCTGTCTTATCAATCTCAGATTCTACAAAACTATGCGTTTTTGATAAGTATTGTTGATAGCTAGGTCTTTTTAAATCTTTTAGGAAATCGTAACCTAATACAGGCAAAACAATTTGTATTTGCTCTAAGAAAAACTCCATATCAGCAATATCTGATTCAGGTAAGCGACTATAAGTATGTGCTGTACCATTTTCGAGCTGACATTGTCCATTTTGTTTAGCAATATCCATCAGACGGCTTTCAAGATATTTAATATGAGCTTTTGTCAGATTCTGGTCTTTACTTGTAATTAAACAAACCTTTTCCCAAAAATCTTTTCCACCACTCTCTTCTGTTCGGTTATGCTGTTTTAAACGATTAGCAACATCATCCGATTCCCCAATATATACTCTTGGATATAATGGATTTTCTGGATCATGGCTAATTAGAAAATATACACCTGTTTTTGTACATTCTTCACGCTGGATCAACTCAGCTAATTTACTACGGGGGGCAGAAAGCACATGTCCTGTCCAGTTAATAATTTCGGCTGTTAAAATCCCATTAGGTGTTCCATCAGCCAAAAACAATTTAACACTTTTACCTTGTCCCACGACTCCCCCTAGAATACTGCAATCAAATTGAGTCCATCACATCACGATCAAAAACTATTTTTTATTAGTTAAAATAAACTCTCTTAAAAGTTTATCGGTTTTTACTTTAACCTTAAAGGCTGGGATTGTTTGCCCTTCTTTCTTTTCAAAATACTGCTTTGCTTTCGCATTATCCACAGAATTCAACAATTCTCCAAAACGCCCAAACTCATCAATATTGTTTTCAGTAACATGTGTACTTAATATTTTTCTTAGCATTGACTCATCCAAGCCGAATGAACTAACTACCTCATATATTTCATCTTCTTTAGCTTTAAACTGATACTCAGTGATGTAATCTCTAAAAGTTTTTCCCTCTATTAATTTCACATCGCCACGTTGAACATCATGTAAAAAGATATTTGCAATTTTCTGTTCATCATGCGTCAAAGCTGCAAAACTTTTATGTAATTCATTTAGAGCTTGTTCAACAGATACTGCCTTTTCACCTTCGTAAAGTGCTTTTAAGTATTTAGTGAATCGGCTATTCATATAGTCTGAATCAATCTTATCAGTATCAATCTCTGTCAAATAACCTTCAATTTCAAATGGAATACCTCCACCACCGCCACTTCCCCCTTCAGAAAATAATTCCTTATAACGCAAAGCTAGAATCAAATAAGTCTGCTCATCTATTAGCACAGGAACAGGTAAGCCATTTAAGTCTTTATTATTAAAGCTATATGAGAGTGTATTCCAATTAAAGCCCTGAATTTTTGCAGCTTCCAAATGCTCATTAAATTGTTTAAATAGCTTTGCAAACTGACCACAGGCCTCTTTGTCTTCAGGTAACTTTTCAAAGTTTTCGATACCTGCACTTTTAAACAATTGTTCTATATCAACAAAAATTGAATTTACTTTTTTTAAGTTATCTTGCAGTTTATCTACAAATAAAGCCAAAGGTTTATCGCCTGAATACAACTTTACAGCCGAATCAATATTACGTTTCATCGTATGCGGACGTCGGTAATATCGAATGATACCGAATGGTTTATCTTTACCAAATAAGCGGTTAGTACGTGAGAATGCTTGAATCAAGTTTGCATACTCAAGCATTTTATCCAAGTACAAAGTATTGACCCACTTAGAGTCAAAACCTGTTAGCATTTGATCAACGACAATCAGTAGATCAAGCTGTTTTTCTGGGGTATGTTCTACACGTTTGTATAACTCTTTATGGGCTAAACGGTCTGCAATATCACGCTTCATTTTGGCATGGGTGGCTAGGCTGAACTCAATGCCATAGCGTATGTTATAGTCACTAATAATCTCAACTAAACCATCTTCTTTGAATTTAGCATTTTCATTATTATCAATATTTGGATCAAACAGTGCCGTAATTTTTAGCTCAGGTTTATGCTTCTTAAATAAGCGATAATATTCAATTGCCTCGCTAATACTACTGGTCGCAAACATGCCATGAAATTTATTATTTTGGCTATATTGAATCCAGTTTTCTAAAATATCCTCAACAACTTTATTTTGATGTGCTGGACGACGATACTGCTCTGTCGGTAAGTAATCCTCAATCCCTTTGATATAGTTATTGGCTTTGTCCCAATGACCTGCCATAGCAACCTGACTTTTATCCATAAAACGTAAGTAGATTTCTTTCTTTTTAGGATCATCTAAAGCTTCTTTAATTGTATTGGCTTTTGCCTCATCCAAAGCCACGGCTTCACGTAATTTTGAATCTTTATAAGTTGAAATCAGGTAAGGATCAAAACCGAGTACATTTTTGTCTCGAATGCCATCAGCGATACTATAACGGTGCAACTCATGACCGAATACTGTTGCTGTGGTATTCATTTTTTTTTCATTTTCGTCCTGAATGGGCGTGCCAGTAAAACCAAAGAAGACTGCCTGAGGAAAGGTTTCTTTAATGGTAATCAGCATATCACCAAAGGTTGAACGGTGTGCTTCGTCCACAATGATGACGATGCGTTTTTTCTGCATCTGCTCAATATCATGTGCTTTGAGTCCACCTTCTTCCTGTTTGATATTACTCATTTTTTGAATAGAGCTAACAATCAATACCTCATTTGGATTATTGCTCTTCAGCTTGTTAATCAATGCATAAGTATTTTCTGTAGACTTTACAAAATCATCCGTATCGGCAAAGTTATTATATTGCTCTAAAGACTGCGTACCAAGTTCAATACGATCCATAAGGAAAATTACTTTGTCTGCATCTTTAGAGGTGGCGATGAGGTAGGCTGATTTAAAACTGGTCATGGTTTTACCCGAACCTGTGGTATGCCATATATACCCACCTAGCCGATCTCGCCCATCCCACTCAATACGTGCTACACGATCTGAAATCGCTCGTACAGCAAAGTATTGATAACTGCGCATCACCTTTAAAATACCATCTGTTTTGTCGGCAACGGTATAAAAACCAATAAGCTGATGTGCCATAGGAATAGAAAGCAAATGCGTGGCAATGTCTTTCCAATAATTGACTGGTTCATTATTAAAATCTGCCCAATTGAAGTAATAATTTGAATTAAAAACTCCATCTGGACCAGGATTAGCAAAGTATTTAGTTTCTCTAGGATTCATTGCAACAAAGATTTGTACCAATGAAAATAGTCCAGAGAAAATGCCTGAACGGGCATAGTTTTCGATTTGATGTGCTGCCTGACTGACAGGGACACCAGAGCGTTTCAATTCGATATGAAACAGTGGCATACCGTTAATCAGCAACATAATATCGCCACGTCGATCATTTAAAATCGGTGAAGACGTTGGGAATTTTGGTTGTTGTACGATTTGGTAACGGCTTTCTCCAGCAGCTATTTGCTGACGATCATAAATGCTTAGGCTAATTTCTTTACCCAAATGCACTGCATCATTTGGGTTGTCTCTTTTGATGGAAACTGTTTTACCATTGATAAAGCCATTGAGTGCTAAGGGCGTACGTAAAGTTTTGATTTGTTCTAATATTTGTGCCATTTCGGAGTCAGTAAGTGGCTGACCATTCAGCCGATCTATACCGTTATTATTTTCAAAAAGAATTTTTGACCAGTTGTTAATTAAATCCTGTTCTGTTGGATTTTTAAGAACAGTACTTTCCCAGCCCTTGTTAAAAAGGGTTTCGATAAATGCTTGTTCAAATTCTGCTTCTGTTTTATATGTCATGGTCTATTTGCTTTTATCAAGTCAATTTATAAAAAGTCTCCCTTTGAAAAGGTGAGCCGCGATTAAAGCGGCGCAAGGGAGGGATTCAAACAAACATTTTTTCTAAAAATGCCTGTTTTAGATTTTTTAGGGTTTGAAGCTGTTGCTGTTGTAATACAAGGGTTTTATCGAGCTGTTTAAAAAATTGACCGATTGCTTTTTGCTCTTCGAATTCAGGCACGTCACAAACAAAAGCTAAAATTTTATTTGGAGAAGTATGTTTCACTGTTGTACCAGTGGCAGATAAAACAATATATTTATGATACGACTCAGTTTGTAATAAATAGAAAAGAAAACCTTTGTCTAATTCATCGTTATCAAAACTTATTAATCCTAACCGTTGGTTGTGTAGTAATGTTTTTCCTCGAATTAAAGGAAGTAAAGCAGGTAAACCCAAAGTATCGCTTTCTTTACTCAAATCAGTCATCGTTACTAACAAATCATTTTCTTGAAGAATATAATTTTCAGGTACTTCACCATTATAGTAAATGAACTTCTCAGCTTTAAAACCACCACCAATCATAAAATTACCAGGTGTTAGTAAACATAAATTTGTCTCAATTTCACTGAAATATGCACCATCAAATGCAAAGCCATGTTTAATCGAAATAAAGTTAGATAATTGAGAATTCACCCAATCCCCATTAAACCCTTTTAAACGAATTTCAGGCTGCGTACTGCCTACATTTGGAAACATTTTTTCCAGCATCGCTTTTTTTAAATTTTGCGTTTGAGAAAGCTTCTTTTCATGTAAAGCAATGGACTGGTCTAGGTTTTGGAAATAATTACCGATTTGGGTTTGTTCTGTTACAGAAGAAGGATATTTAATAATTGTTTTAGCAAGATTCGTCCGACTAACTGATAACACTTTAATGCCTTGCATCAAAGACAAAAGTTGATGGTGATAAGCATTTGAATTGAGGTAATGCCCCAAGTAATAAGGTGATAATTTTATCTTCGGACGATATGCCATGGTATGTAAGCCAGACACAATATAGTTATCATCTACAGCACTTATTTCAATTGCTTTCCCAACAGTTTTATCTTCTGCTGTATCAGCAAAAATAACATCGCCATTCTGTAAAAATTGGTTTTTGAAGTCAGAAATTTCACCATCTGTAATAAATGGTATTTTATCATTTCTACAATCGAGAACAGCAGCATATTTTACAAGGATATCACCATAGTGAATATTCTTTATCTGACCATTGTCATAGTTTAAATCAGCTCTCGAGAGTGTATTATTCGATAATGGTAGAAACATATCGCCTAAAGTTTGTTGATTCCAACTTTCGTTAAAATGCTTAAACCTAACTTCAGGGCATTTTGACTTTTCCACATTACACCCCTTTTAATAACGTCTGAAACTGTGTCAAACCTTGTATGTCAAAGTCATCACCTGTTAAATCATCAATCAAACTCGCTAGACTATTTTCAGCTTCACTAAGCTTTTGCGTAGTTTCAGTATAAGTCACTGCATACTTATCCGCCAAAGCCTGTACCACATCAGTCAAATGCTCAATTACTTCATTTGGTAATGCTAAAATTGCAGAAACAATCGGTTGTACCCACTTCGCTTCCAACAATTCTAAAACCTGTGAATCTTGCAACACTTCAATCGTGGCTTTAGTCAACAAATGTAAAGTATTGGCATCGGCTTTAATCTCAGCTTTCAGCTCTTTTTCCTGCGCAAGCAAATCTTCCACTTTAAACAATTTCGCCTCTAAAGACTCTTCCGCAAAAGTAAAATTCGCCTGTAAACTTTTTAAATACACTTTTACTTTACCTACAGCATAAGTACCATTTTTATTGGCTTCAATCTTGGCCCATTGCACCTCAGGGTGTGCCTGTACAAACTGTTCCTGCTCAGGCTTTTTCGCTTTATTCGCAAGCAACTCTAACAATTCATTGATCGCACGAATTTCAGGTGTTTCAATATCTTCAAAAGCCTGTTTCAACGCTTTGGTAATTTCTGCGGTTACAAAAGCGTCATTGGCATCATTTAATAAAGTATCTTTTTCTTCTTCAGACAGCGAATCCATAATCGTTTCGATTTCAGCACTGGCTTCAGTTAAAGCACGTTCTTTATTTTGTAAGGCTGTTAATTCATCAAGCAATAAATGCTGTTGTACCAAATCGAATGGTAAGACATAACCGATCCAACCGTCCTGAACTTCCTGCTCTTTACCATCTTTCTTTTTAATGATGTAATTTGGATTGACAATTTTGGCAGCAGTCAAACCTTCAGATTGAATAATCTCCAAGTCCCCTGCGATGCTTTGCCATTGATCATCCAAAGCTTGATAGGCTTGATATTTGTCAACTAGAGGAATATTTTCCAGACGCTTGAAAATATCCTGACTTAGAACATTTTCTTGTTGGGCAATATGCAAAGACTGCATCTTTCCAATTAACTCAGCTTTTAAATAATCATGGAATTTGGCAAAGGCAGCATTAAATTGCGTTTTAAATGTTTGAACATTGGCATGCTGATGAATGGCGTTACTGATTTCTGTGGTGGCTAAATCGACATAAGGTGTGTCACTGTTAGTAAATAAGTCTTGGCGTAACTGCGGGAATGCCTTCCAATACTCGGCATGTGCATCAATTTCTTTTTTCGGAATACCGCCAAACATAGTGGCATAAATATCCCAAGTTTCTGCTGTTGCAGACGAATCTACATAACGAGGAATATTTAAGTTATAGCCTTGCTCACGAATTTCTTCCAAGCTGACTAATTTAGAAAATTTTTCAATATCTTTACGCTGTACAACAGCATCAACAATTTTCTTAATATTCGACGCTTGTAGATGGTTATTTTTACCGACTTTGATAAAGCCTTTGGATGCATCAACAATAAGCACATCACTACTTTGGCGACGTTGTTTTAAAATAATAATGACCGTTGGAATACCCGTACCAAAGAAAATATTGGCAGGTAATCCGATGATTGCATCAATATGTTTATTTTCAAGCAAGTTTTTACGTATACGCTCCTCTTCACCACCACGGAACAACACACCATGTGGCAGAACAATCGCCATGATGCCATCAGGTTTTAAGTGATATAGATCATGTAGTAGAAACGCATAGTCAGCTTTAGTTTTTGGTGCTAAACCAAAACGTGAATAACGTGGATCAGACTCTTTATTTGATGAATCCCATGCTTGCGAGTACGGTGGATTAGATACCACGGCATCGACATACAACGGCTCGTAGGTATTGATCGGATCATTGTCATCAAAATAAGGCCAATCATCCTCTAAGGTATCGGCATTACGAGCAACAATATTGGCAGGCAAAATACCACGCATAACCAAGTTCATACGGGTTAAGTTATACGTGTTTTCCTTTAACTCTTGCGCGTAGTATTTGATTTTATTTTCATCATTAACGTGCTTGGCAACTGACGTACCGATGTTAATCAGCAATGACCCCGACCCACTCGTTGGATCGTAAATTTTTATTTCTTGCTGATCCTTTAAGTGATGTGCAATGATTTCAGACATCAACACCGACACTTCATGTGGTGTATAGAACTCACCTGCTTTCTTACCTGCATTAGCTGCAAATGAACCAATCAAATATTCATAAATAAAACCAAGTACATCATAATCTTGCTTGTTATTCATCGGAATAACTTTGATCAATTGCAATAAATCACTAATCGCTTTGGTTTGACTGTTTGAGTTGTCACCGAGTTTACTTAAACCTGTTTCCAATGTCTTAAAAATACCATCAAATACTTTTTTATGTGATGGGCTGATTAAACGTGAAAAGGCAGAAAGCGCATCACGGACATTGCCAACGTTAAAGTCATTACCTTTTTTTAACCATGTTGAAAATAAGTTGTCATAAGCAATGAAATAACCAATACCATTTTTAATAAATTCAACAGTTTCAGGATCTTCTTCTGTGAGTGCTTCAATATCAGCCTGACTAAAGTCGTTAGCTTCTAAAAAAGCTTGCTCTTTGTCTGATAGAAATTTGTAGAACATGAACCCTAAGATGTAATCTTTATATTCATTTGCCTCAATTTTAGAGCGCATTTTGTTTGCGGAATCCCAAATTTTTGAGGCGAGTTGTTGCTTGTTCATAGATTCTCTACAGTTAGTTACAGCTGATAAAAGACTCTATAGCTCTAGAATAGACATGAGTACTTTTATTAGGATTGGATTTCGATTTTGAGTAGGTGCTTGGTCCTTAGTATTTTTACTAATTTGATTGAGCTTCTCAACCTAAAATTTGTAGAAATTTGAAGGAATCAAGACAGATATACCATTTCTATTATTTTTAACAATTATAATAATAGAAATGCCTTTGCATTCGGCATAACAAGATTAATTAGTACAATTTTTACATATATTTCAAAACACTAGCTTTCTGCTTCTTTGCAATTAGGATAACTCTAAAAAAAGATTTATATTTAAATTTATAAAGATTAATTTGAGCTGTGAATATCCTACTAATCTATTAAAAAGAAAAAACCCCGAAACTTTCGTTTCAGGGCTTTTCACGAATTTTGGTGGAGATGGCGGGAGTTGAACCCGCGTCCGCCAGCATTACGCTCGAGAATACTACATGCTTAGATATCGTCTATTGTTTTAACACCAAGTGACCCGACGAACAGGGTACAAGTTGCGATCCTCTAAGTTTGGTATAAAGCCCCGAGGCTTGACTCTATACGGACTTGTGTGCGTGCGCTACGGTCGGGTTCCTAAACCACAAGTATTCTAGGAAGCGGACAAACTGCCCTTAGGCAGCTAGAGCGTAAGTTTCGTCGTTTGCGACTAAAATATGCAAATTTGATTTACGAGAGAAAATGCGCTCTCGGCATGCATCTATGAGTTTCATCACCAGCGTCGAAGCCAATAACATCCCCATGAATGTCTGAACATCATAGCATAACTAAAATAAAATACTGTGCATTTTATCAACAGTCTGCTACTGATGAACATATTTACATAATTGAGTGTCTTTTGTTTTTTTCAAGGGTCACATAAAAAAGCTGCCAAAATGACAGCTTTTTTAAAGTTTGGTCTATAAAGCACCATTACCTAACACAATACCTTCACGGCGTGGGTCTACCCCACCTGCGTATTTACTTTGATTATTAATATTTACTTTCATAATCGTTGAAATACCACTGGTTTGCGCCGAGTTCGATATGCCATGCCCTTTTGCTTTTAGACCTTCAATCAAATCAAGCAAAGAAAGCTGCACATTCGAGCTATCCACATTGGTGTTTTTGCTATTGGTCGCACCAAAGTTAACAAGCGAAGTCGCCTGCTGAGCGTTTAAGTTCCAGTCCAGCGCACCCACCAAAGTTTTAACCACATATTGAATGATGGTACCGCCACCTGGTGAACCTGTTGCCATATAAAACTCATCTGGCGTGGTGCCTTTAAACACTAAAGTTGGCGCCATGGTACTTCTTGGGCGTTTGCCACCTTCCACACGGTTAGCAACCAGTGCTCCCGTGCTGTCCAGCGGGTTCGCACTAAAGTCAGTTAACTGGTTTGACAGCAAGAAACCATCCACCATATGGAATGAACCCATGCTCGATTCAACAGTCGATGTCATTGAAACCACATTGCCATAGGCATCTACAATCGTGAACTGAGTTGTTCCGTGTTCAACAGTGGTGTCGACACCCGAAGCTGGGTTGAAATTGCCCGCTGGTGCAACGCCCATACTTTGGTTCGGGTTAATCAATGCTGCACGTTGTTTCAGGTAGTTTTTATCAATAAAGCTTGCAATACCCTGCGCTGGTAAAGCAACAAAGTCAGTATCTGCGACATATTTGTCGCGGTCGGCGTAGGCCAAACGCTCAGCTTCAGACACTAAATGCACGCCCATCACATCGGGCACACCGCCTTCATTTTCAGGGTTTTTAGGTGGATAAAGCGACATATCAAAGTTTTCTAAAATACCCAACGTTTGCGCAACCGCAATCCCTCCCGAAGATGGAGGTGGCATGGTACATACATAGTAACGGTCACGATACGTCGTACAAATCGGGTCGCGTTTTTTCACCTGATAGTTCGACAAATCCTGCAAGGTCATTAAGCTTGGAGTAATTGGAGTTCGTGCTGGGTCGTCCCCTAGTGTTTGGCCTGCTTTTGCCACAATCGCTTGGGCAATCGGACCAGTGTGCAGCGCATTTGCGCCTTGCGTAGCAAGTGCTTCTAAGGTTTTTGCATAGGCTTTATTGGTCATGGTCTCACCAACTTTACGAGGTGAACCATCTGGGTAGAAATAGGTTGCCATTGCATTTGCATCGAGCGCTAAGCTGTTTGCATTGCTAGCAATTGCATCTGCTAAACGGCCCGGAATGCGGAAACCATTGTCAGCCAAACCAATCGCTTCACCAAAAAGCTGGTTCCACTTGAGTTTGCCATGTTCTTGTTGTGCTTGTTCAAGCAAACGCATCACACCCGGCACACCAATCGAGCGACCGCTACGGCGGGCACTTGGTACAGGTGCTGGTGAATTTGGGTCATATATATCTTGGCGAATTAAATAATATTCGTTGGCTGCGGCTGGTGCGGTTTCACGGCCATCGTAAGCAGTGACTTTTTTGGTTTTGGCATCGTAATACATCATAAAACCACTACCAGCAATGGTACTCGATTGTGGCTCGACTAAACCTAACACCGCTTGTACCGCAACGGCAGCATCGACTGCACTACCGCCTGCTCTTAAAACATCACAGCCCGCTTTTACCGCAAGTGGCGTGTTTGCCACCACCATATATTTATCTGCGTATTTAACCGTGTTACCGAGTCTATAACCCGATGCACCTTCAGGCGCTGCTGGGTCACCATTTTGGTTTGAACCGACCACCACGCTTGATCCGTCTTGTGCCAGTTTGCTACAACTGGTCGGGTCGTTATCTACAATTAAATTGGGTGGGGTTGTATTTGAATCATCCTTGGGCTGATCTGACGAGGAGTCATCTCCACATCCTTGTAATAAACCGACTGCTAATAAACTACTGAACAAAAATGAATATCTTTTATTCACGTGATAACTCCAATATATGCGCTTGCCTATCCATGCAATTGCCATGCAAGCTTCTTTGTTTTCAGGTATTAAGTTTTTTTAATCTTTGATAAAAATAAGGTTTTATAATATTGAATGTTTAAGGGCGTTTTTCCTGTGCCCTGTATTAAGCCTCCTTGCTTGATATTACACGCTTTTATATTTGATCTGCCCGATTCTGGCATGCTTTATTTAGTGAAATACAGGCAAAATCTACCATTTATAGACTCGCTCTATTTTTTAATAGATCTAAAAAAAGCACCTCCGAAGAGATGCTTTTTTATGTTTAGTGAGATGGCATTCCGCTGACATCCCCTTTGGGTTTCGGACACAGCCAAATGACCAGCCCCGCAAAGACAAACACCATCGCAAACAGCAAAAATACATGGTTTGCCGACATGGTAATCGCTTCTTTATCGACGAGGTTTGAAATGATTCCTAAGGTCGAATCAGCCGAAAAACCATTTTGCGCAAGGTTATTTTGAACTTCGGCAGTATTTAGGTTTGACACCATTTCACTACGTGCAACTTTGGCGTGGTCGTCCCACACGGTCACTGCAATTGAAGCACCAATCGCCCCTGCCATGGTTCTTAAGAAGTTCATGAGGCCCGCAGCAGATGCAATCTCTTGCTGGAGTACTGAACCAAGCGCAATATTCGACAGTGGAATAAAGAAGAACGGTACAGCAAAACCTTGCAGGATTTGCGGCCAAGCCAGTGCCATAAAGTCGGCGTCTGTGGTCCAGAATGCACGCATTAAGGTCACGCCACCCAACAAAATCAAACCGAAACTCGCCAGTGCTCGTGGGTCATGTTTAGTTGAAAGCTTTGCCACAATCGGTGACATGGTCAAACTACCAAAGCCCATAGTTGCAGTTAAATAGCCTGCCCACGTGGCGGTGTAGGAAAGGTTCATTTGCAGCCACTGTGGAATCAGTACAATACTGCCAAAGAACGCGCCAAAGCCGAGCGACAAGGCCAGTACCGAAATTGCAAAGCCCCTATGCCTAAAGACTTTGACATCCACGACGGGATGTTTGTCGGTCAGCTCCCATATGAGGAACACCACAAAGCCTATGGCGGCAGTTAAGCCTAATACCACGATGCTGGTGCTATTAAACCAGTCTCGTTCATGCCCCAAATCGAGCATGAGCTGTAGTGCACCAATCCACAAAATTAACAGACCTAAACCAACAGTATCGATTCTTAAAGAAATCGTTTCTGTTTCGGCTGGTTTAAGCACTCGTATAGCTGCTAAAACACAAATAATGCCGACTGGTATGTTAATAAAGAAAATCCAGTGCCAAGACAGATTATCACTAATTAGACCACCCAAAATTGGTCCTAAAATTGGCCCAACGACGGTCGTCATTGCCCATAGGCCCATTGCTTGTGCATGCTTTTCTTGAGGAAAAATACGCATGAGCAAAGTTTGGCTGAGTGGCATGAGCGGGCCACCGCATAGACCTTGTCCAATACGGAAAAACACCAGCATGCCTAACGAGTTTGCTAGACCGCACAAAAACGAAAAAATGGTAAAACCAATCAGGCCAAAAATAAAAACCCGAACAGTACCAAAGCGCCCAGCAAGCCAGCCCGTTAAAGGTACACAAATCGCTTCTGCAACAGCATAGGACGTAACAACCCATGTGCCTTGTGTACTTGAAACGGCAAGGTTACCGGTAATGTGCGGTACAGATACGTTGGCAATGGTCGTATCGAGCACGACCATAAAGTTCGACAAGGCAATAACAAACGCTGCCAGTAATAAACGGCCACCGCTTAGTTCGGCAAAAGGTGTTTGCGTTTTCATAAGCGTTTACTTCGCAGATAAGTCGACTTTTGCTTCCATCGACAAGCCAACACGCAGTGGGTGTTCAGCAAGTTCTTTCGGGTCAAGTGCAATACGAACTGGTAAGCGTTGAACCACTTTAATCCAGTTACCTGTTGCGTTTTGAGCCGGAATTAAGGCAAAGGCAGAGCCTGTACCACCAGAGAAGCCCATCACTTTGCCGTGATATTCAACATCGTCGCCATATAAATCTGAAGTAAGCGTAACGATTTGACCCGGACGGACTTTTTTCAACTGACTTTCTTTAAAGTTTGCATCTACGTATAAATCATTCAGCGGCACAATCATCATCATGCTGGTGCCCGGTGCAACACGTTGGCCAACTTGAATGTTACGACGTGTCACCACACCATCAACTGGCGCACGAATCACGGTACGTTCTAAATCAAGCTGAGCTTGTTCAACATGCGCCTGTGCAACTTGTACATCAGGTGTTGAAACTTCGCTTACGCCCTGAATTAAGGCTTCGTTTGCAGCTAAGGTGCTTTCGGCAGCTTTACGGCTTGAAGACGCTTGTGCTAAACCAGCTTTAGCAAGCTCTAGCCCTGCTTTGGCTGTTTCAACTGCACTTTGTGCCTTAGTGAGTTCTTCTTTAGACACTGCACCAGACGCGGCAAGTTGTGCACGGCGGTTGAGTTCTAAAGCAGCTTTGTCGTAGTCGGCCTGTGCTTGTGCAACTTGTGCTTTGGCACTGTTAATTTCGTCGGCACGAACCACAACTTGGGAGTTTAAAGAGCTACTGTTTGCCGCAGTCTGTTTGTATTGGCGTTTTGCTTTAGCAAGTTCTGCCTCAGCTTGAGCCAATGCAATTTTGGCATCACGTTCATCAATACGAACCAGCACATCACCCCGATGAACTGTTTGAGTATCATTTACCAAAACCTGAGCGACCTGACCACTCACCATTGAGGTAATTTGCGCGGTTTCTGCACCGACATAGGCATTATCTGTACTTACAGAGTGATTTAAAAATAATGCCCAAATTGCATACAAAATAGCGGCGATCAATAAAATCAGCGCAAAAAAACCAAGAAATTTTTTGCGCTTGTTTTGGTTGTTGTCATCCGAGGCAGATGTTGTTGGCACTGTTTCTTGTACATTGCTTTGTGCATCAGTCATGGTATGTTCCTAAAGATGAGTTGGCTTTGCCATCAATCTCGCACTACACCTTGTTATAGAGTTTTTATTTTTCTATAAACAAGACATATCGCATTGTCAAAGCAGTCAATTTTAACGCTAAAACCTCACAATATGAGAATAAAAAAATATAACTCATGCGTTCGTTCTAATTAAATTAATGTTTATCTCAAAGTTTTTATGAAAATTCCAGCTTTTTAAGCACTAAAAAAAGCGCACATGGCGCTTTTAAATGGTTCAATTCATTGCTTAATAGGCATATGAAGCAATCCCTGCTGCGATGGCTTTATCTTCATCATTGACCATCGTCATGCGCATAGTGCAGCCCTTACGACCTAAACGTAACACTTCCGCACGTGCAATAAAATACTTACCGCGTCCTGGAGCCAAATAATCTACCCGCATATCGACAGTTGCCAAGCGTGATACTTGCTTAATGGTTTCGGTTAAAGTTTCAGGAGTCGAACGGCGATAGAGGTGTTCCATTGCCACAATTCCACCAATACTATCGAGCAAAGTTGCAGCAACGCCGCCATGCAAAATCTGAAATGCCAGATTACCAATCAGGTTGGGTTGCATCTCGATATAGCCTTCAATGTGGCCATCTACCACACGCATAATCATTCCACTATGCTTAAAAAAAGGAGAGCTATTAAACGCCTTACATAATTGGTTGAGCACCACAGTCAGGTCAGTTTTTGCACCTAAATGGATGTTCCCAGTCCAATTTTTCTTTTCATCACTCATACATTGCCTAAATTTAAAAGCATGATAAACACCTATAATTTTGTACAAATCCAGCATTATGGGGCTACAATACAGCAGTCGGTTGACAGTAATGGAATATCCGCCAACCTATCCTAGTGTAATACCGAACATCGAGATTGTTATGACTTATACGTTCAATCGTCCTGCATTTCCAGCCACTCGCATGCGCCGTATCCGTAAAAATGACCAGTTGCGTGCGATGGTCAGCGAAACACAGCTCACTACCAATCACTTGATTTATCCAGTATTTGTATTACCGGGACAAAATCAGACCCAAGATATTCCAAGTATGCCAAACATTCAGCGTTTGTCGGCAGATTTGTTACTGAAAAAAGCTGAAAGACTTCTGGAATTGGGTGTATCAAAACTGGCTCTTTTTCCAGTTACCCCTCAAGAAGACAAAAGCCTCACCGCAGAAGCTGCATGGCGTGAAGATGGTTTAGTACAAACCACTTGCCGTTTGCTTAAAAAAGAATTACCAGAAATGGTACTAATTACTGATGGTGCCCTCGACCCATACACCACGCATGGTCAAGACGGCATTATTGATGACACTGGCTATGTGCTCAATGACGAGACAGTAGAATGCTTGATTAAACAAGCATTGAGTCACGCAGAAGCTGGTGCCGAAGTGATTGCACCAAGTGACATGATGGATGGCCGTATTGGCGCAATTCGTCAGGCTTTAGAAGCCAATGGCCATATCTATACCAACATCATGGCCTACTCTGCAAAATATGCATCTAGCTTCTATGGTCCATTCCGTGATGCTGTTGGCTCTGCATCCAACCTAAAAGGTGGTAATAAGTATAACTACCAGATGGACTTTGCCAACCGTGCCGAAGCGTTACATGAAATCGCGCTTGATATTCAAGAAGGCGCAGACATGGTGATTGTAAAACCGGGCATGCCATATCTGGATGTAGTACGTGAAGTAAAAGATACCTTTGGTGTTCCGACATTCATTTATCAAGTGAGTGGCGAATACGCCATGTTAGCGGGCGCAATTCAAAATGGCTGGTTATCAGATTCAGTGATTTTAGAATCACTCATGTGCTGTCGCCGCGCTGGTGCAGACGGAATCTGGACTTACTTTGCAGAAACCGCTGCTGAAAAACTCAAGGAAATGAACTAAGTTCGCAGAGAAAGGATAACACTGCATGCATATTGCAATTATTGGCGCGGGCATAAGTGGATTAATGTCTGCGCTGGAGTTGGTTGAACAAGGCTGTAAAGTCAGCATTTTTGATCAACAACAAGCGGGACAAGCAGCCTCTTGGGCTGGCGGAGGTATTCTCTCTCCGATGTATCCGTGGCGCTATGTGCATGCAGTGAACCAACTTGCTCAATTTGGCAAAGCCTCTTATCAAGCATGGAACCAAAAGCTCTACCCTATTACAGGGATTGATTTTGAAATTCATGACACAGGCATGCTCATTTTTGATGAAGAAGATTTTGACGTTGGACTTTCCTACGCCGAGCAGCATCAAGAACCCATGCAACGCTGTGAATATTTACAGCGAGATGCACTAGAGCAAGTTAATCCACATATTTCCGATCAGTTTCAAGAAGCGATTTATTTCCCTGAACTGTCGAATATCCGCAACCCGCGCGTATTACAGTCGCTGATTAGTTATTTAAAACAACATCCAAATGTTGAGTTTTTTGAGCACTCTGCTGTCAAAAAACTAATTCAACATGGCGATGTTATACAAGCCCTACAAACTGAAGATGGTCGCAAACACACAGCAGATCATTTTGTAATAACTTCGGGCGCTTGGAGCCATTACTGGAACTCACAATTACAACTCGACATTCCAGTCGAACCTGTTCAAGGTCAAATGTTGTTGTTTAAAACCCCTGCTCACTGGTTACCGACCATGTGCATGAATCGAGTGATGTATTTGATTCCTCGTATGGATGGTCATATCGTATGTGGTTCAAGCATGGCACATCGTGGTTTCGACACCTCTACCGACGAAACCACCCAGCACAATATTTTAGAAGCATGTTTAGAAATGGTGCCTGAACTGGCCGATTTCCCGATTGTACAGCGCTGGGCAGGCCTCAGACCAAGTTCACCAAATGGCGTTCCGTACATTGGCAAAATGCCTGAAATGGATAACCTCTGGGCAAACTTTGGTCATTTTAGAAATGGTTTGTGTATGGGCGCGGGCTCTGCACAATTGCTCCGTCAGCTTATGCTGGGTCAACCAACATTAGTTGATGCCAAAGCATATTCTCCAGAGCGTTTGCAAAATAAAATCTTAGCCTGAGGCGAGAACATTCTCTAAAGCCATTTTCAATTGAGGATAAGCAAACTCAAATCCTTCTGCTTGCAAGGCAGCGGGTTTAACGTATTGACCATTTAAGATCAATTGCGACTGTTCCCCTAACAAACAGCGAAAAACCGTGCTTGGTGCTGACAACATTGGTTTCTTATTGAGTACCGCAGCAGCTTGCTCAACAAATACCTTTTGAGTCACATTTTCTGGCGCCACGACATTATGAATTTGAGCAGATTGAGGATGTTTAAATATAAACTCGATTGCGTTTAACACGTCTTCAATGTGTACCCAAACCACAGGCTGACGACCGTGACCAATTTGACCGACTAAATTGAGTCGAATCGGAAGCAACATTTTAGGCAAGATACCGCCGCCCTGACCAAACACCACACCTAAGCGAATAATTTTAGTATTTTGCTGAGTATCTGCTAAAGCTGCGTGCTCCCATTCTTGGCAAAGCTGAGACATAAAAATAGGCTGTGGCGAGCTTTGTTCGGTGCACACCTCTGCCCACTTTTCTTGATCATCAATCCCGTAATAACCAATCGCCGAACCAGACACCATCACTTCTGGAAAAATTTCAGATTGCTTGAGCCACGCATACAATTTTCGGGTCGTGTTTACTCGGCTTTCAATGAGTTGTTTTTTACGTGACTCGGTCCAGCGTTTTTCGCCAATATTTGCACCTGCCAAATTCACCACATAGTCAATTTGACGTGTTGCAATATCTTCGAATTTTTGCACCCACTGTAAGGCAGGATGGTCAGATTTCTTGCCAGCCTGCCGTGTCACAGCAATCACGTTATAATTTTTTTGCAGGAGGAACTTAATTAAATGCGTTCCGATAAAACCACTAGCACCCGTGATTAATACATTCTTATTCATATTTCCTCCTAAGCCGAGGACACAAGTTTTATTTCATTATATAAGACTCATTTATATTTAATCGTAGCTGTTTATGTAGTGATCTATTGCACATTAAACATTTTGTCTGCCATTCGCTGTGCCTGTTTGCCATAAAACCAGTAGGTAATTAAATAAAGCGGAATAGCTAACATTAAAAGCATAATCACCATAATGCTCAAGAACTGAGGTTGTTTGAGGTAAAGCATAAAGTTCTGCAAAATCTCAGGGTCTTTTCTGGCAAATAAAAACAGACCAAATAAAACACCACATAAGTTATAGCCCCAAAAAATCAGGGTAAAACCTAAAGTAAATTTCTTTTTTTCTTGTACAGTAGGTGCACGGCGTTCTTTCTTTAAAAATTTAAATAAGACAAAAATCATTGCGCCTAAATATGGAACGGCTGTTAAAATACCGCCTACACTCGCTGGTAATAGTGCTGCAATCACACCTACAATTAAGGTAAGTACGATGCATAAACCAAAAAACCAGAGAAAGTAAGAACGTAATTTGGTCATATTTTTGCCTAATTTATGGGTTCAAAAAATAATTATAAATTTTTTTCGATTTTTTTTCATTTTTCTGTCAACCAATTCGAATCTCTTGACGTTATATAGGGTAATAAGGTCGCAGCAACCGAATACTTCCTTTGCACGGCATCCGCAAAATTGTTTCGGTGACCTTTCATTACGACTCTTTCCTTCCTTCGGATTAGGTTTTGTTAGCAGCCGAAACCCTTGATGAAGTTTTTGACCGACGATTCTCTCATCACTCGAATCGTCGGTTTTTATTTTCTAGCACTTTCATTTATTTTACGCTCAGCATACACAATAGTCCTTTCGTGGCTATAAAGGCTATGCGTATACTTTTTACACCATAAAAATATGTTTTAAATAATATGAATAATATTGCCTATTTTGAAATCCAGTCTTCAAACCCTGCCCGCGATGCCCAGTTTTATCAAACTGTGTTCGGCTGGCAATTTAAACTCGATGAAAACTTACCGATTGAATATTATCGTATTGAAACGCCTTCAATTATGGGTGGTCTATTAAAACGCCCAGCCCAAACGCCGCCAATGGAATATGGCACCAATGCATTTACCTGCTCGGTTCAGGTCGAACACTTCGATGAAGTAGCTGCAAAAATTTTAGCGCAAGGCGGTATTGTCGCGATGGATAAATTCGCCATTCCCGGTCGTGCTTGGCATGGTTACTTTGTCGATTTAGACCACAACGTTTTTGGTATTTTCCAAGTCGATGAAAATGCAGCTTAAAGATTTTATTCAACGACTCTTTTATTTTTTACTGTATAGCCACCGCCTTGTTATCGGTGGCTATTTCATATTGATTATTCAGCAAAACTAAAACTTGTTTCACATGTAATTGGAAAATTCACCGAATTGGCAATCATACATTCATGATGCGCTTCTTCATGTAATTTTGCTGCAAGCTCTTGGTCAGCACCTTTTTCCAAAACAATCTCTGGTCTTAAAATAATTTGGGTAAAGTGGCCGCGTTTAACTGGATCTGCATCTTCCATAAATCCAAGCGCATGATCAACATAACTCACAACGTGAATATGATTGACTGCACATAGGTGCAAATACCAAAGCTTATGACAAGCTGAAGCTGATGCGACCAATAAATCTTCTGGGTTCCATCTGGTCACATCACCTAAATAGGCCGGGTCTGATGAACCTTGAATCGTGGCTTTTTGCGGATGTTGAATACTAAAGTCTCTTTTATATGAACGATAAGAAGAAGTGCCAGTTCCTGTATTGCCTTCCCACTGTATTTTCACTTCGTATTCATGAATGGTCATTTTGTTCTCAAAGTTCATGGTTTAAGTCGATAGTAACAAAGCAAAGTTTAAAGTGAAAAATTTAATTTAAGTTTCATCTTAGGCTTAAATAACGAGCACTTTAAAATGTCTTGATAAAATCTCCTGCCAATTTATGCTAACGTATCTGTGTTTATTTTTGGCTTGATGTCTGTTTCTATGTCCGTACATTTTCTACATACTTCTGACTGGCATTTGGGGCAGTTTTTTTATAATCATTCACGCCACTACGAACACCAACAATTTTTAAGCTGGTTACTCATTCAAATTCAAGAAAAACAACCGCATGCTCTGCTCATTGCCGGCGATATTTTTGATGTCATCAACCCAGGCTCTCAAGCACAAAAACAACTCTACCAATTTTTAGCAGATGCACATCGCCTTGCCCCACACATGCAAACACTCATGATTGCGGGTAACCACGACTCAGGCTATCGGATTGAACAGGTCGAGCCACTTTTAGAAAAATACAATGCAAAAACTGTGGGCGTGGTTCGCTGGAATGAAGATAAAACTCTAGATCTCGATCGACTACTTTTACCTATTTATAATCAAAATCAAGATATTGTGGCGTGGTGCCTTGCCCTACCTTTTTTACGCTCGGCCGAAATTACGGGCTTTAATGAACATACCACCAACAGCAAAAATGCGATTGCCTATTTGCACCAGCAACTGATTGCCGAAGCAAAACGTCGTAAAACACCAGACCAAGCCCTGATTTTGATGTCGCATGCCCACATGCAAGGTGGAGAAACATCTGACTCTGAACGCCCAATTATTATTGGTAATGAAGAAGCGCTTTCAACGACTTTATTTGAAGATGCTGTCGATTACGTGGCTTTAGGGCACTTACATAAACCACAAAAAGTGGGCCAGCCGCACATTCGTTATAGTGGCTCGCCAATTCCGCTTTCTTTTAGTGAAATTAACTATAAGCACCAAGTGGTTGAGGTCAAAATTGACCCAGCTCAAGAGACAGACAACCGTTTGCAATTTGAAGCTGTAGAAATTCCACGTTGTATACAGTTGCACCGTATTCGTGGTGAGCTAAACGAGGTACTGCAACAACTCAAAGCATTGCCAAACGGCGTGATTGAGAATATTGACCACCGTGAATATGTCGATATTGAATATTATAGTTTAACGCCGCCACAGCCGAATTTACGTCAGCAGTTTGAAGCGGCCCTACCACCTGACCGCTACCGTTTAGTGCGTATTTCACGTCAATATGTGAATAAAGACACTACCGATTCAAATACCACTCAGCAAATCGCTCTTGAACCGCCAACCCCAGAAAAACTCTTTCAGAATATTTGGGAAAAACAAGGTTACAGCGCCGACGATGCGGTTTTAAAAGATTTTCTGAGTCTAGTACAAGAAGCACAAAAAAATCTTGAAAATGATGCAACCCCTTAAGGATATGTCATGAAAATTTTATCCATTCGTATAAAAAATCTGGCATCTCTTTCTGATGAACACTTTATTGATTTTGAAAGCGCGCCTCTCGCCCATGCAGGTCTCATTGCGATTGTGGGAAAAACGGGGGCTGGTAAGTCGACCATTTTAGATGCCATGTGTCTGGCTTTGTTTAATCGGGTTCCTCGCCTTAAAGACAGCGATGGCAAATTAAAAGATGTTGATGGTTCAGAGTTACTCACCAACTCACCTTTGACAGTCTTACGCCGTGGTACAGGACATGGTTTTGCTGAACTTTGCTTTATCGCACAAGATCAAAAACGCTATTTGGCACGCTGGGAAATTAAACGTGCGCGTGAAAACCCAAATGGTAAATTACAAAGCGTACAACGGTATTTAAAATGCCTGACCGATGGCGTGGTACTTGCCGACAAAGCTAAAGCGGTTGATGAAAAAGTTAAACAAATTACCCAGCTTTCATTTGAACAGTTTACGCGTGCTGTTTTGCTTGCCCAGTCAGAAGTAACTGCATTTTTAAAAGCACGAGACAGCGAACGCGGTGAGTTACTCGAATACCTAACTAACTCCAGTATTTTCGCCAAAATCGGTGAGCTGGCTTTTCGTAAAACAGCAGATATTGCAAAGCAGCGTAAACAGCTTGAAGAGTTCTTAGGCCACATTGAAATTTTGTCTGATGAAGAGATTGCAGCTTTTACTGCACAATATCAGCAAGCTGAACAAAATCATCAACAGTTAGAACAGCAAAAAAATGTCTTAGGCAAACAGCAACAATGGTTTGAGCGTAAAGCAAAACTTGAGCAAGAAGTTCAAGCTAAACAACAACAGTTTCAAACTCAACAAAATCATCATCAACAATTGGCTGGTGAGCGTGAGCAATTAAAACGACTCGAAGTTTTCTCTGAAATACGCCCACAAGTTTTTCAGCAAGCTCAAAATTTACACACGCTACAACAACTTGAGCCGCAAATTCAGCAAGCTCAAACCAAGTTTAATGAGTTGGTGCAAGTTTTTGAAACGGGACAAAAACAATATCAACTTGCAGAACAAGAACTCAAACAGACCCTCGATTTTGAGCAACAGCATCAACAAGCTTTAAATCAAGTTCGACAGTCCATTCAGGAACGTGCTTTTATTGCCGATGAATATAAAAAGTGCAAAGAAAAAAGACATGTACTTGAGCAAAAACTCAGTCCACTGCACCAGCAGCAAAACACTGTGCAACAGCACATTGCACAGCTTGAGCAGAACCAAATTCATCTTCAACAGCAACTTACCCAAACTCAGCAATATGCTGTATTGGACAAAGGCCTTTCAGCGCATCTGCATCAGCTAGGACAATTTATTCAAAATTACCAAACAATTGAACAACAGCTCGGTAACCCTACCCTTGCCCGCCAAAAGCTAGCGGAAGCTAAAAGTGAACTAGAACAACTCACAGCTTCACTCGGCACAGTTGAACAGATTGAGTTAAAACTTGAACAACAGCGTAAAGACAAAGATCAGAAGCTTGCTCAAATCACTCAGTTAGATCTGATTCAACAGAAAATAAAAACCTATCATGAGCTATATGCTGAACTTCAGCAATTCACCGAAAAACAAACTCAAGCCTCAGCCCAAGAGCAGCAGCTTAAAACCGTTTGCCAGTTAGCTGAACAAGACTACCAAACAGCAAAAACTGAACGTGAAAAGTTACAACACATCTTGCAACAGCAGCGTTTATTACACACCGAAAATATTGAGCAGTTACGGGCCAATCTTAAAGACGGCGAAGCTTGCTTAGTGTGTGGAAGCACACATCACCCTTATCGTATTGATGACAGTGCAGTTTCCAAGGCCTTGTTCGATTTACAGCAACAACAAGAGCAACAGGCAGTAGCACTAGAACAAACTAAATTTAATGCATGGCAAAACCAACAACATGCGCTTACCCAGTGTCTTGCTGAGCTTGAGCAAGTTCAGAAATACTTAACTCAACTTAAAGCCAAACAATCAAGCTTGCAGCAAGAACTTGAGCAGCAGTTTAGCCTCAATCAGTTACACATTGAGCTTAATCAGTCTCCTGAACAAATCTTGCTAAAGCTGAACGAACTCAGACAAACCACGCAAACTGCCATAAATTTATTTGACTCAGAAAACGTGCGTTTAGCCCAAGCGATTAAACAACATAATCAGCTTGTTCAAACTATTCAGCGTAATGAAAGCTTGCTCAATACGGCACAGCAATGGCAACAACAAGTTCAACATATTGTTGAATGTTTATCTGAAACCGAACAGCATGCATGGCAGCAGTCGAGTAGCCAAACGGCTAAGCAGACTTGGACTATTCTTGATGCACGCGCCAAGCAACTTGAGCAACAAGAACAGCTTTCACAGCGTTTTGAACAGCAGCAACAAGAACTGAAAATGCTGGCTGCCAACCTTGAACAAATGACCAAGCAAATTGATGAGGTCGATCAAAACCTCAAAGATATTACGCTTAAAGGCCAACAAAATAATGAAAAAGCGGTGTCGCTCATTCAACAAATGACTGGCCGCTCTGATATTAAACCGCACGAATGGTTAATTGAACACGACGCTAAACGTCAGCAACAACAAACTGCGTATCACGAAGTTAAACAACGTTTCGAACAAACTAGACAGCACTTTGAGCAGCAAAAACAGGCGCTTGATCAACTCAAGCATCAACATCAACACACTGCGGAGCACCAACAGCAGATTAATGAACAAATTCAAAACTGGTTAAAAGCTCACACTGATTTTCAAGCATCTGAGCTTACAGCGCTCATACACATCAATTCCGCCCAAGAGCAAGACATTCGTAACCGCCTTAATCATGCCGAGCGTTTATTAAGTGAAGCCTCATCAGCCCTTAAGACCATGCAAGAGCAATTGAGCGAGCATTTACAAACTCAGCCAGATATTGAACATGAAAAGCTTGTTAGCCTCATTCAAGACAATATTGCAGAGCTTAAAGCACAACTTGAAGTACGTGATCGACTGAAACTTAAGCTTGAAGTACATCAGCAAAACCTTGCGAAGCAGCAGCAATATGCAGAGCAAATTCAAAATATCCAGCAAGAAGAACATCGCTGGAGCAAAATTTCAGGTTTAATTGGCGATGCTAAAGGTAAAGAGTTCCGTGACTATGCCCAGCAATATCACCTAGATATTTTAGTTGAACATGCTAACCAGCAACTAGCGATGCTGTCTCAGCGCTATACACTTAAACGCCTAGAGCAATCGTTAAGTCTTGCGATTATTGATCACGACATGGATGGAGAAACTCGCTCTGTTGCATCTTTATCTGGCGGTGAGTCATTCTTAACCGCCCTTGCCTTGTCTTTAGCCATTGCCAATATGGCCTCGGGTTCAATGAAAATTGAATCTCTATTTATTGATGAAGGCTTTGGTACTTTAGATGCTTCGTCTTTGCATATGGTTATGAATGCTTTAGATCAATTGCAAAATCAGGGACGTCAGGTCATTCTCATTTCACACATTCAAGAAATGCATGAGCGTATTCCTGTACAAATTCAAGTGAAACCACTTGGTGCTGGTGCAAGTACGATTGAAGTCGTGGGTTAATTTATTAGGATTTCATATCTTAAACTTGATTGAATCTTATATAACAAAGAGGCGTATTATTTACGCCCCTTTGTTTCTTGTATGGTCTTGTACTAATTTTTTATTTTTAAAACATCAAAAAATTAATTCACGCAGAGTACGACAACTGCAAAACCAATACAGTACATACCGAACAAATGCCAGCGTCCATGTTCTAACCATGAAGACAACCATTTTAATGCCAAAAGACCAGCACCGAAGCTAAAGCACATGCCCAATAAGCTTGGAACCATCGAATGGAATATTTGTCCATGTGCCACGGTTTGTAAGCCTTGAGCGTGAATTAAACGATATAACTCTTTTAAAATTACTGCTGGTGTTAGTACCACAGCCAACGCAAAACTGAATTCTTCAGCCTTTTGACGAGATACACCTAAAAATAAACCTGTAGAGATGGTTGCACCAGAACGTGAAAAGCCACGGAAAGGTAAACATAAAGCCTGCACCGCTCCAATAACAGAAGCACTACGCAAACTAATTTCACCTTGTTGTCCGCGATCTAAACGTGAAGATAAAATAATCACAACACCTGCCGAAATCAGCGCAGCTGCCATGAGTTTTGAGTTACTAAACAAATGCTCAATTTCGAAACTGCTCGCGCCGCCGAAGAACACATGTTTAATCAAAGATTGAAGCGCTAAACCAAGCACGCCTGTAATAAGCGTTGCCAAAATAATATAGAAGGCTTGTTTCTTAAAACTTTCCCATGAAGAAAAATAGGTTTTTTTCCAAGACTTCCAAAAATAAACGATCACTGCAAACATCGTACCTGTATGTAACATCACAAGTAAGAAGGTCATATCAGGTGCAGATGGATCATACCCCATTAACTTTTCAGCTAAAATAACGTGTGCGGAACTAGAAACTGGCAATAATTCAGCGAATCCCTGAATGATTGCCAGAATGAAAACATGCAATAAATCCATACATTACACACTCAAATATTAAAATATCTGGGTTATAAGCTAGGAAAATTAAATTTAAATTAACAAATTACAGTTACCCGACAAAACGTTTATCTAAATTGTAAAAGTCATTTTTTCTCTACTGTATCGCGCTTTCCAAATAAAGCCGTTCCTACACGTACCATGGTTGAGCCTGCTGCAATCGCAGCGTCTAAATCACCTGACATTCCCATGCTTAATGTGTCCCAGTGTTCTGGGTGGGCATGTTTTTCTTTCACAGCATTAAACAAGGCTTTAGCATCTACAAAAGCGGCTGTGTTATCTGGCGCTGGAATCACCATCAAACCACGTAGTTTAATTTTTGCTAATTGGCTAATTTGAGTAACTAACTCGGCAACCTCATCTGGTGCACAACCATCTTTACTATCTTGCCCATCAATATTCACTTGCAAACAAATATTCAAGTCAGATTGATCTTGAAGTCTTTGATTGGATAATCGCTCAGCAATAATTAAACGATCTACACCATGTACCCAATCAAACTTTTCTGCCAAATGTTTAGTCTTGTTACGCTGAACATGACCAATAAAATGCCATTCAATTTCTAAATCGTGTAAAGCTTCGATTTTGTCTAAAGCTTCTTGTAAATAGTTTTCACCAAATGCTCTTTGCCCTGCTGCATACATTTCACGCAAACTTTCACTCGGATGTGTTTTTGATACGGCTAAAAGTTGCACAGTTTCAGGCGCACGCTGAGCATGTTCACAAGCAACTCTGATTTGCTGTAATACGTGCTGCCGCGCATCTTGCAGGTAATTCATTGACAAGGTTCTCATTTTCAAAAAACTTTTTTGCTTTTCACCTAAAGCGAGGTGTTGGTAAGCCTCGGTGAAAGCCGTATATTATTCTACAAAATAATGACATATTTTGATTTACTTGGGGAAATTATGGATATTACAGAGCTACTCGCCTTCTCTGTGAAAAATGGCGCGTCCGATTTACACTTGTCTGCTGGCATGCCACCGATGATTCGCGTTGATGGTGAAGTGCGTCGCATTAACTTACCAGCTCTAGATCATAAAGATGTTCACCGTCTGGTCTATGACATCATGAATGATAAACAACGCCGAGACTACGAAGAAAAGCTTGAAA
This sequence comes from Acinetobacter sp. IRS14, assembly GCF_034650275.1. Lineage (NCBI taxonomy): Bacteria > Pseudomonadati > Pseudomonadota > Gammaproteobacteria > Moraxellales > Moraxellaceae > Acinetobacter > Acinetobacter sp. IRS14. The sequence goes on from NZ_JAOVFN010000004.1 coordinate 249,907, forward strand.
CCGACTTTTCTTTTGAAGTGCCAAATGTTGCTCGTTTCCGTGTTAACGCGTTTAACCAAAACCGCGGTGCTGGTGCAGTATTTCGTACCATTCCATCTAAAGTACTTACTATGGAAGATTTAGGCTTAGGTCAAATCTTTAAAGATATTTGCGACTATCCACGTGGGATTGTACTGGTCACTGGCCCAACAGGTTCGGGTAAATCTACGACGCTTGCAGCGATGATGGACTATATTAACGAAAATCGTTATGACCATATTTTAACGGTTGAAGACCCTATCGAATTTGTACACCAATCGAAAAAATGTTTGATTAACCAGCGTGAAGTACATCGTGATACACATGGCTTTAACGAAGCACTTCGTTCAGCACTGCGTGAAGACCCCGATATTATTTTGGTCGGTGAGATGCGTGACCTTGAAACCATCCGTTTAGCACTTACTGCTGCCGAAACGGGTCACTTGGTGTTTGGTACACTCCATACGACTTCTGCTGCAAAAACCATTGACCGTGTGATTGACGTATTCCCTGCCGAAGAAAAAGACATGGTTCGTGCCATGCTCTCTGAATCTTTACAGGCTGTTATTTCACAGACACTGTTGAAAAAGAATGGCGGTGGCCGTGTCGCAGCTCATGAAATCATGATTGGTATTCCTGCCATTCGTAACCTAATTCGTGAAAACAAAGTCGCCCAAATGTATTCATCAATTCAGACTGGTGCAAATCATGGCATGACGACACTCGACCAAAGCTTAAAAGGTCTAGTTTCTCGTGGTGTGATTAGTCCACAAACAGCTCGTACTGCTGCAAAACAGCCTGAATCATTCCTATAAAAATAATTAGAGAATAAATATGGATTTTAATGACTTACTCAACCTCATGGTTGAAAAAAAATCATCCGATCTTTTTATTACAGATGGCGTTGCGCCATCGATGAAGATTAACGGACAAATTGTTCCAATTTCAAAGAATAGTCTTTCAGGTGAGGTTATTGGTCAACTCTTACATTCCATCATGAGCGAAAAACAGCGCAAAGAATTTGCAGACACTCGTGAATGTAACTTTGCCATTATGAACCGTGATAAAACTGCCCGCTTTCGTGTGAGCGCTTTTCAACAGCGTGACATGCCCGGCATGGTACTACGTCGAATTGAAACTAAAATTCCTTCAATTGATGACTTGCAGTTACCGCCCGTTCTTAAAGATTTATCAATGACCAAACGCGGCATCATTATTTTTGTTGGTGCGACGGGTACGGGTAAATCGACGTCTTTAGCTTCAATGATTAGCTATCGTAACCACAACACTAAAGGTCATATCATTACCATTGAAGACCCAATCGAGTTTATTCACGAACATGCGGGCTGCATCATTACCCAACGTGAAGTCGGAATCGATACGGACTCATTTGAAATTGCCTTAAAAAATACTTTGCGACAAGCACCAGATGTCATCTTGATTGGTGAGATTCGATCTCGTGAAGTTATGGACTACGCGATTGGCTTTGCTGAAACAGGTCACCTTGTATTAGCCACAATGCACGCCAACAACGCTAACCAAGCACTCGACCGTATTATTCACTTCTTTGAAAGTGACCGCCACAGTCAGCTCTACATGGACTTATCTCTTAACTTAAAGGCCATGATTGCTCAGCAACTTATTCCAACGCCTGATGGCAATTCTCGCCGCGCCGCAATTGAAATTTTAATTAACTCACCATTAATTTCAGATTACATTCGTAAAGGTGAAATTCATGAAATTAAAGATTTAATGAAGCGTTCACGTGAACTCGGTATGCAAACCTTCGACCAAGCATTGTTTGATCTCTATAAAGCAGGCCAAATTACCTACAAAGATGCATTAAAACATGCCGATTCACCAAATGATTTACGTTTGACGATTAAGCTTGCTGAAGAAGGACCTGATCAAATTGCAGGCACAAATCAGCATTTAACCTTCGACCGACAGTAATTTCTTCATAAAAAAAGGAAGGTTAAACGTAACCTTCCTTTTTTATTTGTTTTCTTTGTGTGAAAACGATTATTTCTTGCGCAGAACTTCCTGACATTCAGGTTCGTTACAGTAACCGTAGAGGTTTAATGAGTGACCCGTTAAGGTAAACCCATGTTGCTCTGCTACAGCATGCTGTTCCTTCTCGATAACATCATTAGTAAATTCAATAACTTTGTTGCAATTATGGCAAACCAAATGATCGTGATGATCTTCTTGCATAATTTCGAAAACAGAATGATTATTTTCGAAATGATGACGCTGAATGATACCTGCAGCTTCAAATTGTGTTAACACACGGTAAACTGTCGCAAGACCGACATCTTCCCCTTGTTCTAACAAAGTCTTGTAAATATCTTCAGCACTAAGATGATGTTGCTTTGAATTTTCTAATAATTCCAAAATCTTAATTCGTGGAAGGGTAACTTTAAGTCCAGCTTTGCGCAAATCTTGATTGGAAATAGGCATGAAAAAAGGTCTCTCAACAAATCTCAAGTTGGAATAGGCAATAGAATTTAGATGAAGTATGATCTATCCTTTGATCAAATGCATCATAATTTATTGGGATAGTGTAGCAAAATGCAAAAACTCGTGCTGACGTTATTAGTCACTTCACTCCTTGCTGGTTGTTCAATCTTTGGTGTATATAAGGTTGATATTCCTCAAGGGACTCCTTTGACCAAAGCTCAGGCCTCTCAAGTACAAGTCGGCATGAATTTCCAGCAAGTGCGTTTTTTGCTTGGTAGTCCAACTGTGACTGATCCACTCAATCCTCAGCGTTGGGACTACATTTACAACTATATCCCGGGAACTTATGCTAAAAAGGCAAAAATCCCCGCAGCACATGGTCAGCATTTAAAAATTTACTTTGATGGCACTGGCACAGTAACTAAAATTGAAGGTTTAGAAACTATTCCAGAGTCGCAACCAGGTTTACCTGCTTCTAAAGAAGCAATTTTAACTGCCCCACCACTATAATCGTTTTTTCTAATAAAAATAAACCCCTCAAGTGAAATACTTCGAGGGGTTTTATTTATGGGGCTTATTGCTTTAAGCGATTACTTTTAATATATCGCCCCACAGGATTTTTCTCGGCGCGTTTACGGCGTATATCCTTAGGATTAATCGTTAAAGGCCGATAGACCTCTACCCGATCACCCGCTTGTAAAATCACATGTGCCTCAACTTTTGCACCAAATATGCCAAGTTGTAATGGCTCCGGCAAACTTATCTGTGTCTGCAACCCACTCGCTTCAATTGCTTGTAATGCTGTCATTCCAGCTTCAAATGGAACAGCAACTAAAAACTGTTGCTCTGGGGCTGCAAAAGCAACCCACACTTGCTGAGCTTTTTCCATCAGATAATTTGTCCAACTACCGCAATCATGGCAATTACAATTGAAAGCGGTAAAACAATACGCACTGCAATACGCCACAAGTTATAGAACAACTCATTGCTAAAATTCATTGATTTACGCAAGTGGCTAATTTTCATAATCCAACCAGCAAAAATTGCATAGATCAAGCATATGAGTAATCCCCAAAGCATCAAAATCAGCGTAAAGATGCCGTGAAGTTCAGGCACAGCCCAAACTGCAATTGCTACAACAATAATCACCCATTGTAAAACGTACATCAGTTGACGTTGAGCAAGCTGTTCTTTAGCAAGTTGAATAAACAGCGCTGTTGTCATTACTGCCGTAAAAATCCAGGTAAAAACAGGAAGCTGTGCTTGAAGAGAAAAGAAACCAAACGCAACGACAGCAATTAACTGAGCTAACCAGATTGGAAGTACAGTTCGGGTAGCGCCTTCTTGAGAATGAATTACAGACAAGCTATTTTGCCAGTAAAGTCCTAAGCCTAAACCACTCGCAACAAGAGCAAGTACAGTTGCATTACCCCACTCTTTAAACTCAACGTTTGTCCAATGCCAAGGTTGTAAAGTCGTTCCCATTGTATTAGCTAAAACAAGAGAAGCGATTACACCGACTGTCATTAACACAATTAAAATCTGACGCGGAATAAAAGATAAAATTAAAGCCGCAACTGCAAGACTAGCAAAAACAATTTGCCCAGAAATACTGTTATTGAGCTGTACTGTCAGTAAATTGCCAGCAGTACTCAGTACATTCCCGGCTAAAAATGGAATAAAAATAACTGCAAGCCAACCAGCCAAACGCCATTTTGGTGAACTATCTGCTTCACGAGTTAAACTTGATAAAGCATTTAAAGCAGTAGTCTTCGACCGTTTTGCTAAGGCAATTTCTAAATAACAAACTGGCAGAGCCAATAGTAGCATTGTGCCCAACCACAATAACCAGAAATCGATTTGACGATCAATCTGGATCCCCATAGCGGGTGCTAATGTCGCCATAATGATGAAAGACAAGCAAAACGCCATCAGGGGCGATAACCATCGTGACATAGGTATGTCCTGCATTATGCATTCCTTGAAAAAGACTATAGATATTTTGCCCGTCTCATGCCTGAAAATCAAAGCTTGCTCAATAAAAAAAGCAAACTACCGAAACGATAGTTTGCTGCGCTAACTAAAATTATAAGTTTTGTTATTTAAGTTATGCGAAAAACCGAGCAAACCAGTTTTTCCCTTTCTTCTTTTCTTTTTCTCTAATAATTCCCATCATATTTTCTTTTACAGCCCCCACATAATCGGCATCATCATGTTGAATATGGTTAATTAACCATTTTGCTAAAATTTCTTGTAGCTCTTTTTCAACAGTATGTCCCATTTCAAAACGCTCACGATATAACTCTATTTTTTTAATAAACAAGTCATGTACACGTTTATGTGGTACACGATATTTATAATCGGCTTCCTCTTGCAAACTTTCTTCGAAAGTAAAATGTGATTGCGTGTAATCAATAATATTATCTAAAACATCTTTAATTCGACGTCTATCTGCATCATCTTTTACATCATCAATTTCATTAATATAATCAAGTATTCGTTTATGTTGCTCATCAATAACATCAATACCCGTATTATATTCTGAAGCCCATTTCATTTTCATACATCTCCCCAATGATGTTCAATGACTGTTGCATAAACCTCATGATATATTTAAAGAATATAAATAAAAACAAAGCTATTTTGTCGGGTTTATCATATAAAAAACATATTAAACATAAATTATTGTTTTTATTTATTTTTTAAAATTTTAACCAACTAAAATAATAAAGTATTTTTTAAACAAAATACTTTATTATTAAACGTTTAATATATAAAGATATTTCTATTTATATATTTTAAATATACTTTATATTAATATTGATCTGCACGAGTAATACGCTTAAGTTCAGGATTTTCCTGCTCACGCTTTAATCTCTCTACATAAGTAATTGCTTTTTTAATTGGCTCACCATGTTGAAATAAAATCATTTCACCGGGTTGATAAGCTGTCCAATTTTCATTATGTGTTAAAGGTTCAGTTGTTATTACTGCCACACGATCTTCAGGGGTTGTTACCTGACTAAAATCAACTTCAACATCTAAATCGATTAAATGAGCCTGATTAAATGGATATTCTCGAACCAACCAATGTAATTTAGTAATCGCATAACTAAATAATGCCTTGCCATTCGATAAGCAATAATTAAATGTGCCATACTCAGCAATTTGTGGCGAAATTTTTTCTAATACTTCAAATATCTGTTCAAGGCTTGGTTCTTCATAGCCAAAAGCTTCAACGAGTTGATCTAGCAAATAACAAAATGCGCGTTCACTGTCTGTATTGCCCACCGGCGTAAAACGTCCACTCAGTGGCGGATCAAAGTCATGTAAATCACCATTATGGGCGAAAATCCAATGACGCCCCCACAACTCTCGAATAAAGGGATGAGAATTTTCTAAAGTGATTTTACCTTGAGTCGCTTTACGAATATGAGCGATCACATTACGTGATTTAATAGGATAATTACGGATAAGATCGGCAATTGGAGATTCAACTGCCGACTGGTTATCGACAAATAAACGGCAAGCTTTATCTTCGAAAAATGCAATACCAAATCCATCACTATGGTCTGAGGTAATTCCTGCACGCTGTGAAAAACCACGGAAAGAAAAAGTAATATCCGTTGGTGTTGCACAATTCATTCCTAATAGCTGGCACATATCGCTTTTAAACTACTTCTAATTACCCCATCTGCTCTATTGTGCATGAGAGTAAAATTGCTTGCAAATCTCAATATGTGCTGGCTATTAGAAAATAGAACATATGATTAACGCTGACCCATTTTATTCATGACAAATGAAGTCGCCACTTTATTCACTTCCAGAAATACAAAATAATCTAGACAGTTAAACTCTTCATCAAAAAAAGCCTGTTTCGATAGTTTTGATTGCATGCTCAAATACATTTGGAACAGTTTCGGCATACGCTCATCTTGTGGAAAGCTAAACTCAGGATATTCAGGTTCGTAGATTTTCTTCGAACGGATATCAATGGTTTTACTTTCAGATAATTGCTGAATCTGGCGATGCGTGTAGTACGCTCTAGCCAAATTATCTTGTAGATGAATACTGACACAGCCCATTAAATATTTAGCGCGCATTGACCATAGCACTTTCGGTGCAAGATTCAACCACAGTGTCGATAATGCTTTACCATTACGAAAGCGAGGATGGACACAGGTACGCCCTATTTCTAATACATTAGGAAGATGTGATAACTGAGGAACAATATCAAACTCATGTGCGCTGTAGCTTTGCGCAATCTCATGACCTTGAAATAGTTTTAAACGGGTATATGCAACAATCTCTCCAGTCCATTTTTCACGTAAGACTGCATGCTCACAACCAAAATCATAAATGTCTTGGTCTAAGTTATCTTCAAAATGAATTCCAAATTGTTGGCTAAATTGTTGTGCACGAAACCGCTGTACATCTTGTAATTCTTTTAAATTATCAACCCATTCAAAACGAAATTGTGTCTGATTTATTGCTTTATGACGATTTAAAGGTAAAGTCCAGGTTTGGCGATATTGATTAAATTTTTCCAGCATAATGAACGCTCCTAGTGACACCCCTTACACTAGTCAAAGCTCATGACAAAAAAATGACCAAATTAAAATGGTATAAAAAAAGACCACCTAGGGTGATCTTTTTATTGAGAATAATGGATTTCTTAAGCTGTTTTAGTGCGATTAGAAATGAGTGTACCCACTCCATGATCAGTGAAGATTTCAAGCAATGTTGCATGTGGTACGCGACCATCAACAATATGTGCGCTCACAACACCACCTTTGACAGCATCAAGTGCACAACCTACTTTAGGAATCATACCGCCATAGATCACGCCTGTTTCAATGAGGCGATCAACTTCTTGCGTAGTAAGACCAGTTAACAAATTTTTATTTTCATCAAGCACACCAGTAATATTGGTAAGCAAAATCAACTTTTCAGCGCCTAGTGCTTCTGCAACCTTACCTGCAACTAAATCAGCATTAATATTATAAGTATTGCCTTCTTCATCCACACCTAATGGCGCAATCACTGGAATAAAGTCACTTTGAGTGAACATTTCCAATACATCGGTTTTAACGCCTGTTACTTCACCAACCATACCCAAGTCGATATGTTTGATAGAACCGTCTTCTTCTTGCTTTTCCATAAGTAATTTACGGGCACGAAGTAAATTACCATCTTTACCTGTTAAACCAATTGCACGGCCACCATGTTTATTAATCAGGTTAACAATTGATTTATTTACGCTACCACCTAATACCATTTCAACCACTTCCATGGTTGCAGCATCAGTTACACGCATACCGTCAATACGGTCAGACTCGCGGCCTAACTGCTTTAAAAATGAGTCTACTTGTGGTCCACCACCGTGAACAACAATCGGATTTAACCCGACAGTTTTAAGTAAAACGATATCGCGAGCAAATGAACTTTCGAGCTCCGGATCAGTCATCGCGTTGCCACCGTATTTCACCACCAGCGTTTTACCAGTAAAACGTTGAATATACGGCAAAGCTTCAATCAAGATTTTTGCTTTGTCGACACCGATATGCTGATGTTGGGGCATTACGCCTCTCCTTACTTAGGCCTCTGAAAGTTCTTGTGCAATTTGCGGATAGTGCTCTTGCAACATATCTACAAATTTTTGCTGGATTTCCTTTAATCGTAAAGGATTATCTGCATCAAATCTTACTGTAAAATATTCACCAGTATTTGATGCTCGAATAATGCCAAAACCATCATCAAAATCAAGACGTACGCCATCGATTTTACTGATGCGGGCACCTAAACGATGACTTAAAATTTCAATATCTTGTAATACATACTTTGGATCAGACTGATACGTACCAATATAGGTATCTTCTGTACAACATCTTTCTGGATAAGGAGCAAACAATTCAGAAATTGTTGTCGCACTCGATTGTGTAAAATATTCCATTACACGTAATGCAGCATATAGACCATCGTCGTATCCGAAACCACGCCCATCATTAAAAACGTAGTGGCCCGCATATTCTCCACCAAAAATGGCGCGTCCATTTGACTGAGATAAATAAGCTCTTAAGAAGCTACTTCCCGTGCGGATCATTTTTGCTTTTCCGCCAAGTTGTTCAACCGTTTTTTGAACCATGCGTGAACATTTCACGTCAAAAACAATTTCTTGCTCAGGGTGTTGTTCTAAACACATTTGCGCAAAAAGTGATAATAAACGGTCTGCTGTCAATATCTGGGCTTTTTCATCGACTAAAACGACACGGTCTCCATCACCATCCAGAGCAATGCCAATATCTGCCTGCTGCTCAACCACTGCTTTACGCAAATGAGTTAAATGAGCTGCATGCGAAGGGTCTGGTGCATGATCTGGAAACTCTCCATTCGGATGGGTTCGTAAAGCAATGACTTCACAGCCCATTTTTTCCAATATTAATTTTGAGCAGTGCCCAGCAGAGCCATGTAAACCATCTAAAATAACTTTTAAAGGACGTTTTAATTGAATATCTTTAAAAATGGCTTGCTGGTATTTCTGGCAAAATTCAGCTTTAAATTGAGGTAATGTTAACTCAAGTACAGAAATGGAATGAGCTGGTACATAATTTTGAGCTTCGTCACCCACCTGCTGAATCATTTCTGGAGATGGAGGTTCACCTTTTAAAATCCACTTAATACCATTATCCGATTTTGGATTATGGCTTGCAGTCACCATAATGCCATTGCCACCAAAATCTCTCGCAATGTAATACATCATTGGTGATGAACAACAGCCAATGTTGGTAACGTTTAAACCTTGTTCTATTAAAATCTCTTCAATTAATTGTGCATAGGCTGGACTTGTGAGACGGGCATCATAGCCAATCACTAATTGAGTTTGTTCTGCTTGTTTGTATTGTTGTGCCAATCCGTAGGCAATCGAACGAACAACGTCCGCGGTTAAGTAAGAAAGTTTGCCTCTAATATCGTAAGCACGAAAAATACTTTTTGGAAATGAGTGTCTTACATTCATAGCGTATCTTCTATTTAAAGATCAATCCGATCTATCGCAAAAACATAGATTATTCAAAATTTTTGAAAGGTTTGTTTGCTAAAAAAGTTAAAAGAATATGAGTAAAGCGTGTTGTAATATAATCCATTGTAACATTCAAGATATAAAAAGAAACGCCTGTTCAACAGGCGTTTGATTTTCGTTAACATTTTAAAAAACTTATTGTTTACCTGTGTGACCAAAGCCACCAGCACCACGTAAAGTTTCTTCAAATTCTTCTACTTGCTCAAATTCAGCTTGTACGACTGGCACTAAAACATATTGTGCCAAGCGCTCACCTGGTTCTAAACGGAATGTTGTTTGACCACGATTCCAAACTGAAACCATCAATTCACCTTGGTAATCTGAATCGATCAAACCAACTAAGTTGCCAAGCACGATACCGTGTTTATGACCTAAACCTGAACGCGGTAAAATTAAACCAGCAAAATTTACATCATGAATATAAATTGCCATACCTGTTTTAACTAAAACAGTTTGTCCTGGTTCAATATCAATTGCTTCATCGACGCAGGCACGTAAATCTAAACCCGCTGAACCTGCTGTTGCATATGAAGGTAAAGGCCATTCTTTACCTAAACGCGGATCGAGCAATTTCACTTGAACTTTCATGGGATTTCCTAAAAATTAAAAAAATTAACGCTTTAATAAAGCTTTTAAATTTGCCAGATATTGTTGAGCCTGTTCTTTAGGATCAACATTAGCCGCAATTTTCTTTTTACGCCCTAACCACTCAAGCTCATCTTGCGGAAGCTCATCAAGGAAACGGCTAGGCGTCATCTGTTTCATCTGTCCACCATTTTTACGCTGTTCTGCCAGTGTTAACGTTAAACCTTGGCGTGCACGGGTAATTCCCACGTACATGAGACGGCGTTCTTCCTCAATGGTTTCTGCTGCAATCGAGTTTTTATGCGGCAATAGTTCTTCTTCGAGTCCCATAATGTACACATATGGGAATTCCAAACCTTTTGCAGCATGTAGAGTCAGTAAGTTAACTTTGTCTGTATCTTCTTCTTCCTGCTGCTGTTCTAAAAGGTCAAGCAGAACCAGTTTTCGAATGACACTTTCAATATTCTTTTCATCAACGTCTTCTGCACGGTTAATGAGGTTTTGAATACTGGTAAATAAATTCTCAATGTTATCGAGCTTACTTTTCTCTTGTGCAGGTGTTGCAGACTGTTCACGAACGTAATCCATATAACCCGCTTCGTTCATCATTTGACGAACTTTAGGCACAGGTTCATCGTCTTCCAACAATTCACGCGTAAATGTCGCGATAAAGTCAGCAAACTCATGAAGCTGAGTTTCTGCCTTTTTAGGAAGCACCATACTTAAACGTTGGTCAGCAGAAGCACCAAGTAAAGACAAATTATTTTCTTGTGAGAATAAACCTAACTTCTCAAGAGTAACTGGGCCAATCGCGCGTTTAGGCGTATTAATAATACGTAAGAAAGCACTGTCATCTTCTGGGTTAATAATAAGACGCAAATAACTCATCACGTCTTTAATTTCTGCACGAGCGAAGAACGATGTACCGCCAGAGAGTTTATACGGAATTTGCATTTGGCGAAGCTGTGTTTCTAATACACGCGCCTGAAAGTTACCACGATATAAAACGGCATAATCTTTCCAGTTTTTACCGTTCATGAGCTTATGAGTAAGTAGGTCTTTGACCACGCGCTCTGCTTCATCGTCATCATTACGACAGGTAATAATTCTGATGACTTCACCATGCCCTTTATCACTCCACAATTTCTTATCAAAAATATGCGGGTTATTTTGAATAACACAGTTCGCTGCTTTTAAAATACGGCTCGTTGAACGATAGTTCTGCTCAAGTTTAATAATTTGTAAATTTGGGAAATCCTGCTTAAGCAAAGCCATATTTTCAGGCTTGGCTCCACGCCATGCGTAAATCGATTGGTCGTCATCACCTACCGCGGTGAACTGCCCCATTACACCAACCAACAGTTTCACTAAAATATATTGTGCGGTGTTGGTATCTTGATATTCATCGACCAATAAATAGCGAACACGGTTTTGCCATTTATCTCGTACTTCTGCATTTTCTTGCAGTAAACGTGTTGGCATAACAATGAGGTCATCAAAATCGACTGCATTGTAAGCACGTAAATTACGTTCATAAAGTTGATAAAGATGAGCAAACTGTACATCTTCAGGTGTTTCACAAGTTGAATGTGCTTGCTCTGGCACGATCAGATCATTTTTCCAATCTGAAATTTTCTTCATTGCTTTAGCAATTAATTCTTTACTCTCTGCACCTGACAAATTGTCACGATGCATCAAATCCATCAAAATACGTTTACAGTCGTCTGCATCTAAAATCGAAAAATTAGCTTTTAAAGGTAAATTTTTAAGTTCTAAACGTAAAAGGTTTAAACCAAAAGTATGGAAAGTCGAGACAGATAAACCTTTTGATTCTTCACGTGACAAAAGCTTGGTCACACGCTCTTTCATTTCACGGGCAGCTTTGTTTGTGAAGGTCATCGCGGTTATACGATGCGCTGGAATACGGCAATGCTGCACCAAATAGGCAATTTTACGCGTAATTACCGATGTTTTACCTGAACCAGCGCCAGCAAGCACCAATAAAGGGCCCTGAGTATATTTCATGGCTTCTTCTTGCTTGTTGTTCAATTGACTGGCAGATGACATCGTGTATTACCTCTTAATTTTTCGAGCATGATTATAGTCATCTCTGTTTTAGAATCCCAATAGTAAATCTATGGATATGTATAAATGATGTCTAATAATGCAATTTATGCGCCGCAGAATGTCGTGATTATTTCTTGTACTGCACCCATAAAAAAACCACCCGAAGGTGGTTTTTGAAACAATAAACTAAATCTTATTGTTTAGCATAAATGCTGATTTCTACACGACGGTTTTGTTCACGGCCAGTTGCAGTTGAGTTATCTGCGATTGGGTTAGATGAACCAAAACCTTGCGCGTCGATACGGCTAGCAGATACGCCTTGGCTAGCTAAATAACTACGTACTGATTGAGCGCGTGCTTGTGATAATGGAATGTTAATTGAATCATTACCAGTGTTATCAGTATAACCTGTTACAAGAATTGCACTCTTGTTATCTTCAGCCAAAGTTTGAGCAACTTTGTTTAAAGTTGAGTAGAAGTTTGGCTTGATGTTTGATTTGTTTGTATCAAAAGTAATGCTACCAGGCATAACTAATTGAACAGAACCATCTGGATTACGGTTAACGTCTACACCAGTACCCGCCATTTGTTGACGTAATTTTTTCTCTTTTTGGTCAAGGTATAAACCACTAGCGCCACCAAGAACTGCACCAATTGCTGCAGCACGGTTGTTTTGACGGCTAGAGTTTGCACTTGATTTAGAAATACCGTAACCAGCTGCTGCACCGATTAATGTACCTAATGCGGCTTTATCGTATTCAACGCCACCAAGGTTGTTACCTGTTGTTTGACAACCAGAAAGTACTACTGCTGCCCCTACCACTGTTGAAATAACTAATGCACGCATTGCATGCCTCCTCACTTTGAGTGTTTTGTTGTTGAGTGAATAATGAAACAAAAAGGAAGTATAAAACATTGATATTTTGTTAATAATAAACAGTTTAGTTATGTTTTTGTAATATTTTGATGCACTTTAAGATGCTACCTCATCACAATTTCTTCATTGTTGTCTAAGATATCGTTGTATTTCATATTATGACAGTTATAGTTGAACAACTTTTCTATGGATTTTAGACATTCGGGGTCATTCATATGTCAACTGCACCCAATAAGCAATCTGCGCTAAAAAAAATTACACGTGGACTCACTGTAGGTACAGTCATTACAGGAAGTACGTTTTTTCATGGTCCACCTGTTCTTGCACTAGGTCTGACCAAGCTTTTAAAAAAATCATCTAAAATAGATGAAACCAATATTCAAATTACAAACAGCTGGTTAGGGGTAAACAATTGGTTAATTGACCATGTTTTACCAAATCTAAAATGGGATATCACGATTGATGAGGGACTTAACCTAAATATGCAAGGTCGTTATCTCATGACGTGTAACCACCAAAGTTGGGTTGATACAACGGTGAATCAATATTTTGGTTTAACCCGTATGCCACTCACCCGCTTTTTTACCAAATGGGAACTCATCTTTATTCCTTTCGTTGGACAAGCTTTTAAAATTCTTGGCTTCCCGATGATGAAACGTCACACCAAAGAACAGGTTGCAAAGAATCCTGAGCTCAAAGATCGTGACATGATGGAAGCACGTAAAGCCTGCGAGCAGCTTTTAAGCCAGCCCTTCACATTATTGAATTATTTAGAAGGTACTCGTTTTACTCAAGAAAAACATGACCAGCAAAAATCGCCATATAAGCATTTGCTTAAACCCAAAGCAGGTGGCTTGGCACTTGCCTTGAATATTTTGGGTGACAAAATTGATGCCTTAGTTGATATGACAATTGTCTATCCAAATGGTGTTCCAGGATATAGCGATTTCTGGCTCGGTGATGTTTCAAGAATTGCAGTAAATTTGCGTAAAATTGAAATTCCAGACTGGGTTCTTGGTGGAAACTATGAAGATGATGCGGTTTACCGTGAACGTTTCCAACAATGGGTGCATGAAATCTGGACCGAAAAAGATCAACTTATTGAGCAAATGAAATCTCAATATACCTCTACAAATATTTAAGAAAGCATCCGTTATTATGCAAAACAGCGCTGGGAAAAAAACGAAATATCATCATGTAGATCCAAACAGCCTTTCCTTTAAGCTGTTTTTGATCTATGACATCTTTATGGTGTTTATTATTATTTTTAACCTGTTCTGTCTTGCGACTAATTTCTTTTTAATGAGCAGTATTGGGGCATGGTTCTTTGAACACATTCATTTGCCCCAGATATTGAGCTTTTACCGTAATTCATTACACCCGTGGGTGATCACATCAGAAGCTTGGTTTATTGGCTTTTTAATTGTTGAGCTGCTCGTGCGCTGGAGCATTGCGATCATCAATAAACACCATAAACGTTGGTTCTTTTTCCCTTTTATTCACTGGTATGAAATTTTAGCCATTATTCCTCAGCTTCGTTTTCTACGTTTGTTCCGAGCTGGGATTATTGCTTATCGTTTACACGAAATGGGCTATCGAGTTATTCCGGAAAGCTGGCGAAAGACTGGATTATTTTACTATCGCGTTGTCATGGAAGAACTTTCCGATCGTGTTGTTATTACTGTGATTGATGGCATTAGATATGAACTTCAAACCAGTTCTAGCCATAAACAGATTATTCACGACTTGGTTAATCATCATCGTGAGCAATTTACTGCTACCCTAACAGTATTATTACAAGAGTCTTTAGCGACTGCTTTAAAAGAACAAAAACCGGCAATTACAAAAGGCGTTGGGAAAATTGTAGATCAGGCCATAGTAGATACGCCTGAGCTAACCCAATTATTACGCTTAATTCCTTTAGTCGGTGGTCGTATTGAACAGCAAATTCAGAGTATTGGCCAAAGATTAGGTGAAAATATTAGTGCAGGTTTAATTGAACCTTTAATTGAGGGATCACCAAACAGTCCGAATTCTACTTATCAATTAATTTCTCAAAAAGTGAGTGAAATAAATATTAATAATCGTCAGCTTGAGCAATTGGTTGAATCTGTCGTGTTCGAGACACTGGAGTCTGTACGAAAACAGGTCAAGGTCAAACAATGGCAACAAACGCTTGCGGAGTATGATCGAATCAAAGAATAAGCATTTACTTAATTTTTTATTAAACACGCTAGAGAATTGGCACGATTTGTTCTAGCATTTGCTCTATTTACAATAAACTTAACGATATTACAGCTCGTTTTAACGCCTTGAAGGAAGACTTATGGCTGATATCCGGATTACCGGCAGAATGGTTAACTTTAGCAGGATAACCTTCGATACCAATGATCATGATGTGATCCGCCAGCAATTATCAAATATATTAAATGAAGGTTCCTATCAAGGAACTTTAGTAATTATTGATAGTACGGTTGAGCAAGAGTTAATTGCATTAATTCAACTTCTGGTGAGCTTGGGTCTACAGCCTATGGCGGTAATCGATGGTATTTTGGGAGATGAAGCTCGCGCTATTCAATTCCCTGTTTTACCGGCAGATCAACCATTACAGCGTATTAAAGCCACAACAGAACAAGTCGCTATTGTAGAAAAACCTGCTACCGCTCCTGCATCGTCTTCAGCAGAAACAAAAAAACCACTAAACAAGATAGCGGTTGCTCATATTACCTCTTATCATGATGAAATTTTACGTACAGGCCAATCCCTCGTACAAGATAACGGCGATATTATTTTAAAAGCTGGCATGAATAGTGGTTCTGAAGTGATTGCATCAGGAAATATACATATTTATGGCACAGTTCGTGGTAGAGTCATTGCTGGTGCGGGCGGGCACGCAGCTGCACGCATTTTTTGCCAATCTTTAGAGGCTGAGCTCGTTTCCATTGCCGGAACGTATTGTGTCGCAGATGATATCCCTAAACATGTGGTAAAAAAACCAGTACATATTTATTTAAATGAAAAGCAAGAGCTTGAATTTGAAGCGATTGAACTTTAGTTTATTAAGCAAATCACCAAAAAACAGCCCTTTTAAGGGTGAATGACCATAATAGGAGTGGATTCGGTGGCCAAAATTGTTGTCGTAACATCAGGCAAAGGTGGTGTAGGTAAAACTACAACGAGCGCATCTTTTGCAACAGGTTTAGCCCTTCGTGGTCATAAAACTGTTGTGATTGATTTTGATGTAGGCTTACGTAACCTTGATTTAATTATGGGTTGTGAGCGTCGTGTTGTTTATGATTTTGTCAATGTTATTAACAACGAAGCACGTCTGCAGCAAGCCCTTATTCGCGATAAAGATATCGAAAACCTTTATATTTTACCAGCTTCACAAACACGTGATAAAGATGCGTTGAGCGACGATGGTGTTGCTCGTGTTATTGATGAGCTATCTCAAGAATTTGATTACATCATTTGTGACTCACCTGCTGGTATTGAACGTGGTGCAATTTTAGCCATGTATCATGCAGATGAAGCAATCATTGTAACAAACCCTGAAATCTCTTCAGTACGTGACTCTGACCGTATTATTGGTATGTTAGATAGCAAAACCAAAAAGGTTGAACAAAACGAAGGACGTATACGTAAACATTTATGTATTACACGCTTCAACCCTGAACGCGCAGACCGTCAGGAAATGCTGACCATTGATGATATTTCTAAAGATATTTTACGCGTACCGACATTAGGTGTTATCCCAGAATGTCCAAGTGTATTACAAGCATCAAACGAAGGTAAGCCAGTAATTCTGTATTCAGAAACTAAAGCTGGTCAGGGTTATGATGATTTGGTTGCTCGCTTTCTTGGTGAAGACCGTCCTTATAGACACATCACAGCTCAACCTAAAGGCTGGTTAGCACGACTATTTGGAGCGTAGATATGGCAGGATTCTGGAGTAAATTATTTAGCAGTGACGAAAAGCCATCAAGTGCTCAAACTGCAAAAGATCGTTTAAAAGTTATTGTTGCTTCTGAACAAGGTTTAGGCCGCCGTTTAAGCCAAGACAAAATTGATCAGATGAAGAAAGAAATCATGCAAGTGGTTAGTCGTTATGTCAGCGGTGTAGGCGAACAGCATATTCAAATGCAAGTTCGCTCTGAAGCTAATATCGAAATGTTAGAAATGAATATCAATTTACCTGAAGAACGATAATTCTATTTCTGACTATTCAATAAAACAGAATCAAGGCAAAATAACGCAAGTTATTTTGCCTTTTTTAAAACTGAGGAGATTGTCATGGCATTATCACAGCCAGCAACTTTCAATGAAGAATGGTCCGATGAGCGTGTTTTTGCCTACCTCAACCAACTTCCGCCAGCGGGTGTGAACGCAGATTTTCATGTGCTCTACCATGCATTCAAACATATGCGTCCAACAGACTATGAACGTCTTTTGACTCAATTTATTGCGGACGGACGCGATATTAATGCCAAAGACCCTGAAGGCCAACGCATCCATGATGTGATTGCCAAATTTCCGCGTCAATCGGCACCATTTTTAGAAGTTCTAGCAAAGTTTGCTTAAGCTTTTTTTATTTGAATAAGACTGCATAATCTATCTTAGTAAAATTTAGTAGATAGATTATGTGGTTCATTCAAATATCTAAATTATTTACTTTTATAAAAAATAATCTTAAAGTCATCAGCATTATTTCATTCTAAATATAAATTCATGAATCCAGAACCTATTAATTTAAATCAAACACAATCTATCCAATCAAACCATATAGAAAATTTAAAAGTTATTAGCCTTAATAAGTTTATCTTTCTATCCTTTATTTCTTTTAGTCTATACCAAATTTGGTGGATGTTTAAAGCATGGCGATTTTTTCTAATCAAAGATAAGTTAAATATTATGCCCGCTGCTCGTGCAATTTTTTCTATATTATTTTTATATTCACTATTTAATCGAATAAAAACCTATTCAAAAGAACAAGAATATCCTCATGACTTCTCTTCAGGTTGGATGTATCTAGGATATCTCATTACATCTTTACTGGTTCGCCTACCTGATCCTTACTGGCTTATCTCTCTCTGCAGCATTATATTTTTAATCCCAGCCTTTAAAGCGTTGAACTATACACAAAAACAAATAGAAACAACGATTGAGCAAGAAAAATTCAATACACCTCAAATCATTTTAATTATTATAGGTTCTATCATGTGGCTGCTGATTCTTATCAGTTTTATTATATGAATCCTACCTAAGTGATCTAAAATTTAACTTATTAATTTTTTAAAAATATTAAAATTTAGTAATTTAAAAAGCCTCTTCAAGAGGCTTTTTTCTTATCTCAATTTATCGATTTCCAATGAGGAAAATACCAAATACGGTAAAAATGCCACCGGAAATACCATCAATCCATCTTGAAAAATTACGATAAGCTGATCTAAAACTTGGCAATGAAAAAATAAATGTCACAAAGCAGAACCATAAAATTGTTTCGACTGTGACAATAATAAAGAGCAGCCAGTGAACCTGATCAAGTTGAGGGTTGGCTAAAAATAAAGAGAAAACACTACCAAAATAAATAACAGCTTTAGGATTTGATAGATTGGTTATCAGGCCTTTAATAAAAAATAGGTAAGGTGCTTTTGGTAGCTCTACAGCAACATTATCTTCTTGCTGATTTTTTGAAAATGCCGAACGCAACATCTGATAGCCTAACCAACATAAATATAAGCCACCGGCGATGAGTAAACCTTGCTTTAACCAAGCCATTTTTTCAAAAATAAGATTTAATCCCATCAGTGCCAAACAAGCCCAGAACATAACCCCTGCTGTGATACCACCCACCACTAACATAGCGTCTTTACGTGATCGACTAATCGCTGTTTGAGATACAAGAAAAAAATCAGGTCCTGGAGTAATAAGTGCACAAAAATGGATAAAAGCTAACGTAATTAACGCAACTAACATGTTTTCCTCCAGATTTAATTCGTTGTTATTTATTTAGGAAAAATACATTAGCATTTTTTACTATACGTTAAAATCTTTAAGTCATTTTATAAATAGATTCAGTTTATTCAAATTATAAAAAAAGCCTCCAGAGAGGCTTTTTTTAGGGGTAAGTTCTTAAACTAAAATATCTCGCTTACCGTTAGGTCCCATTGCGCTCACAATACCATTCTCTTCCATTTGATCAATGATACGAGCAGCACGGTTATAACCAAGGCTAAATTTACGCTGTAGTGACGATGTAGAAGCTTTACGAGTCTCTAAAACAAATGACACACATTGATCATAAAGTGCATCACGGTCAGAACCACCCTCACCCTCTTCAAAACCACGTGAAGTCGGTTCTTCGTCAAATGGAGTCAAGATTTCGTCGACATAATCCGGCTCACCACGTTCACGCCAAGCATCACAAATGCGGTTGACTTCATCATCGCTAATGAATGCACCATGCACACGCTCAGGTTCGATTTTACCAGGCCCTAAGAACAGCATGTCACCATGACCGAGCAAATCTTCTGCACCACCTGCGTCCAAGATAGTACGCGAGTCAATTTTACTGTTTACACGCAATGCGACACGCGTTGGAATATTGGCTTTAATCAAACCAGTAATGACATCAACAGAGGGACGTTGAGTTGCAAGCAATAGGTGAATACCAGCAGCACGAGATTTTTGCGCTAAACGCGTAATCATTTCTTCTGCTTTTTTACCCACCTGCATAATCATGTCGGCAAACTCATCCGCAACAATCACAATAGATGGTAATGGTGTTAAACGAGGTGCGCGTTCTTGTGTCGCCGAATCACTTGGTTTCCAAGTTGGGTCAATTAGATCTTCCCCATTCGCAATTGCTTCTTCAACTTTACGGTTGTAGTCACTTAATTTACGAATCTTTAAGAACGACATCAGCTTATAACGACGTTCCATTTCATTCACACACCAGTTCAACGCGCTTACTGCATCTTTCATGTCAGTAACGACTGGAGTTAATAAATGCGGAATATCATTATAGTTTGCAAGTTCAAGCTGTTTTGGATCGATTAAAATCAAACGCAGCTGGTCAGGTGTATATTTAAGCAACATCGATAAAATCATCGAGTTTACCGCAACCGATTTACCAGAACCCGTTGTACCCGCAACTAGCATGTGTGGGGCTTTGGCTAAATCAGTTAATACGGGATTACCCGAAATATCTTTACCCATCGCCATACTGATTAATGCGCTTGGATCGCGATATGTTGGCGTTTCCAATAGTTCAATCAAACGCACCATTTCACGGGCACTGTTTGGTACTTCAATACCAATATATGGTTTACCAGGAATTACTTCCACTACACGAACAGAGGCCATCGACATTGAACGGGCTAAGTCACGTGAAATATTGGTTACCTTAGATGCTTTAACACCTGGTGCCAAATCCAACTCAAAACGGGTAACTACCGGTCCTGGTTGAGCTTCAACCACTTGAGCCTTAACATTAAATTCTTGTAACTTAATTTCAAGTAATTCAGATAAACGCGAAAGCTGCTCTTCAGTGAAGTTAACTTTCTTATTCGGATCAACCTTATCAAGTAGATCAAGACCTGGCAAAGTTGGTAAATCCAAACGCTTCTTGGCAACCTGCATTGCACGAGACATTGGTCGACCAGCTGCATCTGTTAATGGCGCATCTAAATCGAAATCATCTTCATCAATATCAAGATTTTCTTGAGGTTTCCCAGCAGTTTCCTGCCATGCCTCAATAAACTCTTCTTTTGAAAGTTTATCGGCCTGAATAGTCGTTTGAATAGGAGCTTTTACAAATGCTGAAGATTGCGCATAACTACTTGCTCTGACAGGTTCAGCGGGCGCAATATCTTCATCTATTAATAAATCATCAAAATCTTCAAAGACTTGTTCGTTTGCTAAATTTTTAGGTGATTGATTTACATTTGATAAAGGTGAAGATGTTTCATTCGCAATATTCACAGATTGTGAAGTTGGTTCTGCTTCTACATGTTGATCTTGAACAAATGGTGTATGCACATCTGTTGCAGTTTTACTGTTTGGAACCGCAGCAAGCAACTCATCAAAAATTTCATCATCATTCCAGTCAAGACCATGTAAGTCTTGTTTAGCTGTAGATTGAGTTTGATGAACTTGTGAAATAGTTTGCTGGAATTGATCATGAGCAGGAGCTTGTTCTGTTGAATCATCAGCTGCTCTTAAAAGTGCATCAATTTCTTGCTTATGACTCGCATCATCACGTTGTAAAGCACGCCACACTTCACCCGTAGCCACTAAACGTTGGCTATCTTTTTCAAGCTTATGGGCTTGCTCAAGCGTATGTTCAAAGTTTTGAGTATTTGCAACTGGCTCAACTGCTACAGGTTCAGGTCGGCTCTGCTCTTTCGCTAAGACATCTGCAAATAACCTTTCAGCAACCGCATCATGTCGTGTTGCTGTAGGTTGTGATTGAGTAGTTTCAGATTGAACTGGCACTTCTTTTTCATCTGAAGCATTGGCCTCAGTGTTTTGTGCAACTTTAACTGCCGCTGCTTTGTTAGCAGGCTGAGTTGTTAAGTCATAATCCGATTCGTTTGGTGATACGTTTTTATAAAATAAATCTTGTAAATAGCTTGGTGTCGCTTTGAGCGTAACCCATGTTTTGCTCCATTGCACCCCAAATGCAAGAGTAAACAAAACCACTCCGAAAACGAGTAAGAATAAAGTCGCGCCATAAATTGTTAGCAATTGAGATAGGCTTTGACCTAACTCGTAACCAATAATTCCCCCAGCCGCATTATCTAAAGTATCTGCCGGCACATTCCAATGTAAATAAAGCAGGCTAGACACAACCAAAATTAAAAAGAATTGTGCAGCATAACGAAATGGGCGGTTTAAAAAACTACGTGGCCACCACACCTGTATTGCTTCAATAAAAAGGAAAATTGGAATAAGCAAACTTGCCCATCCTAAAAAACCAAACAGCAAATCTGCAATCCATGCGCCAGCAATACCACTTGCATTGGATACTTGCTGAGTATCACTGGAAATATGCATCCAGCCCGGATCAAATGGTGTATATGTTACTGTTGCCAGAAACATATAAATGCCAAAAGAAACCAAGAATAATGTCATCAATAAGCGCTGTGCATAAACACTCGACACCGCAGTCATATACTGTCCTGTAACCCATTTAATTATTGGTTTAGAGATGTGAAGAACTACATTCTAGATCTTCAACGAATGAACTTTATATTATGCACCTGTTCTTACAAAAAAGGTGCATGATTCTTTACAGTTGTTGTTAACATGAGGCACTTCTATATTGTTATATAACTTAATTCGATTGACCTGATCAATATTATCCACATTGATTTAACGCTATTGATCGGCAAATTCACGTATAATTTTCAAAATTCTCGAAATAAATAAGGATACCCTCAATGAGTGCTCGTCATTCTCGGTTAATTATTCTCGGTTCTGGCCCTGCGGGCTATAGTGCAGCTGTCTATGCAGCACGTGCAAACCTTAAACCTACTTTGATTGCAGGTTTACAACTAGGTGGGCAACTTACAACAACAACCGAAGTTGACAACTGGCCGGGCGATCCTGAAGGTTTAACAGGTCCTGCATTAATGGATCGTATGCAAGCACATGCTGAACGCTTTGGTACAGAACTCGTCTATGACCATATTAACGAAGTGGACTTAAACGTACGTCCTTTTGTTCTAAAAGGTGATATGGAAGAGTACACATGTGATGCTTTGATTATTGCAACTGGTGCTACAGCTCAATATCTTGGCCTAGAGTCTGAACAAAACTTTATGGGTCAAGGCGTAAGCGCATGTGCAACATGTGATGGTTTCTTCTACAAAAACCAAAAAGTAATGGTTGTAGGTGGTGGTAACACTGCTGTTGAAGAAGCGCTTTATTTATCAAATATTGCTTCACATGTAACGCTAGTACACCGCCGTGATAGCTTACGTTCTGAAAAGATTTTGCAAGATCATTTATTTGCCAAAGAAAAAGAAGGCAAAATCAGCATTATCTGGAATCACGAAGTTGAAGAAGTATTGGGTGACAATACTGGTGTAACAAGTGTTCGCCTTAAATCAACTCAAGATGAATCTAAGCAAGACGTAGAGGTTCATGGTCTATTCGTTGCAATTGGCCACAAACCAAATACTGGAATGTTTGATGGTCAATTAAACTTACGTGATGGCTATATCCAAGTACAAAGCGGTACTTCTGGTAATGCAACAGCAACTTCTGTAGCTGGTGTTTTTGCTGCTGGTGACGTCGCTGACAGCATTTATCGTCAAGCGATTACTTCTGCTGGGTCAGGCTGTATGGCTGCTCTAGATGCTGAAAAATATCTAGATAATCTCGCTTAATTTAATCGATGCAACAAAAGACATCCAATAAACGATTGGGTGTCTTTTTTTATGTTTTATGATGTTTATCTCTTTATATTTTCAAAATGGTCTAAATGTGTAAAACGTCCTGACCTCGTCTGATATTGGTCAATCTGAGGAACTAACCGTTGAAAGTGCTCAGACTGAACATGTCGATCTAATGCTGCCTGGTCTACCCATTCCTCAATAAAAACAAAATGTCCTAAATTTTTTATATCATGATATAAATCATACGCGACACACCCCTCTTCACACCGCGTTTTATCAACAAGCCCTTGATAAATTGGTAAAACCAAATCAATTTTCTTAATATCAATAAAATCTTCTGCAATAAGTTTTAGCATCACGCAAACCTTTTCTATTCGTTCATGCATGCTAAAGTTGAACAATAAAAATTGTCAATGAAGCTTAGTTACGTTAATTTTGAACCATTCCATTTCATTTTATTTTCTATGCAGAAACTTCCACTCTCTCAATTCATTTTTCCTGACCCGATTGAAGCCGATCCGGATGGTCATGGTTTAATTTGTATTGGAGCTGATCTCTCCCCTTCTACTCTATATGAAGCATACACCCACGGATTATTTCCGTGGTTCAATGAAGATGAACCCATTTGTTGGTGGAGCCCTGAGCCTCGGTGTGTGATTTATCCTCAAAATTACAAGCCAAGCAAGTCTCTCCTTAGAAACATGAAAAAACATGATTATACAATTACCGTTAATCATGCCTTCGAAGAAGTTATTCGCTCATGTTCTTTACCAAGAAGTTATGCAGATGAAACTTGGATTAGCGAAGATATTATTCAGGGCTATTGTGAGATGTTTAATGCTGGCTATGGATATAGTGTGGAAGTCTGGGATCAAAACGAACTTGTCGGAGGTCTATACGGCATTACGATTGGCAAAGGATGCTTCGGTGAGTCAATGTTTAGTAATGAAACAGATGTTTCAAAAATGGCTTTTTATACATTAATGCTGATTGGACAAGAAAATCAGCTCCCTTGGGTAGACTGCCAACTGGTAAATAGTCACTTAATTAGCTTGGGGGCTTGTACACTTTCTCGTCAAGAATACTTAAAATCGTTACAAGATGTAATTATTCACCCCTCTATCAATTGGAAAAAGTATCAAGAACGTGTATTTTCAAGTAAAACAATAGCATTAGATGCAAAATTAATGGAATGATAACAGGAGGGACCAATCATGAAATCATATCACCCGAAGTCCCTTTTAAATGATCTGCAGTATTATATTACTCCACCTCATGATTGCAGCTACCTAGAAAATAAATCGGCGCGCATGGTGTTTTTAGACCCTATTCATCGGATTGATGTGGTCACTCTTTCAGAACTTTCTCGTTTAGGATTTCGCCGTAGCGGTGACTTCGTTTATCGCCCTGAATGCCATTTATGTAGACAATGCTTATCTTGTCGCGTTCCAGTTGCCGATTTCCAAATGAACAGCATGCAAAAAAAAGCGTGGAAAAGAAATCAAGATCTGACCATGACTGTTTTGCCAACTCAACAAGCTGCTCAAATTCATTATGATTTATATGAACGCTATATTAATGAACGCCATGCTGATGGTGATATGTTCCCACCAAGCTTAGATCAGTTTGAAAAATTTTTAGTACATAGTTGTACAGATAGCTTTTTTCTTGAGCTTTGGAAAGATAACCGTCTAATCAGTGTGTCTACTTGCGATCTAATGGATGATGGATTGTCTGCGGTCTATACTTTTTTTGATCCTGAAGAACATCGTAGATCACTGGGTGTTTACTCTATTCTGAACCAAATCGAATACGTTAAATCGCTTGGTTTAGAATATCTTTATTTAGGCTATTGGGTGCCGCACTCAGCCAAAATGAATTATAAATCGCAATACACCCCTTTAGAACTTTTACTCGATGGGCAATGGCGCCGCTTAAACAGATCCTTATCACCCGAGGAAATTCAACAGTTAGGTACGTCGCTTATGACAACATTACCTTCTGAATGGAATAATTTAATTATTAAATAATTTTGATCTAAATTTCTTATGAAAAGCAATCAGATCAAAATTTAGAATAAAGAAGCAAAATCATCTGTACAGGTTTTTACCATAATGACTGCATGTTCCCGCCCCCCTTCTGGGGTAGGATAATAATTGCGACGAAGGTCGATTTGGTGAAAACCTGTTTTTTCATATAAACCGATAGCGGCTTTATTACTTTCCCGAACTTCTAGAAATATTTGTACTGGTTGATTTTTTAATTGATCAATTGATGCATTTAATAATTCATATCCTAAGCCCTGACCTTGCATTTTAGGATCAACTGCCATGAGTAATAAATTTGCTTCATCCAATACTGGTTGTAAAATACAAAACCCAACGACTCTATTTTGTGACTCAATAACGGTACATTGATAAGAATTCAAAGATTCTACAAATTGCTGTCTTGACCATGGGTGTGTTTGCACTGATTTTTCGATTTGTACAACAATATCAACATCAGTGTTTTGCATAATACGAATCATGGGGTTCAGCACAATCAAAGTTTTAAAGTAATGCGTATTATAAAAACTTCACAAGAAAAAACGAGTAAAAAAAAAAGGACAATTAAATTGCCCTTTTTTACCATCCTTTTTAGAGACCTAGTTTTTCACGCCAAGTTGCTAACAGCGCTGTAGTATCAGAATCATTTGGATGAAATTTTGGTCTTAAGAAATCAAGTAACTCTGGAATTTGACGTGTCATAAAACCTTTACGACCATACATAAACTTAAGCATGTACTTCGTATCTTTCCAAGTTAATTTATCATCAGTCTTGAGTAACTTAGCAGTAAAATAAGATTGTGTTGCAAAGATTAATGCCATTGCAATAATTAAAGCTGCTGAGCGCATAAAATAAGCTTTCGGACCTTGCCCATACATGCTTGTGTACACATCAAATGCCACAGCTTTATGTTCATTTTCTTCAACTGCGTGCCACATCCATAAATGATACATCGTGTTGTCTTGGAACATCGCCTGAATTTCAGGGTTTTGTAAAAGCTCAGCCGCAATCGTAGACGTAAAATGTTCTAGCGCACATGTTCCAGTCAAATCAATCATTTCTTTGGTGTAGCCAAAAGGTTTCATTAACTTGGTTACAACAGCCGTACCCATCTTAATGACTTTTCCTGTTTGCTTTTCCATATGACGGACATCATAACCATAAGCCTGCGCTGAAGCATTAAATGCTAAATGCTCTTTCGAATGCATTGCTTCTTGACCAATAAAAGCACTGATTTCTTTTTGAAGATCTGGATCGGCAAGCTTTGGATCATTTCGAACAGCACGAGTACTATTTACAAAGAACTGCTCACCCTCTGGGAAAAGGGCCGATAATGCTGTCATAAAATGTGTTAATGCCGCATCATAATTCGCCCAATAGCGTGGGACCTGAGCAAATTCAAAGTCCATACGACGCACGGGGAAAGTAGCACCAGCACGATTGGAAATATTTACCTTAGCATTCATCTCAGACTCCTTTTAAGTGAATAGCTAATTCACATATAACTTTATTTATTTTCTTAATATTTATAATCATACGTCTTTCGATGTACCAATTAAGTGCAGATGAGGACAGAGAAATATCAGATGAGGTCATTAATAACCGCATAAAGGTGCATAGATTTACTTATACTTATTGTTAGCAAATAATACTTAAAAAGAAAAAAGGGCTACTCATGAGCCCTTTCAAATCAACATAGATTTAAATTACAAACCTAACTTTGCTTTCCATGTTTTCAATAGACCAACTGTATCTAAGTCATTTGGATGAAAACCAAGTTTAAAGTAAGCTAACATTTCTTTAGCCATACCACTAATAATACCTTTAGATGGGCTATATCCATATTTATAAATTACTGATAGTTCATTTAAATTCAACTTATTGTCTTGTTTTAATAAACGAAGTACAAAAGATGATTGAATCAAAAAGATTAAAGTCATAGCAAATACTAGTGAACTGGTTCGTAAGGCATAAGCTTTTACACCCTTACCAAATACACCTTCGTACACGTCAAAAGCTACAGCTTTATGCTCATTTTCTTCGATAGCATGCCAATACCACATGGTTGACATTGTTTCATCTGTCATAAGCTCTTGAATATGGTTATTAACTAATAACTGTGAAGCGATAGTAGCCGTAAAATGTTCAAGTGCTGTTGTAGCTGTCAGGTCAACCATTTCTTTGGTCATACCGAAAGGTTTAACAATTTTTACAAAAGTTTTAATTGCTGTTTGAATCGCTGTGTCGGTAAACTTCTCTAATGTTTCTACATCGTGACCAAACTTTTGAGCAGAAGCATTAAAATTTACATGCTCTTGAGTATGCATTGCTTCTTGCCCAATGAAGGCACTAATCTCTTTTTGTAATGCTTCATCATCTTTAATAGATGGGTGATAACGTACAGCACGTACACTATCTATGAAGAATTTCTCACCTGCCGGAAACAAAGCCGACAATGCTGTCATAAAGTGTGTGAGTCCAGCAGAACCATTCATCCAATATTCTGGTACATCATTAAAGTCAAAGTTCATACGACGTACAGGAAAGCTCGCCCCTGCGCGATTAGTAATATTCACTTTAGCATTCATACCCAAAGCTCCTTATTAAGTAATCCAAATTACTCAAACTTTATTGTTCGTTTTCTTGATTCTTATCATACAAATTTCATAAAAAGGATTAAGGGTAAATAAGGACATTGAAATATCAGTTAAGGCCAGCTTTTATAGTGATTGTTAGACAATTAAATATAAAAAAAGCGCTCTAAAAAGAGCGCTTTTTTTCACTGAAAGTGATTATGCAGTTACTTTCGCAACAACACCAGCACCTACAGTACGACCACCTTCACGG